>NZ_CP031941.1:0-52500 GCF_003443655.1 Nostoc sphaeroides
TTACACTCTACATTGCAGCTAGTTTGGATGGCTACATCGCTCGCAGTGATGGTGGAATTGATTGGCTGTCAATCCTTGATATAGAAGGTGAAGACTACGGTTACACTGATTTCTACGAATCGATTGATGCGATCGTGTTAGGTAGCAAGACGTATGAAGTAGGGCTTGGTTTTGATAAATGGCCTTATCCAGACAAAAAATCCTTCGTTTTCACCCAGCGCCATCTCCAATCTGATCGTGAAGACGTTACATTTGTTTCTGATACAGTAGAGCCAGCCTTAGCAAATATAGAAGCTCAAGGTTATGAAAACATCTGGTTAGTTGGTGGTGGAGCATTAATCAATTCGTTTCTTCAGCACAGCTTGATTGACGAATATATTATTTCAACTATTCCAATTATCTTAGGTGACGGTATACGCCTTTTCCCGCCACCTAGCCCTGAAGAAAAATTGGAGCTGATTAACTCAAAACAATATTCTACTGGCTTAGTTCAGGCACATTATAGGCGAAAAGAAAACGTTTAAAAATTTATAATTGATAATCATGCTTCAAGTAGTGAGAAGTCCGAGGATCGGCTTCCAAGGCTCGGAACTTCGTGGAATTTAAACACCACCTGAAACGTCACTACCGTTATTAGGCATTGAGTATCAATCCTTATTAATTATGGATTACGAATCAGTGCTTGAAACAACCTCAAGAAGCTTCTGAACAGCTTCGCTAAACTGCTCGTAAGGTGAAACTCCTACGATTGTTTCTGCTAAATCACCATCTTTAAAAATTAAAACTGCTGGAATACTGCGAAGACCGAATCTTTTAAAAATTGGCTTGTTGCTGTCAACATCTACCTTAACAACTTTGGCGCGACCTTTGTATTCCTCGGCAAGTTGATCCATTAAGGGACTGATCAAGCGACAGGGCCCACACCAAGTAGCAGTAAAATCAACAACAACAACTTTCTCTTCACTTCCATTTAAAACAGTATCAAATTCGCTTTCTTGAACGTAAGCAACTATGTCAGTATCTGTAGACATTTTCTAATCCTTTAGTGTCAAACTCAAATTTCAGCAAAAAGCTAACTATACAAACTATACTCCCTTCTGCCTGTTAGATTCACCAGTCGCCTACATTGGTAAACCCCCACATCTGACTTTTGCTTAATAGCGTGGATTTAATAACCTACAACTTTCTTACGTAGGATGCTGCATTAATGCACCCTACCAACCGACATAATCCAAAAGGCGTAGAACCGTCAAGAGTCATTCTCTGGAGAAAACAGTTCTAACAACCCAATTGTGCCTACGAAAAAAGTATAAGTAGCATATTTTATTGGCATCTTTTTTCTTGAAGGTGCATAAAAAGCTGCTATAATACTTTCGATAAAATGGCTAGTCATGGCAAAACGCTCAATCCAAAAAATTGGATTAAGGCTACTTGGCAGATTAGTATTAGTTATTACTGTATAAATATTCCATGATTCCAATCCAATTGCGCTTGTTATAAGGATTGTAGATATAATTTTTACGAAGGTAAAAATGTATCTTTTTATTTTGAATTTTGAATTTTGAATTTTGAATTGATTCATAAGTTTGAAGTTCATATCATTCACAAAAAATTGTTTAAAATATCCAGCAAGACTCGGTGAAGTAACACACAAGTTAATGTGTGGCGACTTACGCAAAAACTTTCTCAAACTATTCGCCCTGTCGCGTCAGTTGCTACCCTGCCTTAACGCTAAGAGCGAACAAGTTTCTTAACCGCAAGGACGCACTGGCTTCTCTATGCTTCTGTGGTAGCCTGCGGCAAGCCGCTTTACGTTTTTCTGGTTCCTATATGTGTTATCTAAAATTCCCCTTAAGTCAACCAATCTTATATCATGATTTCCATTTTTGTAAAAGCATCTAAAAATACGGGCATGGTGTATTAAGCCTGCTGTACCCGTAAATACTACTACCGCAAGGCGGAAGTCACGCATTCACGCATAATTCTATTCCAAGCTTTTGCGCCATAAGAAAATGGTATGTTTATTTAGGCTGTGCTGTACTACAAGTAATAAAGATTAAATTACCAGATATTTAAAAAATGGTGAAATTGTGGAATAATACATAGGTGGTAAATTTAACTGCATTCCATAAATTGATAAAAAATATAAAGCTATGATTACTCAACATTACAATTCAATTCATTTTGAAAATAACTTGCTTAAACAAATCAAGGTTAAAGAAAATCAGCTAAAAATTGCACAAGAATCTAATATGCTCCATGTAGCCGAAGCATTACAAGATGAATTATTAAAGTTACAAAGTCAATTGTCAGAGCCGCAAGACGTTGAAGTTCAAGCGTTGATGGGTTTGCTAGATGATTGATATTGTAAATTTGTGTTGCAAAGTTTATTAAAACACAAAAGCTCTGTAAAAAGGAACCAGGGCATACTGATTATGATGCCTGTGCTTCTAAGGTTTCATAACGCATAATAATTCTTACCTAGTTAAGATATTAGAGTTTTGCTGAGTATGGGGTATTTTTTTCTGCGGTACTGAATGAATTTTAAGAACAGGTTTAATTGAGCGCAGTTGCCTTTGCCGAAGAATTTGAATTTCTCTCTCAATCGAATTTTTTCCTTGCCTAAAAAAGTCTTGAGAGTTATATGGAACTAAGTCACGGGATAAATGTTGAGCTTGTGCTGGAGTCAAACTAGGAAGGGATTGTTGAGCATTGGCAGAAGTTTGTATAGCCAGGAAAAAAGCTGTTGAAACCACCAAGAGTTTTATTTTTATACATCTGGTGAATATCAGGTTTAACATGATTGATACATCCGTTGCGTGAATTATCTTTCAAACCATCTTGTATTGGTCTGATTATAAATAAAATACACTTATTGGCTTATTAATTACTTCCCACAAAGGGGTGAATTAATCAGCGAAAGCTTTATCGAAGAGCAATATTGGCATCAGTCGTCAGAATACAGGAAAGCTAAACTGAGCAGAAATTGCGGATAGGGGACTTCCAAATAAAAAAATACTCAACTACTTCTTGTGGGGTCAATACGGTTCGGTTAAGCCAAAAGACGCGATAAATCGCCGTCAAGACAAAGGATTAATTATTGTACAGACGGCGATTTATCGCGTCTTTGTGATTTAGAATTTTCATCAAAAAACCCTAACCGAACCGTATTGCTTGTGGGGTGGGCGTCTCGCCCGCCCACTAGCCCAAGGCGGGCAAGATGCCCACCCCACAAGATTGGGTAATTTATTTGTTAATTGTTGAAAGTCCCTAGCGCAGACTATACCTTTCCTCAATTGTCTTTAGACGACTTTAGTTATTAAACTGTTGAATTCATTCTGAGGCGGGCTAGATGAGAATGAAATAGCACTTGGAGTTGGGCAGATACGCGATTCGCACCCTTGGCAATGCATCATCTAAATTACTAGTTTAGCAATGGTATCGATCCGGTTCAGTGATAATGCTGTAATAGATATTTCAGTCTGTAGCAGTCAATACTAAATCATAAAATTGTATTTTATACAGGCAGTATTTACCAAAATAATAAAATTAGCAACTTAGCTATTCGCTAAACCTCAGTTTGCATACAGTTGATTTACTAATTTTTAAAATAGGTTAATATAATTTACACTAAAATATATCAGTATTTTAACTGTTGCTTTACCTGTTAATACTTACTTAATATGTAGCACAATCTTTTCCATTATCTTACTCATCGTGAAACCTCTTCTACAGACTTACTTAGAACAAGAAATCTGGATACTAGTACGAGATAAGTGGTATTTCGCCACAATTATCGGAGTTTGGGATGATTTATTGTGGTTTAAACATAGAACTTACAACAAAGATACAGAGGAGGATACTCTCTGGGAAATGGTTGTCAAAATCAGTGAAGTAGTTGCTATTGATAAAGTTAGGTCTGTTATTAGTAGAAAAGCAGACGTACTTATTTCACGGCTATTAGAAACTGAGCAAGGACTAAACGATCATCATCAAGATCATGAACATTAATTAGCTCAATAGTAAAATAATTGCTTGTCTCCTAGATGAATGGATAAAACTTGAGACAAGCAGTATAAATCAGTATGATAGAAGATTGCCGGATCTCGTAGCTCCCTTTGGGTTGGTTTAGGACTATTTCGTTCAAGACATAAACCGCCCAGAACTAAAGTTCCTCTCTTATAGCCCAAGTCCACTTTAGTAGACTAATTAAGTTAGGGTGTTAGGGACTTTTGCAAGAAGTCTCTCGATTCCAGGATAAATTTAAGCACTATTACTGAAAAATTATTTGTGTAAAGAGTAAAAATATGGTTAGGTGATAGTTTTACGAGATATTAAATTTGGGGTGTGATCTGGAAAAAATCAGTATATTATCATACGAGCTTTTCTCGCAATTACCCTGTGAGGGAGCCTAAAACATAACTTGACGGGAAAGGTACAGAAATGAAAAAGATATTAGTTTTTAATGCAGTGCTTATCTCGCTTTTTGCGTGGTCTAATGGTGCGTTTGCTGGAGAAAGTAGAGGTGGATACATTTCTTATATTGTTACTCTAAATGGAGGAATTGTTTTCAAAATTACAGGTGGCGTGGAATCAGGGCGAACCAGTTGCAATACCACAGGTCGTTTTGCTGCTTATAAAGATAGCGAACATTATCAAGCTATCTTAACTGCATTTCAAATGGGAAGACAGATAACTCTTGGTTGGGTTTCAGGACTGGGAACTTGTAACCTGTGGGGTGATTCCGAAGATTTGCGTTGGATTGAAATCAATAGAAATAATTAATTTCACCAGATGTCTATTGTTCTAATTGGTATTAGAGGATGTTTGAAAAGTCGTTGGCTGTATCTTTGCATTCTTACCCCCCTTAATCCCCCCTTGTAAAGGGGGGAAACCGGAGAATCTAGTTCCTTCTCCTTATAAAGGAGGGAAACCGGAGAATCTAGTTCCTTCTCCTTATAAAGGGGGGAAACCGGAGAATCTAGTTCCCTCCCCTTACCAAAGGGAGGGTTAGGAAAATCTAGTTCCCTCCCCTTACCAAGGGGAGGGTTAGGGTGGGGTAAAAAATATTTGATACATCAATAATAACTTTTCAAACACCCTCTTAGATTGTTCAATCCAAAATCCAAAATCTAAAATTCTTCTCACTGCTAAAGGACACGTCCATAACGTGCTATTACTGGATTGGCTGGATTAGATTGATTATTCAGCCAAGCCCACATTTGATCGCCAACAGAAAAATGCCACCACTCTCTAGGATTACGTTGAAAGCCGGCTTTTAACATTACATCTCCCAATAGCTGACGGTAAGTGTGATATTTTTGCGCTTGTTGGTGGTCAAAATTGGCATAATAATCTGGGTGCGATCGCTCTGACATTTCATCAATTGGCGAACCCATATTTATTATTTGCCTTTTATCATCTACCAACGTCACATCCACCGCCGCACCTGTACTGTGAGGAGGCGGGGTTTTTTCATCCAAACTCGGTACAGCCCAGATTTCATAAACCGCTTCCCAAATCTCTTGGCGTTGGTTTGGGGATAATTCTGCATCAGTTAATCCCCTATCTTGCACTGCTTGGGCGAAGCTGTAATCTACCATAAACTGCTGGACTGCGATCGGGCGATAAGCATCAAAAATTTGGATACGCCAATTCGGATGCAGGAGATTAAGATAATTTTGCGCTTGGAGCAAATTTTCAATAACGCTTTTACGGAGATAATAGGGAGAGCGATCGCTATAAGGCGCACCTAATTTTTCATAAGGATGGGGAGATTCCACCGCAAACAATTCTAAAGGAATCGCTATTATCGGTTCACCACACTCAAAAATCGGGATTTGATGATAAGCTCTCATCTAGTCAGCCACACAGGACTTATGAATTTTAAGTAAGCATAGCATTCTGCGTAACGAGTCTTTTATTCCTCTGTGTCCTTTGCGCCTCTGCGTGCAATACCAATTTTTCTCAATCCTGAACAGTAAATCAAAAACTTTTTTTCTAAAGGGTAAACGTTTATAATCTGCTACGTATACAAATTTATATAGCCTTTCCTAATCACATAAGGTACATCATAGCCCCCTCTCGAAGAACCTACGGTGTACACACAAGTCCTTTCGTTCAGAACACGAGCCTTTTCGTTCAGAACACAAGTCCTTTCGTTCAGAACACGAGCCTTTTCGTCCAGAACACGAGCCTTTTCGTCCAGAACACAAGTCCTTTCGTCCAGAACACAAGTCCTTTCGTCCAGAACACAAGTCCTTTCGTCCAGAACACAAGTCCTTTCGTCCAGAACACAAGTCCTTTCGTCCAGAACACAAGTCTTTTCGTTCAGAACACAAGTCTTTTCGTTCTTAAAGTAAAAATTTAGGCAATTGCCAAATCATAATGTAAAACTAAGATTTCATCTGCTCTCAAAGTCGCCATTGCATATTCAGAACCTTGGGTATCAGCAAACTCGACTAAATAATGATATTCTTCTTCTTGCTCATACACTTCTACAATTGTCCCAACTTGCCCACTGGGCAAGCTTTCGATAGAAGTATAATCTGCTTCCAATAGTTGTAATCTCTCAATGGGAATCGGCTTGAGTGTAGCAATAGTATCCAAAAGTTTAACTTTTTTCATTTAACTTCAGAAATGCAGTAATCAAACGTGGATAAACATTATTAGCGGTAGTTTCCCAGATTGTCCGCAGCCTGATTCCGTCTGTATCAGGTACTATCCAATCTACCTTAAACTGTTGACCAAATTGCGTAGTACTTTGCTGAACAACTTCACCTGCAACTGCTGCTGTTTGAATAAGTTCACGCAAAACATCAGCGTTTTCTAGTGTGATTCCTAGAATTGATGCAAAAACTCTAGCTTTATGTTTCCCACTTGGATGTTCTGGGTTTAGACAATAACCTATGAGCTTTTGTACAGAAATCTCTGCTTGCTCACCGTTGGGTAATTTCATCGTCTATGAATATGCCCTAACAGACTTAAAATTTTATCATTAACGGTTTGTTTTTTTAATGCTCAATCAAAATCAAATACCCTTATTAGATGCCTTAAAAGCCAATGCAGCAAGACTCCATGCACCTTTTTACACCCCAGGACATAAACAAGGTGAGGGAATTTCTCAATCCTTGGCTGACTTATTTGGGAAAGCCGTCTTTCGCGCTGATTTAACCGAATTAGCTGATTTAGATAATCTGTTTGCACCCCAAGGCGTTATTCAAGAAGCACAACAACTAGCGGCTGAAGTATTTGGTGCATCACAAACATGGTTCCTTGTCAATGGTTCTACCTGTGGGATTGAAGCAGCTATTCTCGCTACCTGTGGCACAGGCGATAAAATTATTCTGCCTCGCAATGTCCATTCATCTGCGATCGCTGGTTTAATTCTCTCCGGTGCAATACCAATTTTTCTCAATCCTGAATACGATCCAGTTTTAGATATTGCCCATAGCATCACGCCTAATTCTGTAGAATCTGCACTCCAACAACATCCAGATGCTAAAGCAGTGTTGACAGTTTACCCAACATATTACGGCGTTTGTGGAAATTTGAGTGCGATCGCCAACATCACACATCAATATAATATTCCTCTACTTGTAGATGAAGCCCACGGCGCCCACTTTGCCTTTCATCCAGAATTACCCACTCCAGCCTTAGCCGCAGGAGCAGATTTAACTGTACAATCCATCCACAAAGTACTTGGTGCAATGACACAGGCATCAATGCTGCACATCCAAGGTAATCGGATAGATTGCGATCGCATCAGTAAAGCTTTGCAACTTGTACAATCTACCAGTCCAAGTTATTTACTTTTAGCTTCTTTAGATGCAGCGCGTCAGCAAATGGCACTTCACGGAAAAATGCTGATGTCTCGCACTTTGCAACTAGCTGATGAAGCTAGAACAAAAATCAGTCAAATTCCTGGCTTATCCGTTTTACAGATTCCGAGCAAGCCTTATCAAGGGGGGTTGGGGGGATCTCCCGGCTTTGTCGCTTTAGACGAAACGCGATTAACTGTCACTGTTTCTAGTTTAGGTTTAACCGGATTCGAGGCAGATGAAATTCTCGATGAAAAATTTGCTGTTACTGCTGAATTCGCATCATTGCAACATCTCACCTTTATCATTAGTTTAGGCAACACCCCAGCCGATATTGAGCAACTGATACAAAGTTTTACCACTCTTGCCAAAGAATATTGCCGAACAAACTTGACTGTTAAAAATGCTAATTGGCAGAATCTTTTAAGTACACAGGGTTATGCTTTACATTTTTCTCCCCGTGAAGCCTTTTTTGCTGTCAGTGAAACCTTGCCTTTAGCACAAACAAGCGATCGGATATGTGCTGAAATCGTCTGTCCCTATCCTCCAGGAATCCCTGTGTTGATGCCGGGAGAAATCATCACCAAACCCGTCCTTGACTATCTCCAACAAATTCAGGCGATGGGAGGATTTATCAGTGGTTGTGGTGATATTAGTTTACGCACACTAAAGGTAGTAAACTAATAACTTATATGGTAAATTTAAGGATAATAGCTTGAATACATTTCTCACAATGTTGCCTATTTGTCAGATTTAGCTAAATCATACTCTATTAAGAATAAATTTAAATCAATGAAGAGAAAATTTTGGTTAGTAGCAGTTATACTTTCTCTGGTAACAACCTATAATAGAGCCGCTTTTGCTCAAAGTCCAACTAATACTATTGCACCAAGTAGTAACGCTCAAGAAATTGAAAAAACTAATAATATCAAGAAATTGTTCGAGTTAATTGGTGTAAAAAATCTTTCTCGACAGATTCTTACTGAATTATTGAATAATGTTAAGTCCGATTACCCTCAAGTACCTCAAAAATTTTGGGATAAGTTTGCTGCTGAATTCAAATCAGATGATCTTGTAGATGAGATTATTCCTATTTATAAGAAATATTATACTAATGAAGAAATAAAACAACTTATTACATTTTATCAGACACCTTTAGGACAAAAAACAATTACCGTTTTGCCTCAAGTTTATCAGGAATCTTATGATATTGGTAGAAAATATGGAAGAGCAGCAGCCCAAAGAGCGTTAAAAAAATTGGAAGCAGAAGGATATATCCGCCCTAGTAAATAAAGGAGTGTATGATGTTAACTTGAATTTAGAAATGGGTAATTTTTAGGTTCTGCTCAATCACTAATCCTGTCAATAAGAAGCAAAGGAGAAAGATTCTTTTTGCTCTACTGCTACTGATGTGCCTATTTTAACTTGCTTGATAAAGCAACTTTAAACCCAGATCAACTTTGCTCTTCACCTTCTACAATAAAGATAGACTTTATTGAGATTTGTATAGTTGGGGATAAGCTGTCATGGCTCCCGCCGTTTTCATTCAAAATTTGCAAAAGCGCTACGGCACAGTGGTTGCCGTCCAAGATGTTTCCTTTCAGGTAGAATCAGGAGAAATCTTTGGTTTACTTGGCCCCAACGGTGCGGGTAAAACTACTACCTTGCGTGCTTTATGTACACTCACCACACCGGATGCTGGCAAAATCGAAGTATCTGGCATCTCTGTGTTAGATAATCCGAGAGTGGCAAGACAACGACTAGGCTACGTAGCGCAGGAAGTCGCTATAGATAAGGTGCTGACTGGAAGAGAACTGCTGCAACTGCAAGCCGCACTTTATCACCTCCCAGGCGCAGTAGCCAAACAGCGCATCGAGACTGTATTAGATTTACTCGGTTTGCAAGAATACGCCAATAAAAAGACAGGAACCTATTCCGGCGGTTTACGCAAGCGCCTAGACTTGGCTGCTGGCTTACTCCATTCACCGGATGTTTTGGTGTTAGATGAGCCAACAGTAGGGCTTGACATAGAAACCCGTTTTGTAGTATGGGATTTCCTGAGAAAATTACGCGCCTCTGGGACGACGGTAGTAATTACCAGCCATTATCTAGAAGAAATTGACGCTTTAGCCGATCGCGTGGCGATTATAGATCGCGGCGTTGTAATTGCTGCTGGGACACCTTCACAATTAAAAGATCAAGTAGGGGGCGATCGCATCACCTTGCGAATCCGCGAGTTTTCCCCCATTGAGGAAGCAGAAATTGCCAAAAACCTCTTGCAACCTTTGCCATTTGTGCAAGAAGTGATCATCAACAGCGCTCAAGGTAATTCCCTCAACTTAGTAGTGACACCTCAGAACGATGTTTTGATTAACATACAGCAAGCGCTGAATACTGCTGGCTTACCCATATTTGGCATAGCCCAATCTCGCCCCAGCCTCGATGATGTTTACCTCGCCGCGACAGGACGCACACTGATGGATGCAGAACTGGCAGCCGTTGCCACTCGCGATCCTAAAGCTGAGAAAAAGCAGAATATGAGATAGGGAATGGGGACTGGGTACTGGGGACTGGGTACTGGGAAAGAGTTTTGCCAATCCCCAATCCCCAATCCCCAATTCCCCAATTCCCCAATTCCCCACTCCCCACTCCCCACTCCCCACTCCCCAATTATTTATGAGCGTTACTCCTAAATCTGATATCAATTGGCAGCCGTTAGCATCGCCACAAGCAGATACTAATCCTGCACCTAACTTTTTCGGTGAATTGGTACAAGAGACGCTGGCTTTAACTCGTCGCTTGTTTATTCAATTACAACGGCGTCCCTCCACATTGGTTGCCGGAATTATTCAGCCAGTGATGTGGTTGGTGCTATTTGGTGCATTATTTCAAAATGCCCCCAAGGGATTGTTCGGCAGTACGACAAATTACGGACAATTTTTGGCTGCTGGAGTAATTGTGTTTACAGCCTTTGCTGGGGCGCTGAATGCTGGTTTACCCGTAATGTTTGACCGCGAGTTCGGCTTTTTGAATCGTTTGCTGGTAGCACCGTTAGCATCCCGGTTTTCCATTGTCTTTGCTTCAGCAATCTTTATCATCAGCCAAAGTTTGTTACAAGCAGCCGTAATTGTTGCAGCAGCAGCGTTTATTGGGGCTGGGCTACCAGATGCAACGGGTTTATGTGCGATCGCTTTAATAGTCTTTCTCTTAGCTTTAGGCGTAACAGCCATCTCCCTTGGTTTGGCTTTCGCTCTACCCGGACACATTGAATTGATTGCAGTAATTTTCGTCACCAACCTACCATTATTGTTTGCTAGTACCGCTTTAGCTCCTCTATCCTTCATGCCTCAATGGTTGCAGGTTGTAGCTACCCTAAATCCTCTCAGCTATGCGATCGAACCCATTCGCTATTTGTATCTCCACAGTAGTTGGGGACTAAGTAGCGTAGTTATGCAAGCTCCTTGGGGTGATGTTACCTTCGGGGGAGCGTTGCTAGTATTGTTTGGCTTTGCCGTTGTCGCCTTACTGAGTATCCAACCCCAACTGCGGCGGACTCTTGCTTAAAGAGATAAAATAGAGCAATTTTAGGGTCAAAATCCCATGAAAAAATCATTTTTACAAATTCCTAGACTCATTGTCGCTACCCTGGCAGGAATTAGCTTTGCTTCCTTGCTCATAGCTCAACCAAGTTCGGCTCAAGTCAGCAGCCCAGCCGATGCTTTTCCCAGTAATAATACAACTGACCAAAATACTGATCCCTTCTCCCGTTCCAACTCAGACAATTTCAACATGTTTGATCTGATTCATCGGGCAAATTTTGGGACTCTCAACTGGAATTCTGACCAACAGAACGAACAACTAGACTCAGCCGCAGCAGCCTTTAAAGCAAGGCAAGAAAAACTAATTCGAGGTGAACAGCAAGCAGATCCCAGTTCGCCAGTGGTTATACCACAATCGGTTACACCATCAGTTACACCAGCATCAGGTAACTGAATTCCAACAAAGAACCCCAAGCCTGTAGTAGTCTGTCCCATTAATTTTGCGGGGTTGTAGAGACGCGAAATTTCGCGTCTCTACAGGGTTTTGGTAACAAACTAATCAATCAGAATTAATGAGACAGAGCAGTAGTACAATGTCTAAGCTAATTTTGAGGGTTTGTAGTAAGCACTTCAGTGCTTAGAAAATAAGGACTAAAGTCCTCACTACGAACTTATTGACCCATCAATTTAAACTTGACAGACTATTAGGGCTTGGGGCTGAGACTATTTAAAAAATCCTTAGTTATCAGGTCAAAAAACTACAGCCCAAGTGCAGCTAAAACATCGCTAGCATGGGTAGTGGTATTTACACTAGTGTCAACATGGGTAATTTTGCCGTTGGGGTCAATTACGTAGGTGACGCGCTTGGCATAACCGCCGCCATCCACATCAAAAGCTGTGATGAGGGATTTGTCGGTGTCAGCCAGTAGGGGAAAATTCAAATCATATTTTTGGGTGAATGCCTGATGGGAGACTTCATCATCAGCACTGACTCCCAAGATGACAATATCTTTACTTTGATATTGAGACTGGGCATCCCGAAAACTACAGGCTTGTTTGGTGCAACCTGGCGTGTCATCTTTGGGGTAGAAATACAAAACGACCGTCTTGCCGGCAAAATCAGATAGCGAGACTGTGTTGCCCTTTGTATCTTTAGCGGTAAATGCAGGTGCATCCGTACCAACTGCTAGAGGCATAATTAACTTTTCCTGTTTCAGATTGTTGATGCACTTGAAATTTTACATTAATTTATAATCATTAAATATAATTACTAAAAAATAGCATAACTATACTTTTGTTAAGCAATTTTTGGTTAAATGAGGTAGTTGGTACAAGCAAAAATATATTCTTACATTAATCTTTATCAGAAGAAAAATTACTACCCATACCCAATGCCTGCTGTTGATTCCCAAAACCCAAATATTTTTGTCTATCCTCAAAGCACAGTAGATAGAGCCGAGCGATCGCTACTGTGTTCGCCCTTCAATTTATCTTTATTTGAAGTCATGGGACAAAGAAGTGTGTCATTAACTGCGATCGCCTTAGAAAATGGCCTCAAGCAGGGCTATACTAAACGCCCTTTATCAGAATTAGCCTGTGACAACGCCTTGGGCTGGCTGATCCAAGTGGGTGTATTACGGCGAGAAGTCGATGGTCAGGGAATTACAGATAGTTATCGCCTGACTCCCTTGGGTCGCCAGTTGGTAGAACAATATCAGGGAAAAAATTGGCGGACACCTTCATGGCGCGATCGTTTAGCCGATGCTGTGATTCGTTGGTTGCGGATACCTTTTTAGAATAAAAAACTAAAAAGTTAGGATTAGGGAATCAAAGGGAACAATATATACGGAAACGTCACATCATAATGAAGTCTTTACGATAATCATCTAAGTAATTGAAATTTATGATGGTGCTAGTAAAGAGATGAGGTACAGAAGAAGGGTGCTGCTCTTGTAAGGGGGATAAATTATACAGAAATTCTCCTCCTGTTCCCTGCTCCCTGATCTCCTGTTTTTTAACTGATGGACGAATTGCCATATAATTGTTCACTCCTAAAAATTCACTCTGTATCCTGAAAAACTAACGAATAACAACTATGAAATCAATTATGGTGGTGGGGACAACATCCCATGCAGGGAAATCACTTTTAACTACAGCTATTTGTCGCATTCTGTCGCGGCGTGGCTGGCGAGTGGCTCCCTTTAAAGGTCAAAATATGGCTTTAAATGCTTATGTCACTGCCAATGGTGGAGAAATTGGCTATGCCCAAGCAGTGCAAGCTTGGGCGGCGGGAGTAGTGCCTTGGGTAGAAATGAACCCTATTTTACTCAAACCCCAAGGGGATATGACTTCCCAAGTAATTATTAAAGGTAGGTCTGTTGGTAAAGTAAGTGCCTCAGATTACTACGAGCAATATTTTGACCTGGGGTGGCGGACAATTGAAGAATCGCTACACCATTTAGGAACAGAATTTGACATGGTGGTTTGTGAAGGTGCCGGTAGTCCAGCAGAAATTAACCTCAAGCACCGCGATTTAACTAATATGCGGGTGGCAAAACATTTAAATGCGCCAACGATGTTAGTAGTTGACATTGATCGGGGTGGTGCTTTTGCCCATGTCGTGGGAACCTTAGAGTTATTAGAACCAGATGAACGCGCCTTAATTAAGGGTGTAGTAATTAATAAGTTTCGAGGACAGCGATCGCTCCTAGATCCAGGGATAAAATGGTTAGAAGAACGCACAGGTATTCCCGTTGTTGGTGTTATACCCTACTTACAACAAGTGTTTCCAGCAGAAGACTCCCTTGATTTGCTAGAACGTGAATCTTACAAAGCCCAAGCTGACCTCAACATTGCCGTCATTCGCTTACCCAGAATTGCCAATTTTACCGACTTTGACCCCCTGGAATCAGAAAGTACAGTTTCAGTAAAATATCTCAGTCCAAAGCAAGATTTAGGACATCCTGATGCCGTAATTATCCCAGGTACAAAGACCACAATTGCTGATTTACTACTGCTGCAAAAAAGCGGTATGGCTGAAGCTATTCAAAACTATGCTGCATCTGGCGGAACGGTTTTAGGTATCTGCGGTGGCTATCAAATGCTCGGTCAAATTATCGCTGATCCTGAAGGGATAGAGGGACAAGCAGGTAGGTATCAGGGGTTAAATCTTTTACCAATCAGAACCGTAATTACCGGACAAAAAATCGCCCGCCAGCGCCAAGTTAGCTCAAATTATCCGCAACCGGGCTTGCCAGTAAATGGCTTTGAAATTCACCAAGGGCGATCGCGCATCGAACAGCAAGGTATAGATCCTCAATCGTACCATGCCCTCTTTGACGATATTAATTTAGGGTTAGTGGATAGTTGTCAATCAGTCTGGGGAAGTTACCTCCACGGGCTTTTTGACAACGGCCCTTGGCGACGCGCTTGGTTAAATCGCCTCCGTCAACAGCGCGGTTTAAAATCTTTGCCCACCGGAGTTGCTAACTACCGAGAACAGCGAGAGCAAATTTTGGACTCTCTAGCCACTGAAGTAGAAAGCCATTTAGATTTAACTCCGTTTTTGTCTTAAACTAAGTGCATAAAAATCGCAGATTTTTTCGATTAGATTGTCATTAGTCACTAATGACTAATGACCAATGACCAATGACCAATGACTAATGACTAATGATTGTTCGTGTCCACTTTTTACCAGATGATGTCACAGTAGATGCCGAAGTGGGAGAAGCCCTATTAGATGTAGCAGACCGGGCTGGGGTATTTATTCCCACCGGTTGTCTCATGGGGTCTTGTCACGCTTGTACCGTCGAATTAGAGGATGGAGAAATCATCCGCGCTTGTATTACCGCAGTACCGCCACGCGAGGAATTGACGATTAATTTGTTTAGCGATCCAACTTGGTAATATCGCCCCTGTTAGTATGCTATGCGGATATTAATTGTGCTATTGTAGATAGATTCCATTACGAGTTACGTAACGCATAATATCTACCATTGCTAATTTATGTCTCCGTCAGAAAAATATCCAAAGTTTAAAGATAAAAGGACGGAGCGGTTTGCTTTAGGTGAGAGGGTAAAAGAGTTTCACGCTTTTACAGATCAAGCATATAAACGACTTGATATATTAGAAGCCGCTACTAACAAAGAATCTCTTATGAAACTACCGAGCAACCATTTTGAGTCTTTAGAGGGTGATCGAAAAGGTCAATATAGCATTCGGATAAATAAGCAATGGCGAATTTGTTTCAATTGGCCAGATGAAGAATCTCAACCTTTCAACATTGAAATTACAGACTATCATCCTTAAAGGAGAATAACATGGCACGGCCACCTATCCATCCTGGAAAAATTCTTGCTGATGAGCTTCATGAATTGCAAATGAGCGCAAGTGAGTTAGCACGTATTCTTCATGTACCAACAAATCGCATTACTGAAATAATTAATGGTGAACGGGCAATTACTGCTGACACAGCATTACGATTAGGGCAATGGTTTGGTACTGGTGCCCAGTTATGGATGAATTTACAAAAAAATTATGAGCTTAGACTAGCTGAAGAAAAAATGGGTGAAGAAATTCAGGCAACTATTTCACCTCGGATATTACCTGAGTACAAACAAGTCAAGGCATAAAAAAATTGAATCTTCGATTTTTTTGGATAGATAGCAAGAAACTTTGACACATTGTTTCTTACTGTGGCGATCGCATCTGTTAAGAAAACCAATGCCAAAGAAAATCCGGGAACTGAAGCAAATGCTTTCCCAAGTAGGTTTTATAGAAGTCCCAGGAAAAGGAAGTCATACCAACTGGGTGCATCCCCTCTATAGTGAAAAAATCACAATTTCAGGCAAAGATGGAGCAGATGCTAAACGCTACCAAGAGAAGGAAGTGAAACAGGCAATTGAGGAAGTAGAAGGGAAAGAAAAAGATGAGTAAGCTTAAGTACCAAATGATTATTCAGTGGTCTGATGAAGATGATTGCTTCTTAGTAGGATTCCCTGATTTTGCAGGACAACGCTGGCGGACTCACGGGGATACTTACGAGTTGGCGGTGGCAAATGGAATTGAAGCTTTAGAGTCTCTAATTATTGCTTACGAAGCTGTCGGTGATCCACTTCCAGAACCAACAGTAAGTAGTGTGTGCTAACGCAATTTACTTTAATACAGACATTTTAACGGTTAATGCTACTCCATTTACCCGAACAAATGTTCAGGCAGCAAGAAACTTTTACACATTGTTTTCTACTGCCTGTTTTTGCTATCTATATCAATTAGCTTTAACATTCAGCGCGTATTCTTTAAACCTTTCCAAATCAGCTTGAATTGTCGATTCAACTATCCGCCCCAAAAACAAGTTATCCATAATTTTGCCAAGAATACCGGGGATAGCGTAGGAAATGGTCATTTTAACAATGCTACTATTGTTGCGATCGTAAAAGCGAATCGCTCCCTGATTCGGCAAACCATCAATGGATTCCCATTGGATAATTTGGTTGGGAACAACTTTGAGAATTCGGGATTTCCAAGTAAATTCTAGACTGCCCGTCTTCAGCTTCCAAAGAGATATATCTGGATTATCTGGCGGAATTTTCACCGAATCAATCCACTTCATCCACCGGGGCATTTGCTCCAAATCAGACCAGAGGCTCCATACTAAATCTATGGGAGCGTCTACTTCTACCTGCACAGTATGCTCTAACCAGTCTGACATTTCTACTTCTTCCTTTGCGCTCTTTGCGCCCTTTGCGGTAGCCTGCGGTAAGCCACTGCGTGTCTACGTTATTTCTTCAAACTCTCCAAAATCACTTTTGCAGCTCGCCGTCCAGAAATAGTAGCACCTTCCATGCTGTCGATGTAATCTTGCTGAGTATAACTCCCTGCAAGGAAGAAATTATCTACTGGTGTCTTTTGGTTGGGACGGTACGCATCCATCCCTGGCGCTTCTCGGTAAAGAGACTGAGCAAGTTTTACCACACTGTACCAAGTCATATTTAACTCCCGTGACGAGGGAAACAGTTCATGCACTTGCTTGAGGACATGCTGGGCGATCGCTTCATTACTTTGGGCAATAAACGGATCTCCCGGTGTCAGCACTAGCTGTAACAATGAACCCTGTCCTGGGCGATAATAATCAGCAGGGCTAGTCAACGCTAAATCGGCAAAACAAGAAAAGTCCGCATCGGCTGTGTACAGCAAATTATCAATTCCAGCCGCGTGATTTAACTGTTTACGTTGCTCTCCATCGTTAAGTTCAGTTACCCAACCATCGAAGCGTAGCTGCACTGTAGCCACTGGCACTGCATCCAGTTTGTAAATATTGTCAAATTCTGACCACTTACGCCACTCGTGGGGTAGGATGCGTTGAATTCCTGGAACATCACAGGCAAAGACATAAGCATCAGCAGTGACAGTTTCTACTGTATCACCTTGGGCAATTACTATACCGGTGACGCGGGTTTGTTCGTCTAACTCAGTAAATTGAATTTCCCGAACTTGCCGACGCGTATAAACTTTGGTGCCTCTAACTTCTAAGTATTCCAGAATGGGCTTGTGCAAATATTCAGATGGAGAACCTTCCAGCATTCGCAAAACTGAGGCTTCAGTTCTAACTGCAAATAACTGGAATATCGTTAACATACAACGGGCAGACATATTTTCGCAGTCAATAAACCCCAATGCGTAGGCAATGGGGTTCCACAACCGCTTGATGCTGCCATTACTCCCACCGTGACTGCGGAACCAATCAGCAAAGCTAACTTTATCTAATTTGCGGATGGTTTTCATCGCTCCGTTAAAGTCTACCAACCCGCGAACTATAGGACTAGTACCCAAAGCGATCGCATTTTGCAACTTATCCTGCAACGATAGTTGGGAAGTAGTGAAAAATGCCTTTAAGCCATTGAAAGGCGCACCTGTAAAGAAGCGAAAATCTAAACCACCAGTGCGCCCCCCTTTATTAATAAAAGTGTGGGTATGTTCCTTGAGGCGTAAGTTTTCTAACACCCCCACTTTCTTCATCAAGTCAAATAGTTGGTAGTAGCAGCCGAAAAATACATGCAAACCCATTTCTAGATGGTTGCCATCTCCATCAACCCAACTGCCAACTTTACCACCCACAAACGGACGAGACTCAAAAATCTCTACTTCACAACCAGCATCAGCTAAATCTACTGCGGTTGCTAGCCCAGCCAGTCCCGCACCTACGATTGCAACACGCATTCCGTCGTTCCTTTTCAGTTTCTTTACAGATTGTAACTGGGTTGGTGTCGGAATTTGCTACTTAATATCAACTCCACCAGCATATTAAAGCATGGCTTTGTCGATACTAAAACCTTTTTGATCGCTCGTTTTAGTCCGGGCAATTGACCAGACGCGAGAAAAGCGCGTCTGTATCAGCTAGACAAACTCTTGCCCATAGCGGCGGACTCCAAAAAGTATCATAGCTATTTTTTCGTAACAAAGCAGTTATCTGGTAAGTCGTAAAAGCAACTTCTTACTTATTTACATCTTTGTCGTCATCGGAGACAGGCAAACTTCTAATCAGTTCCCGAATCACATCGGTTGCGGGTCTACCTGTTTGTTGACAATATTTTTCTAGCTTTTCCGCTTCCTGTGTTGCGAGATTGACAGTTATACGTTTAACAGCCCATTTTTTGTTTGTCATTATCATGCTATCTGCTGGATATTTAGATCGTCGAAAGATTTTAAATTAAAGAGGGAACCGATAAGGTTATCAGAATTTGTCTCACGAAACAAGTAATATCATTAATATTAAAAATGTTCGTTTTGTCAAAGTATTCATCATTTCCTAAAAAAATTAAAAACCTACACTTTATTTGTTACTGTTGTGACATGATAAAGACCACATAGTTGCTTTTGAAGATGATAACGCTACTAATAGCATGAGTAAAGCCTGACAATGAAATTTTATGAATTTGAGACACCTACTGTTGACTCAATCAAGATTTCCAAAGTTATTCTCTATCGGAAGTATTTAACCTTCTCTCTTAACCAAGTTAGCCAAACCCACTTGCAGAGAACATCTAGGATAACACCAGAAAATAAAACTTCAGAATCATTATCATGCTGAAATGCTTGTCTAAAGGCGGGTTCCAATCGTCTATAGAGGTCGCAAATAATCACTTAAAAGTAGGCAAATAAGCGATCGCTCTAAAACAAACACCCATCTGCACCCATTACTGTAACCATGAAGTTAAGAGCTAGTTGAACGGTTATGAATTTTGGCTGCCCTCGATCAAGCTGATTGCTTCTTTGCGCCAATATAGTAACCACCAAAAAGGGTATAAGACTCAGTTTTCTGGGTGTAAATAGCTGACTTGTTTGGTAAAATTTAACAGTATCATCTGTAATTTTACACAGATAAATGCTTGTTAAACAGATATGATGTTACTTGACTGTTGCCGATAACAATATTTTATTTTTGTTTCATGCTTTTACACTAACTCGCCGTAAAAATACGATGCAATCTGAGATGTGTTTTATCTTCTCTCTAGCGATATACTTTGTCTTAAACTCAGTGAGTTTTTTTCAATTCATAGTATTTATCTATGGAAAGGTTAGACAAATCGTTTTTTGTGCCAGAAGTTAGGCAGTAAAATTTTCACAAGTAAAAAATTAATTACTGCCAATAAATTTTGATTTGCAAACATTTATTAGTTACTAAATATACTCATAAAAGCAATTTGAGATTTCATTTCTTCCATTATGTGTTCATTATAGCCATTACTTATACACTTTAAATAATCTTCATTTAGAGACTAAATAAACTCATTCTCATCCTTTATAAAGGAATTACAAAGAAAAAGATGTTTTCTGAGATTTTGCTTAATTATATTGATATATAAAAAGATGAAAACTCAAAAAGTGGTTAAAAAAATATTTCGATATCTAAGTACTTTACCTAGCTTTTATTAAATAGAGCTTTGCAAATAATTTTTGAGCGTTCTGTACTGATTTATACTGGTAAATATCTAGATGAAATGACTGAAAAAATTTCAAAATACAGCTACTTCATGAAATTGAGGTAAAGTTAGCTTCTAATCATTAGTCACCTACGGCTGTTAACATGACATATACATACAGCAGAATTCAGAGAGAACTCTAAGAGGATGTTTGAAAAGTATCAAATATTTGTTGATCCACCCTAACCCCCCTTAAAAAAGGGGGGATAAGAGTCTTAAAGTCCCCCAATTTATCGGCGGGTTGGGGGGATCAATAAGTGCCTAAAATCATAGCCAACCACTTTTTAAACAACCTCTAAGCTAAAGGAAAATCCAGAGCAGAGGTTTGCTCTGCTCTGGATTTTTCAATTCAGTAATCCTAAAAGTTCCTCCAGCATTACTAGACCTCTTGCAAAAGTCCCTAATACCCCAATACGGTTCAGTTAAGGATTTTTGGTACTAATTTTAGACCTGTAGAGACGCGAAATTTCGCGTCTTTACCAAGGTTTTTGGGCTTAACTGAACTGTATTGCTTAATACCCCACCCCCAACCCCTCCCCTTATTAAGGGGATGGGAGACAAAGCGTAGCTTTGTCCGGGTGGGGTTCTTATTTTGGATTTATGCAAAAGGTCTACTGAATGGATGCAGTTGGTGTACTTCACCGACTTGAAATCCACTGGAAATGTGGATTGCAAAGTGCTGCACCCTAAGAGGATGTTTGGAAAGTCGTTAAGTACAGGACTTACGCAAAAATTGCCGAAAAGCTTAATTTATCGAACCGCCAGACGCTCGATGACTCGCTACCGCTTCGCTATCGCGCTTCGCGTCTCCAACAGTTGACGCCATCGCGCAGCGTCTCGTTAGAGAAGAACGCCTTCTCTAACGAGAGGCTTCGCCAACGCGTAGCGTCTCGTAGAGAAGAATTCGTAGAGTGTGCGTAAGTCCTAAAGTATACTAAAAACCCCGCTTCCATTACTCTCCCCGAAAGGTCGAGAGGCTTTGAATTCCCCCTTAGAGTGTCGGGAAGGGGGTCAGGGGGTTAGGTCTTTGATGACTTTGATGTTTCGCATAATATTTTTCAAACATCTTTTAAGAGCTACGCAAATGAAGAGTGCTGAGTGAAAAGATCACCCACCAAGGTTGAGGCAAATACAAATGCAAAAATCCTGAGTACTTTTTACTTCACTCAGCACTCAGTTTGTAAACAGAAGAGGGGTAAAGCTTTCCCTTTTTCCTCTCCCGAATGCAGTTTTAGTTAATACGTGAATCAAATACACATTAACTAACAGTATTTTGCAAGTAAGTGAGGTACAAAGTGTAGGATTTACGCATCAGATATAAGGAGTTTCTACCTGCTGCCTCAAAACCCATAGCTTTGTACTTCATGCAAAAGAAAACTGCTGTAATTTCTCATAATAATCACAATTTGAGATTGAGGATTGGGGGAATTGGTGCAACTATTCAAATTTAAGTTGGGGCATCAGTTGAAGAGTGCCAATACCTAAATCTTTAGGTGAAAGCGATCGCGCTTCAAACAAAGCCATCATATCTCGTAACTGAGGATTGCCACGAGAAGCTCCGGTTAGCCCTTTGGCAATGATTAAGCCACAGTAGCCCTTAGTATTTTTACAGCGCTGATTCCATTTTTTGCGGGCTTCTACATGAATCGGATCTTCATCTAAAAATTCCCCAAATAGGAACAATTCGCCATTTTGAGTTTGTAATAAACCCAGGTCGTAGCGATCGCCATCAAAGGGGTCGGCACCTGGATTAAAGCAAATAGCTCTCAGTCCGCCTGTTGCTTCAATTCTTTCAATTACAGTCTTAGCCTTGGGGCGGGAAGTTTGAATTAAAATCACCGGCAAACCGTCACCCACTTGTTTTATTTCACCAGCCTGATGATAGCTGACTCCCTTTCGCAAGTACTCCAACATTTCCCAGGACACCACACCTAAGCTGAGGAAAGAATCTTCTGGTATTAAGTCATCTTGCAATGATTGGAAATTTGGGGAGTCAAGGTTTTCCATATCCTCGTCATCGACATCAAAGCCTGCCATTTCCTCTAATTCTGCTGCTAACTGTGGCATGGTAGAGACTGTAACAGGCAGAGATTTAGTTGCTTCTTCCGATTGCGGCAGAGAAATGCGATAGCGACGGCTGAGGGTAGGAAAGATGTCCTCATGAAGCTGGCGACGGTGATCGCGAATAAAGCGGCTTAGACTTTCGATCGCAACGAAGATTACCAGTGCTTCTTCGTCATACAAAACAGACCGTAGTCCTTCTAAGGGGTGGATATTACCGAAGGTGGGATCAATTTCTGATAATGGCAGATCCGCCAAATCACTTTCTTCATCCTCATCTTCATCGATTTCATCGCTACTCTCAAAGGTGAGAAATAAGCAATCTTGCTTGAGGAACGCTTCTTCTAGATGCTCAGTTGATTCTTGATCCGTTAAAACTGCGGCGCGAAACTGTTTTAAAGACTCTTCTGAGCGATAAAACAAAATCCCATACTCCATTCCCAGCATTCCCATGACTGAGGCGTAGAGTGTGCCAACATCCCACTTATTAATCTCGATTGACAAAATTTGCTGTTCTTCCAAAAATTCCCAAGGTGCTGCTTGCCAAATTGCAAATGCTTTCTCTCGCAAGATTTGTGCATACTGTGGGGGTAAGTCGGGGGTTTGACTATCGAGGATATCAGCGAACCCACGAAACAGTTCGTCAATTAAAGGCAGTTCTGGTGCGTAGTCAATGGCAATATCTAAATCTTGCAGCACCCCCCGCAGGTAAAATTGGATCTCCCGGTCTTTGACTACAATTCTTTGGGGTCTGGCAGGTCTTGCCGGACTGTGGGGATGCTCCATTGCTTGCATTAAAGTCCGAACTATTGCTTCTGGCCCGATATCTGAAGCTACCACGTCCATTCCTCGAACCATACCTTGGGAGTAATCTACCCAAAGGATGCATTCTCCCTTTTTCTCATCTGAATGCTGGTTTGGTGATGACAACGGACGGCGAATCGCCCTCCCATACAGAAGGAATTTGAGTTAATTTCTTCAACCGACGACTGGTAGAGCGATTAAAACTTGTCATAGAGTAAGTTAATCAAAAGAAGCAATTTGGAAGTAGACTTTGGGGGATAGCACGCCTTGGATTAGGTTTTTATGGCTGCACCTGAAAGATAGTTGCTTCTGGTGACTGCTGCCAGACTTGAATTCCAAAAATACCGAATCTCTAAACACACTGAGTCTCTCAATTCTAGAATAAAAATCTTTGGCTGCTTTTAACGGAGTGTTTACAATTTGGCATCTAACGACATCTAAGCCGCTAGAATGAATACAAAAACACCAACGGCAACCCAAAGGCATTAACAAGCTGATATAGGGTAAAGCTTAAACTAATTAAGGAGTTAAAAAAGCAGATGACACAAGCAATTCAGTCTCAACAACGCGGAATTCTGTTGAGCGAAGCCGCATTGCACCAGGTAAAATCCCTCCGGGACAGGCAAGGCACAGACTTCTGCTTACGGGTAGGAGTCCGTCAGGGTGGCTGTTCAGGGATGTCTTACATGATGGACTTTGAAGACACTAGCAAGATCACCCCTCAGGATGAAGTTTTTGATTATGATGGCTTCAAAATTGTCAGCGATCGCAAGAGTCTATTATATCTCTACGGTTTAATGCTCGATTACAGCGATGCCATGATTGGCGGTGGCTTTCAATTCACTAACCCCAATGCCAACCAAACTTGTGGTTGCGGCAAGTCATTTGGGGTGTAATATTGTCATTTGTCATTTGTCCTCTGTCATTGGACGAAAGACAAATGACTAATACTTCGGCTTCGCTCAGTACAAGTGACCAATGACTAATACAGTTGAATCCCTATTTGATACAGGTTTAGAACGCTATAAAGCAGGAGAAGCGGTAGATTCTTTAATCCCTGTGTTTAAAGAAGTGTGCGATCGCGCCCCTAAAACTAGTGCTGCTTGGATTTGTTTGGCATGGTTATATCTACTCGATAACAAACCCAATTTGGCTTACAAAGCTGCACAGAAGGCAGTCAAGTTAAATCCCCAAGACCCACAAGCTAGAGTCAATCTGGCCTTAGCAATGCTGGAAACAGGTCAAAAAGGTTTACGAGAACATATTGATGTAGCACAACAGCTAATGTTTGTCAACGAAGAATGGCGGGATGAAATAAAAACCAGTATTGAAGACGGTTTCAGTAGAAAACCAGATTGGCAGAGTTTGAAAAAAGTCAAAAATTGGCTGTTTGAAGAATAAGGACAGGGAGTGGGGAATAGGGAGTAGGGAGTGGAAGAGGGACAAGGAAAAATTCTTGAATAAGTCTCTTTTGTCTATCTTGTTTCTTCTAATACCAACTCCCTATTTATCATTCCCCACTCCCCACTCCCCACTCCCCACTCCCCATTTCAATCATGAAAGATAAATTGTTAAATTGGCTAAACACGATTTTAGTCGCCGATGTTTTTTTGGTTTTGTTTGGCTTTATCTGGTTAGCGATCGCTGCGATCGGTGATTCTGTAGGAGTTAACCTGGGTTTGGATTTGTGGCATAAACTGTGGCAACCCGTATTTAACCCAGCGATCGGTATTCTCATGGGCGGTGCCATTCTTAGCGGTATTATCAGTTGGGTTTCCAAAAAATTTCTCTCTAGTCAATAGCGCAGCAGAAGAGACACTTACCCCAGGAAATCTGCCCCTTTCCTGCTTATTCATAGAAGCATTGCCAAAAATCCAGTCATGCAAATGGCGAGTATCCGTAATTTGACAACAGTCGTCAAACCAAATTTTGTGTTGACGTTGTATACACAATGTTCTATATTAGATATTAAGCATTGCTGAATAAAGCTTGAAACTTAATTCAGCAACGCTAAATGAGATACACAAATGGAAGATACCCAATGCTTGCCCGTTCTAAAATGGATAACCTTGGCCGTAACCAAGTAATTAATATTAGAGTTCAAGAACAACAACGGGATTTAATTGATAATGCCGCTTCGATTCTTGGTAAGAGCCGTTCTGACTTTATGTTAGAGGTAGCCTGCCGAGAAGCTGAAAAAGTCATCTGTGACAAAACTTTCTTCGCGTTAAACGAGGAAAAATATCAAGAATTCCTTACTATGTTGGACTCACCACCTAAAGCGAATGAAGAAATTCGTAAATTATTAACGACTAAATCGCCTTGGGATTAATGATAGAACAAACAAAAACTATTAATGCTCCTCAGCCACTTACTCATGAGCATGATGTATTAGAGTTTAAATCTAAATCAGAAGCTTTGAATAACTGGCTGAAGGAGAAAGCTTTGAAAAATGAGAGGGATACGGCTAGAACTTTTGTGGTAACTGTTGAAAATCAAGTAATAGGCTATTACTGTTTAGCAACCGGATCTGTAACTCATTTAGTAGCTGTTAGCAAAGCTAAACGGAACGCACCAGACCCTATACCGTGTATGCTTATTGCTAGACTAGCAGTCGATACCAAATGGGAAGGACAGGGTATAGGGTCTGGCTTATTAAAAGATGCTATTATTCGTATTTTATCAGTATCCCAAATAGCAGGTGTTAGATGTATTTTGGTTCACGCTAAAGATGAAGAAGCCAAAAGATTTTATTTAAAACGTGGGTTTCAACCATCACCAATAGAACCATTAACACTGATGATGACTTTAAAAGATATTCGAGCAAGCATTATAGATTAAAATGAAAACCCTTCCCACCCATTCCCCCAACACCCTCAAATTAGACCCCGTAGCACCTCACGTAGCACGGGGTTTTGCTTTTGGGGTTGGGTGCGATTCGCTGAAGGTGGTTGAGAAAGATGATTTTATGCTATTTACCGACATCTCACCCGCAAATAACAAATCCCAAACAACTACAAAAGTAATGTCCAAAAATCTTTATGAGTCAAATAAATCGGATCTACGTCAAAACAATTCAAAATTCAAAATTATCAATTTCATTATTAATACCCCACGCATAAATGCGGGGGCTTGAATATTGATACTACGTGTTTTATTTTTTTTCATAATTGAAATTAGGGGCTTGTATCCCTTTAGGTATCAATTCAAAATTTATAACAATTTATTTTGAATTTTGAATACTTCGGCTACGCTCAGTACAAGTTTTGAATTTTGAATTCAAAAAGTGGTCATTAAAAACTGCGAGTGAACTAACAATGTGCTGTGGAGTTTTTCGATTTGTGGGGAGGCGGTGCGATCGCAGTTGCAGATAAAATTTAAAAAGAGTAACAAACTACTCTTGTTATTTTGTGCTGGAATCATTTCCCCCACTCCCCACTCCCTTTTAATTAAGAATTTGCGTTAACGCTGATTGCAAATTTGGATATTTGTACTCAAAGCCTGTCTCCAGCGTGCGCTTCGGGATGACTTGCTGACCTTCTAAAACTACCATAGCCCCGTCTCCTAAAAGAGCTTCGATCGCAAAACCAGGAACAGGCAGCCAAGAAGGGCGATTCATCACTTCTCCCAAGGTTTGGCTTAAATCTACCATTCTGACTGGGTTAGGGGCAGTGCCATTATATACACCTTCTATTTCCGGTTTAGTTAAAGCTTCCAAAATCAGGCTAACTAAATCCTCTACGTGAATCCATGAGAACCACTGCCTACCACTGCCAATGGGCCCACCAGCAAAGAGTTTGAAAGGCGTAATCATTTTATCCAAGGCACCACCATTACCCAGAACAATCCCAAAACGCAGAATTACTAGCCGCACACCAGCATCTTTTACCTTTCTGGCTTCTGCTTCCCAGACTTGACAGACTTGGGCAAGAAAATCGCTACCAGATTGGCTTGTTTCATCAAAGGTTGCCGTTTCGCTGGTGCCGTAGTAGCCAATAGCCGAAGCATTAATTAACACAGTTGGTTTGGGGTTAGCGTTGGCTATCGCTTCAACTATTTTTTGTGTGCCTAGCTTCCGGCTATTGAGGATTTCTTGTTTGCGTTCTGGTGTCCAGCGTCCTTCACCAATAGGTTCTCCTGCTAAATTAACTACGCCATCACAACTAGCAATTATACTTTGCCAAGAACCAGATGTATTTGGTGTATAGGCAACAATTTCTACATTTGGGAAAGCCTCAGATGGAAAAACCTTTTGAGCAAAGTTGGTATTCCGAGTTAATACTACTATTTTATGACCTTTTGCGTGGAGTCGTTGTACCAAAAGACTACCAACAAATCCTGTTGCTCCAGTAATTGCTACTTTCATGTTCTACCTCAGCCAAACCTCTATTGTAAAGTTTTTGATCAAACTTTCAGCTTACGGCACTTTCGTTGTGGGTAATGCCCGATCTCAAAACTCAAAAACTTTGATTTTTTAATCACTGTTCGTTTAGATGCTTCGGTATTATAGGATGGACAGAGTGTTGCAAGGCGTGGGGCTATTATGGCTCGCTATACCTGTTCATTTACTGTTTCTGTCAAGAGTGACCATCTGTCGCCGTTACTTGTAGAACTTCTACAGGACTGTCAGTTGGATATTCAATACTACACTGGCGATTATATTATCGCTCGTGAGGTTCCGGGCCATGTTCCTTTTCCTAAATTAATCACAGCAGAAGTATTGATTGATAAATCAAAATCTACTGAAACAGAAACCCGAATGAGCATTGTGATTAAAAATGAAGAACTACCACTCCAACTAGATAATTACTGCCGACAAATGTTTGAAGTTATCAAGCAGTCTATTGAAAGTAGCCGCCATTGGCATTTGATTGAAAGTCTTGCAGGATAGCTTTGATGATTGAATTGACACTCCTACGTCTTGAAGACGTGGGAGTGTCAAGCTGTTATTGGTAGTTATAATTCACTCTTCTAGATCCTCTAAATCCTCGGCCATTCCGGGGTTTATTAGTGTAATATCATACTCACTCGAATCCGTTTGTCCCAAGCGCTGAGTGTTTCTTAAAAGGTAATAAATAGCACGTACTTGGGGGCCAAAAACGATCTCGTCTTCATTTCTGAGATCGTGGGCTGGTATTTTACGTCCATTAATCATCAAACCGTTGGAACTAGGCTTGCCTTTGGCATCGCCATCTACAATCCGGTAATAGTAGCTATGACTATTATGATCTCGTGGCAATCTCACTAATGTGGCATGGCGGCGGGAGACAAACTGCGACATCAAACGGATATTACACTCACGATCTCTACCGATAGAGTAGACGGGGTGCTCTAGAGAAAATTCTTTGCGACCTTGATCGTCTTCAATAATCAGTAGATGGTTTTCATTGGTTTCTGCTGCCATTGACAAATTGGTGGAACTGTGATTGATCAATATTTGTTTAGTATCGTATTTTGCCATTTTTGCGCACCATAAGTCTGTGGTGCTGATCTAAATAAGCTTTAAAGGAACTCCAAAAAATAAATTATTCCACATTCAAGTCGTTGACTGTTGACTGTTGACTGAAAACTCGTGAACCGTCAACGGTCAACGGTCAACAGTGAACAATAGCAATGGAATATTTTTTTACTTGGAAGTCCCTAAAGTTGCATAATACCTTGAAAGAGTAGAACATATTCGTTCTACTCCACTAGCTATGATAGCTTTGGTAATTCTCCCAAGAGACTTTATGGACTGCGTAAAAGCTGACGGGGCGACTCAGTTTAACTTGAGATGGTTGAGATGGAAATTCTACGGGTGATGAGCTAATCGCCGTAATAATATTGAGTTTGTGACGACGCTAACAGAGCTAAAAGCCATTAATGCAGCAGCACCAGAGGGGTTAAGGACAAAACCCAGACTAGGGAACAAAACGCCTGCTGCTAAAGGAATGCCAACTGTATTATATGCAAAAGCCCAGAATAAATTTTGGCGGATTTTATTGAAGGTGGCGCGACTAAGCTGAATAGATTCGACGACATCGTTTAAGCGATCGCGCATTAGAACAATTTCAGCAGTTTCCATCGCCACATCTGTCCCAGAGTGTAAAGCAATTCCTACATCTGCCTGGGATAAAGCTGGAGCATCGTTGATTCCATCTCCTACCATTGCGACAACAGATTTTGAATTTTGGATTTTAGATTTTGGATTTGGAATTCCCTCTCTCTGTATCTCTTGTCCCTGGAGGGCTTGTATGGCAGCTGCTTTTTTGGCTGGGGGAACACCTGCTATGACATCAGCACTATCTAATCCTAGTTGTTTGGCTATGGCGTTTGCTGCTTCTTTGCGATCGCCACTGAGCAGCATTACTCGTAAGCCCATCTGACGCAATTTATCTACGGTGGATTGGGCATCTGGTCTGAGGGTGTCAGAAACAGCAATTAACCCAGCTAAAGCTCCTCCAACAGCTACGCAAACGACCGTTTTACCATCTGTTGCTAAATCCTGTGCTACCTGTTGTGCAGTTTCGTTAATGGCAATGCCGTGCCAACTCAACCAGTCCCAGTTACCCAACAGTACAACTTTGCCCTCTACGACAGCAGACACTCCTAATCCTGGTTCTGTGTGAAAGTCCACAGCCTCTGGAATCGATAATTGTTGCTGCTGTGCTTCTTGCTGAATCGCTTTTGCTAGGGGGTGGTGAGTACCGCTTTCTACGGCTGCTGCTAGTTGGATTAGGGAGTAGGGAGTAGGGAGTGGGCTTGCCGTGAGCGTAGTCGAATGGGAGTGGGGTTCCTTACTCCCCATTTCCTCAATTAACAGACAATCTGTAACGATGGGATTACCCGTGGTCAAAGTGCCGGTTTTATCAAAGACTACGGTGTTTAACTTGTGTACTTTTTCTAAAACGTCACCGCCTTTGATTAACAAACCCCGTTCTGCGCCCATAGCAGTGCCGACAAGAATGGCTGTTGGTGTGGCAAGTCCCAAAGCACAGGGACAGGCGACTACCATAACTGCGATCGCTAGTTTTAAACTAATTAATAAAGGGGAGTAGGGAGCTTCATGTGTCGCGTGACCCATCATTTCCATGCCACCGGACATATTGACATCAGCCCAAATGTGAGTACCGAAAAAGTACCAAAAGACAAATGTTAATACAGATGCTGTCAGCACTCCATAAGTAAAGTAACCAGCTACTGTATCTGCTAATTTCTGTACTGGGGCTTTCCGAGTTTGGGCGGCTTCTACTAGGGCGACAATTTGAGCTAAAGTTGTATCATTTCCAGTCCGGGTTGTCTGAATAGCGATCGCTCCTGACTGGTTTAGCGTCCCTCCTGTCACCATATCGCCTGGTTGCTTAATCACTGGCACGGCTTCCCCAGTCAACATGGATTCATCCACCGTTGTTTTACCAACCACCACTTCACCATCGACAGGGATTTTATCACCTGGCAGCACTTGTACCCATTCACCAACACGCACCTGTTCAGCAGGAATCTCTACGCTAGAAGATCCCATTCCTCCTTTTTCTGGATTGGCAATCAATCGCGCTACCTGTGGCTGGAGTGCTAACAATTTCCTAAATGCAGCAGCAGCGCGACCTCTAGCTTGTTGCTCTAATGTTCTTCCTAAAAGAATAAAGCCCAGCATCATTACTGGTTCGTCGAAGAAGCACTCCCAACCCATTTTGGGAAAGAGCAACGCTACTAAACTAGCAATGTAGGCTGTCAGCGTTCCTAAGCCCACCAGGGTATTCATGTTAGGCGCATTTCGCCGCCAGCCCAGCCAGCCATCTACCAAAATCGGGCGGCCGGGAATTAATAGCGCTATTGTCGCCAGTCCACAGTGAAACCAGATGTTATTTAGCACTGGTAGCACTGAGGTACCAAGATTACCAAAATGTCCACTTCCCGACAATAATAGTAAGATTGCAGCGATCGCTAACTGCCTAACAGAAGATTGCATTTCTCGGCGTTGTCGTTCTGCTGGATCTGGTAAAGTAGATATTTCGCCTGCTGCTGTACCACTAGTTTTTCGGGGTTGAGTCGGGAATCCAACGGCTGTTAATTTCTGTGCTAGTGCATCTGCATCTACCGCACCAGTTTCTGACTCTACAACTGCTACCTCTGTGGCCAGGTTCACACAGGCACTTTTCACTCCTGGATGTTGGGTTAGCTGTCGCTCTACTGCGTTCACACATCCAGCACATTTCATACCCCCAACATCGAGAATAATTTTCTCTAGGATTGGGTCAAATTCTGGGGCTAGCTTAGTTTTTGGGACAAGTTGCATGGCAAGTGTTTAGATTCGCTACAGAAATTCAACGCCTGAGTAAAAGCGTCTCTAATTTGAGCGTAGGCGAAATATGGAACTACGACTGTATGTCAACCCTATTAAATTTCTTAATTTATCGTATCTCGCTAAGGGTCAATGACGGCTCCAGCGTAAATAAGTCACATAAATGATAGCTCCAACCTGCATTGGCATGATCACAATCAGGCTTTTTAAGAAATAGTTGATTTCCAAATGAGACATAACGCTGAAATACCCTATGCCCAAAAAGAAGAATATTGCCCAGTTAAGCTGTTTAGGTTTGAGAATGAGCATATTAATAAATAAAAAGAAATATAATCTGCCTCTAGCATGAACTGCCTTTTTACACTAGTACAGCGCGGCGTAAATAAACAGACCATTCAAAATCAACGGAACGCTTACTCTGTCTTAATTTTGAATTTTGAATGCGTGAATTTTGAATTCCGCCTTGCGGTACTAGTACGCCACGGCGGAAATAGAGCAACCATTTAAAATCTCTAAAGAGCTTATTCCATAATATTTTTGAATGCGTGACTTCCGCCTTGCGGTACTAGAACCAGCCCTGCTTCTTCACAAAGTAGGTATTTACAAATTCTTCAGGGGGTTTATTCAAGTAGATCATGCCTTCAATTAAACCTACAAGTAGCATAATTAACAAGGCAATTCCGTAGGTGAAAGAACCTCCGACTACAGAAATCACCAACATGATAAAGCCTTCTGGAGCGTATCCTAGAATAAATTTATGAACCCCAAATCCTCCAAGGATAATGCCACAGTAACCAGCTAGAAGTTGTTTGGTAGGGTGAGTGGGATTGAAATTTGACATATTTTGTGCTGTTCCTTGATAAGTGAGGTATAAAAATAAAGTCTTTATTGTAATCAAAGCAAATACATTTACTTGCTTAATAAATATATTTTTAATTTTTTCAGTACAAATAAGCCCAAGACAAATAACCAAAATCAGCGTACTTCTATTCCAGAGAGGACGCTAAAATGTCTTCCGGCTATACCTGAAAATCTGGCGCTCCTTAGTAACTTTTAGTAGATTTGACCATCGGTGCGGCAATTTTGCTTTTTCTTGAGAAGAATGAACCCAAATAATCAGCAAAAACTGCTACACCACTTTTTACAAGTCCATCAGTATTATTTCCGGATTTTTTTGCTATCGCCTCCAGGGGGCATGAAACGCGATCGCACCAATCACAAGATATAACTAGTAATTGTTCTTACCTATGCAGATACAATCAGATATTTCTATTTTTGGCTACAGTAATTTTTGAGTGCTAATTACTACCTAAAACAAATAAACTTAATAATGTACCACTATTCCAAAGGCTGTGGAGGAGCATAGGAGCAAGGAGGTTGCGCGATCGCGTGTAAACAACTCCTAAGACAATCCCCAATGCAGTGAGGGGAAGAATTTCCGACAAGCTGAGGTGAGCGATCGCAAACAACAAACTACTGATCAGAATCGATCCCCACACGGGTAAGTAGCGAGTTAGAGAGGGTAACAAAAAGCCGCGAAATAGAATTTCTTCAAAAAATGGAGCTGCGATCGCTGCTGTGGAGAAAAATATGCCAAGTGCTACACCATCTTGGCTTTCTAGGGCTAATTGCAACAGGGGATTACTACCACCCTGTCCTTGCCATAGCTGTTGATTAATCAAAGATACCACCACAACTATAGGTAAAGCCGCGCAATAGCCTCCGAGTCCCCACAAAAACCATTTATCTTGAAAACGGAAGCGAAACCAAAATTCTGGTAATGGAAAAAAGCGCTTGAGAGAGAAATACAGCACTAACAGCGCACCCGATGCTACCAGTAAGTAACTAACTAAAACATAAAAAGCCTGAAGTCGCACATCACCCGCAGGCCGAGGGATGGGGAGCAGCGATAGCAATAAAGGGACAAAAATTTGCCCCATGAAGAAAAAGCCGACGATAAAAACCTGTAAAATGGTTTCACCATCCCAAGGTGTTGACCAAACGACATCAGCATTTTGAGCTAGTAACGAGGCTTTTCCTTTCAACAAGCGTTGAGCAAGTAAGAAAATCAGCAGTATTAGACCAGTTAAAGCTGCCAAAGTGGGGATAGTGCCAATAACTGCTAATTTGATCACCGCTTGAGCAGCAGATTCTTGTTGTGCAGCTTTAACTGCTGATAAAGCGTCTTGTCGTTGCTGGAGTTGGTATAGCTGAACCAAAGCAGTAGAGCGAAACCAACCTTCTAAATTCTTTTGAATTCGTTCTTGAGAATTTTGGAGCAGACGGGGAGGATTGCTCCAGATTCCACTTAATACAGATGCGGTTTCTCCAAATTCTGGATTGATATCAGAGCGTTGTTGTAATTCGCTCCAAGTTTTAATAGCTGTATCGGTCTGTCCTTGCTGTGCTTGTAAAATTCCCAGGCGCAAGTCTAATTCAGCCAATAATTTTTGTAATTGCTTGAGGGACTGCTGTAACTGTTGCTGTCCCTGTTTAGAAGTTTTAGTAGTGGGAGGAACATCCGGTAAAGGTTTCGGAGGTATGGGAGTTATTTCAGGTTGAGAGCGTAATTGTGCAAGTTTATTGTTAACTTTGCCTAAATTAGCTGCAACTGATTGACGCGCCTCCTCATATTGCTTCGTGGCGCCCTCCAGGGGTTGCTCACCAAGTATTGCTTCCTGAACCGCCTGGAGATTGCGATCGCTGCTATCTTCTGATTGCCAAGCTTGGGCTTGGAGAGCAATATTGGTTTGGTATAGTTCTAGGCGACTTTGGAACTGAGGTTCTTGCCAACTACTGAATAAAGCCCAAACTGCCAACAGAACTGCTATTGGTGTCAGTATAAAAATTAAAACTAATCGCTTGAGTGTCATCTATCCCTCGTTTACTAACCAGTGGAGAGCGCGTCCGATCCAAAAATACTAACAATTGCTAACATTTTCTTCTTGCTTCAACCTGGAAGTGTCGGCACTATCCAGTCCACAAGCTGACACGACCCCCTTGGGAATTATCGCAAGAAAAAGTCAGAGGTGGATAGATATCATCAATATTATAAGTTTGCAATCGCACCCACCATGTTAAATTACAACCCATTGCACTGCTTACCCGGAGCCGAGGATCTGCCAGATTCTGACGATGAACCTGTGGATAATCAACTACAACATTTGATTCCTGGCTTGCTAGAAGCAATCTTAGCTTGGCTGTGGACAAGCCGGATGGATTGGTTTTTTGGGGTTGATATGGGGATATATTACGATCCCGAATTACCGCCGATTGTGCCTGATGGGTTTTTAAGTTTAGGAGTCGAGCGAGTTTTTGATGAGAACTTGCGTTTAAGTTATGTGTTGTGGGAAGAAAAGGTGATGCCGATTATGGCATTAGAAGTTGTTTCTCACAGACGGCGTGGGGAATACACCAGCAAAAAGAAACTTTATGCGGATATGGAGATTTTGTATTATGTTGTCTACAATCCCCAACGCCGGAGAAAACCACCTTTAGAAGTTTATCGCTTTGTAAATGGTGAATATGTATTGCAGCCAGGAAATCTAATTTGGTTATCAGAGATAGGTTTAGCAATTGGTTATGAACGGGGAACCTATCAGGGAATTACGCGAGATTGGTTGTATTGGTATGACAAACAAGGAGTCAGATATTTAACACCAGAAGAAAGAGCGATCGCTGCCGAACAACGCGCTACTACTGCGGAACAACGCGCTCAAAGGTTGGCACAAGAATTACAAAGGTTGGGGATAGATCCAGATTCTTTGAATTGATTTTGTGGGGTGCGATCGCTTTGATTACACTGTTATTAATGGCTTATTTGATAACAGGAATTATAGATGGTTCAGGTGATTGTAGGCGAGATCATGAATCAATTCAAAATTCAAAATTCAAAATTAAATACAGCCACGCACTTTCTTGTGGGGTTTCCATCTACCTTGGGAGACAAGGATTTTTTCGCCCACGAAAGCGCGAGCGGCACGAAGTGCGGGGCGAGGTTTTAAACCTAACTTTTTTCCATAAAAGCGTTCAAATATTCCTGCTCTGCCATTGTTTAGGATTACGTTTGACGTGGTAACAAGCAATTATAGTGATAACATTTTCTTCTACAATATAAATAACACCATAGGGAAACCTACGTATTAATAATCGCCGCGCTTGTCGATACACCACTGGATAAGCTGAAGGGTTACGTCCGATTAATGCTAAACAGCTATCAACTGCACGTACAAACTCCGAACCTACTCCAGAATCACGTTGTTCATACCATTCAAAAGCATCTTGAATATCCAGTTCTGCTTCTGGACTAATTATTAACTGATAGCTCATTCAGTTAAACCTAGTCTTTGCTTCACGGATTGCCAGGTTGAACCTTGGTTTGGGTTTTGGTCATGCATCTCCAAGCGTCTATCTAATTCTTGTTTTTGCTCATCGCTGAGAGGAACTTCATCGGGTGTTGTAAGAATGCTGTCCCATAAGTCCTCGGCAAGCTGTATACGTTCAGATACACTTAGTTCAGAAATATCAACTTTTAATATGGGGTGCATAGTTGTTATTAATCTAGTTACTTAGATAAATCTTATTTTAGATTATAAATCAATACCGTTCAGTTAAGCCCAAAAACCTTGGTAAAGACGCGAAATTTCGCGTCTCTACAGGTTTAAAATCAGTACCACAAATCCTTAACTGAACTGTATTGGATTATAAATTACTTATTTTATTCCCAATCAAGTAAAGCATCAAGTTTACCTGATTCGGTAAATGTTCTTGCAGCTAGTAAGCAGTGCAGCAAATCAACACACATCTTTGTAGGATAATTTACTTGTTGTCCACCGACTACTAATGTTTGTTGCGCCCACATACACTCCGCGCCCTAAAGGGTCGGGGATTCTACATTCACCGTCAGAACTTGCAAAAGCCAGATTCGCACCAACTAGCGTAGAGGTTCCAACTCCTGTAGCGTTACTTTACTTGTGTCCCAAGCTAGCTTTTGCCTTATAAATTTTCATCCATAGTAACGGTGATTCCGTTATTACTTTTTTTCTCTGCTCACCAGAAATTTATCTTTACAAAAACGTTACTAAAATTTAGCAACTATTTTCGGAATTTATAAATTGGATTTGTAGCCTAATCTATATCTACAAAAGCAATATTAAAAAAAAATGTCAGAAATATCACTTAATTAAATTATTTTTTGCATAAAACTAAAACTAAATGGTGATAAGTACTACAGTTGCAGGGAAGATTATTTTTTGCAACGTTTCTACTTAACCTTAGAGATAATTGCCAAATTATGAATCTTTTATAAGATATTCGTGTGTCCAAAAGTGTAGGGTAAAATACGTATATGTTCGACTGCAATCCAAAAATTGAGACAAAATATATACCAGTAACTACCAGTAAGTACTTAACATCATTTCAGCGTAAGTTACTGCTAGTAAGTTTAGAAAAAAGTTTACCTGAATCTTACCGACAACGTATTGAAATCATGTTGTTGGCAGATGAGGGAAAATCCCAAACAGAAATTTGTCAAATTTTGGGGTGTTGTCCAGCAACAGCAAGACATTGGATGCACATAGCTCGGACAGGGATGGCGCACCAATGGCAAGATTGCCCCATTGGTCGCCCGAAAGCCGTAAATGAGGAGTATTTAGAACGTTTAAAAGAACTAATTAAAGGTAGTCCCCGCGATCATGGCTATGCTTTTCGGCGGTGGACAACAAACTGGCTAGGGAAACATTTAGCGAAAGAATTTGGGATTGAAGTGAGCGATCGCCATATCAAGCGACTGCTCAAACAGATGGGATTATCCACACTACCAAAACCCAGCAATTCTGAAGCAAACAGCCATGAGCAGGCTAAGAGTTCCAAAATCTTCATTAGTGACCTGAAATCGGCAACTATTCCAGATGATTCCGAATTTATGTCTCTGAATTTCGCAAACTTAGGAAACGATTCAGACATCTATGGCGCAAGATATATCTGCTCAATTGGTTTCTCTAGAACAGTTCAACCATACTCTGGGTTATTCTCTTTCGACAGAGGAATTTCAACAATGCCTTCAACAAGTTAAATTTATCAACCCAAAAGTCGGTAAATTCTGGCAAGGAACTGATGCTCAACCAGGAATCTATATTGCGATCGCTGGTAAGGTCAGGTTGCTAGATAACGCCGATGAGTTAATCGCCACTTTAGAGCGAGGTGACTCATTTGGAGAATTTACCTTGTTGAAGGAGGTTGACTTTAGACCTTACGCTGCAAGGGCTTCAGTCAACTTACAATTATGCTTCGTTCCGGGTGAAGTGTTGTGGCCATTGATGGCTAAATATCCCCAAATTCGGGAGCATTTGTGGGCTAAGGCGCGATCGCGTAACCCCCAACAGGGGGACTCGGATAACACTCCAGTCCTGCCATCTGACTCAAAACGGCTGCATGAAACGAAGATTTTGTCAACGCCAGCAGTCAAGCCACGCGAGAAAAAAATAAGCAAAGCCTATTTTCCCAACTCCAGGCAACGAGTAGGGCATTTATTACAGCGTGTGATCCGGCGCTATCCGTTTTTTGCCCAACAGAGTGGATCGGATTGCGGTGCAGCTTGTTTAGTGATGGTGTCTCGTTATTGGGGGAAAAACTTTAGTGTCAATCGCCTGCGGGATATCGCCAATGTTGACCGCAATGGCTCATCACTGCGGGGGTTATCGGCGGCGGCGGAAAGTATTGGGTTTTCCACGCGACCTGTAAAAGCGAGTCTTGACCAATTAGCGAAGCAAAAATTGCCTGCGATCGCTCACTGGGAAGGCAAACATTACATCGTTGTCTACGAAATTACCCCCAAACACGTCATTGTAGCCGACCCCGCCATTGGGCAATGCAGCCTCAGCCACGCTGAATTTAAAGCCAACTGGACTGGCTATACCCTGCTGCTGCAACCTACAGCCTGGTTGAAGGATGCCAAAGAGACTTCTACTCCTTTTTGGCAATTCTTTGAGTTGATGAAGCCTCACTCTTTAGTAATGCTAGAAGTGTTTGTCGCTTCCTTATTTATCCAGATATTTGGACTGGTTACTCCCTTATTTACCCAGTTAATTTTAGACCGAGTAGTAGTGCAGCGTTCTGAACTAACCTTAACGGCGGTGGGGTTAGGATTACTAATTTTTAGTTTATTCCGTGTGGCGATGACAGGGTTGCGGCAATATCTGTTAGACCACACGGCGAATAAGCTCGATTTAGCACTAATTGTCGGATTTATTCGTCATACCTTGCGGCTGCCCTTGAGTTACTTTGAGTCGCGTTATGTGGGGGATATTATCTCTCGTGTACAGGAAAACCGTAAAATTCAACGCTTCCTCTCCGGTGAAGCATTGTCCATCCTGCTAGATTTAGTCACTGTCTTTATCTACTTAGGATTGATGTTTTGGTACAGTTGGAAAATGGCGTTGCTAGTATTGGTGATTGTACCGCCTTTTTTGCTGCTGGCATTAATTGCCACACCTTTTTTACAAAAGATTTCTAGGGAAATCTTTAACGCTGTTGCTAATGAAAGCAGCTATCTGATTGAAGCCCTTTCTGGTGTGCGAACAGTTAAATCTACAGCAGTAGAACAGACAGTGCGTTGGCATTGGGAAGAGTTATTAAGTAAAGAAGTAAAAACTAACTTTTCCGGGCAAATTATCAGCAATCGCCTGCAAATATTCAGCAACACAATTGAAGCAGTAGTAACTACCATCTTGCTGTGGTTTGGGGCGTACCAAGTGATTCACAACCAGTTAACCATTGGGCAATTGGTAGCATTTAATATGTTGCTGGGAAATATTATTAGGCCTTTCCAACGATTAACAGTTTTGTGGAATCAATTGCAAGAAGTGGTGATTGCAGTGGAACGCATTAATGATGTGTTGGATGCAGAACCAGAAGAGGATTTGCAGCAGCAGGCGCGGCAATCTTTACCACCCATTCAAGGTAACATTCGTTTTGACAACGTGACATTTCGCTATCACCCTGAAAGCGATATCAATGTTTTAGAAAATCTCAGTTTTGAAATACATAGTGGGCAAATGGTTGCCCTGGTGGGACGGAGTGGTTCGGGTAAAACCACAATTTCTAAGCTGGTTTTAGGATTATATCCCCCTACAGATGGCAAAGTCTTGATTGATGGACACGATATTACCAGTCTTTCGTTACGTTCTCTACGCGAACAAGTTGGGGTAGTTGACCAAGACACCTTTTTGTTTGGCGGAACGATTCGGGAAAATATTAGCTTGGCACATCCTGGGGCAACTTTGGCAGAGATTATTGAGGCGGCGCGATTGGCGGGTGCTGATGAGTTTATTAAAAAGTTACCTATGGGTTATGAAACCCAGATTGGTGAAGGAGGCGGGATGTTATCTGGAGGACAGCGACAAAGAATTGCGATCGCTAAGGCGTTGTTAGGCAATCCCAAGCTGTTGATTTTGGATGAAGCGACTTCCCATCTGGATGCAGAGTCAGAAAGGATTATTCAGACAAATTTAAACACAATTCTCAAAGGCAGAACCACCTTAGTAATTGCCCATCGCCTTTCAACAGTAAGAAATGCAGATTTGATTTTGGTGCTAGATCGCGGCGTGTTGATTGAGAGTGGAACTCACAAAGAGTTGATGGCCAAGCGCGGACATTATTTTTATCTCAATCATCAGCAGATGGATGTTGCGGGGTGAAACAACAGGAAAAGTAGGAAGCTTTTCTTGTTTTCCCACTCCTAAAATCCCAAATCCAAAATTGATATCAGGAAAAATCATGCCAAACACATTAAATGGAAAAGTTCAAACCCAAATCTATGAGGTAGAACAGGGCAAGGAAATTTTCAGAGAGCAAACACCAGCCATATCAACTGATGATTGGGCTTACGCAACCAAGGATTTACTTGATAGTTTACCCCAGGTTTGGACAAGGGGATTGCTGTATTTTTTGGTGGTGTTTGTGTCGATCATTTTACCTTGGGCGATGCTGTCTAAGGTGGATGAAACGGGTACGGCAAGAGGGCGACTTGAGCCAAAGGGAAAGACAGTTAGGCTGGATGCAGCTGTGGCGGGTACTGTTGCCGAAATTCGGGTAAAGGAAGGTGATTCAGTTAAAGTTGGGCAGACTTTATTGGTATTGGAATCAGAATTAGTTAAGGCGGAAATGCGGCAGGCACAGGAGAAGTTGGAGGGACAACTAAATCGACTTTCTCAGTTAAATTCATCTAAAAGTCAGTTAGTTGTATCTTTAACAACGCAACAGCAACAAAATCAATCTCAACAGTTAGAAAAGCAGGCTCAAATTGATCAAGCGCGACAGAATATGAATACTCTGAGGAATTCCTATGATTTACAAAAAGACGAAAAATTATCTCAAGTTAATCAGGCACGTCAAACTCTTGAGCATAGTCAAACTGCTAATAAGTTAGTAAACAGTAGTTTGGCGAGTACCCAGAGGGAAGTTGAACGCTATCGGACTCTTTGGCAGTCAGGGGTTGTTCCAGAAATTAATGTTGTTCAGAAGCAAGATATAGCTAAAGACAAGCAACAGTTATACGAACAAAATAAGTCAGATATTCAGCAGGCTAAACTACGTTTGCTAGAACAACAGAGTAGTTATGAGCGGACTATTCGGCAAGCAAATGCAGATATTGAGCAGGCACTGTTGCGACTGAAAGAACAGGAAAGGAGTTATCAGACCTTAACTCGTTCCAGCAAACTTGCTTTACTAAAAATCGACGAACAACAGAAGAATTTAGAAACAGAAATTACTACGCTTCAAGCAGAAATTGCTCAAAGCAAGAGTCAGATTGTCTCGTTAAAGTTTCAGTTAGGACAACGAGAGTTAAGAGCCACCGTCAATGGTAGAGTGTTTCAGTTACCGATACAACGCGCTGGGTCTGTGGTGCAGCCAGGAGCAATGATTGCGGAGATTGCACCCCAAGGTTCGCCTTTAATAATTCGGGCGCAGATGGCGACAACTGAGAGTGGCTTTTTGCGAAGAGGATTACCAGTAAAGCTAAAGTTTGATGCTTATCCGTTTCAGGATTATGGCGTCCTTGAAGGAGAATTGTTAGAAATTTCTCCTACTACCGTAGAGGTGGAAACACCTAATGGAAAGGTAGCAGCTTATGACTTAGAAATTGCCCTAAAACAAAATTGTATTCCCTCGGCTAATAAGTGTATTGCCTTGCGTCCTGGGGATACGGCGACGGCTGAGGTAATTGTGCGTCAGCGTCGGATTATTGATTTTCTGCTTGATCCGTTTAAGCAGTTGCAGCAAGGTGGGGTGAAATTGTAAAAAACTTACAACCTTTAGGAGAAATATCATGTTACAACCTATCCCCATTACCAACGAAGATATTCTTCACCAAGTTAAGGTATCTTGTAAAATTCCTGAAATAGTTAAGCAGATTGTTACTAGCAAGGTGATTATAACAGCTGCTGAACAAGCTGGGATAAAAGTAGAGGTTGAGGAAGTTCAGAAAGCAGCAGACCAAATACGTTTAGCTAATAAACTCGATAATGCTGATGATACATGGAACTGGTTAGAGAAACATGGTTTATCTATAGATGATTTTGAAGAAATCGCTTACATGAGTCTCATCTCTAGTAAATTGGTAAAACATCTGTTTGCAGATAAAGTCGAACCCTATTTCTTTGAAAACCAACTAGATTATGTTTGCGTGGTGATGTATGAAGTTGTTCTAGATGATGAAGATTTAGCTCTAGAACTCTTCTATGCGATAAAGGAAGGTGAGATGAGTTTCTATGACGTTGCCCACAAATACATTCAGGATATAGAATTGCGTCGCCAAGGTGGATATTTGGGGATAATACGCCGCAAAGATTTAAAATCAGACATTTCGGCTGCTGTCTTTGCTGCTACAGTGCCTCAGGTTCTTAAACCGATAGTGACTTCTAAGGGATTACATCTAATTTTCGTGGAGGAGATTATCCAGGCAGAATTGGATAACAAACTGCGTAATCAAATTATCACTGATTTATTTAATGAGTGGATTAAGCAACAAATGAAAGAAGTTGAAGTTGCAATGAATTTGTCAGCCTAAGATAAGCCCTATCCATATCAATAGCTCCAGCAAAGCTTGAATCCTAAACTTTCAGGAGATAACCTTGCTATTTACACAAGGTTTTGTCAAACCTTGCGCTCGCATGTTAAGGGAAGCTCTGGAGCGTATTGACTTGGATGAGCAAGGAATATTTACTCACAGCTTTAGACGGACGGCACTTTCGGCAATGAGTAATGTGGGAGTTCCTCTACTAACCACATTCAATCTATTGAGGAGTAACCGTAATTATTATTGTTCCATCAGGCTCAACTTTTACCTCAATTTTTGGCTTATCAGCTAGTCCTCCCATGATAATTCCTAATTCCTCCTCTGATATTTCCGTAAATTGTGCTTCAATTGGAAGTATGTTGGATATTGTAATGTTAGCCATAATTAACTTAGACCTTAATTAAATTGTTTTCTTGAAAATGAGAATTTGAACTTCCTCATTCTGTATATATAGTCCGTTATCTGATTTTTATTTACAAGACTTGAATTATTTTATTTTTCACCTTAAATAAAACAATTATGTCTCGAAAAACTTCAAACTAAATTTGGTCGTTCTCAAACCCTGACAAGTATCGACAAGTGTTAAAGGGTTTCTTCCCAGCCAATATTGTAGATTTGTTGATGTGTCACACCGAATTAGAGAACGAGTCAAATATAAAAACTTTTTATGCATCATTTTTTGTTTAATTTTTGATTTCAAGATGTTAATCACTATATATTGGGACAAAAACTATTCACTTATATCTCTGTTTATTATCTAAAATTATTACCGAAAATGTTGGGTTTCGTTCCTCAACCCAACCTACGCAGTTTAAGGTTCTTGGCGCTAACCCAAGCGTATTGTGCTATATTTAGCATCTTCTTTACAACAAAAGTTGAGATAAAAAATAACCCAAGGTAAACTTGGGTGAAAAAAGATAAGTAATCAACCCTAAGTAATTTATGGATATAATCCAATACGGTTCAGTTAAGGATTTTTGGTACTAATTTTAGACCTGTAGCGAAATTTCGCGTCTTTACCAAGGTTTTTGGGCTTAACTGAACTGTATTGGGATATAATCTAACTATTTTTCAATTCTCAAAACACCTGCTTCTTTTTCGATGCGGTCTAGAGCTTTCTTCGCTCGAAAAAGCACTCTCAAATAAGCGAGTTGACTATTCCAAGGTGAACGAGGTAATAGGGTTGTTTGAGAGTCAGGAACAGTTGTATTTTCTGAAGGGATATCAGTAGAGATATTATTCATAGAAATGGTATTTTGCAGTTTTTAATTACTAGAACTAACTAAAGATGATGCGAGATTTGGTTCTTCTTCCCAACCTTCTGGCCATTGAATGCGATCGCTTGTAAAATGAAGCGGATCGTTTTCAGGCCAAGGAGCATTTATCAATTCTTCAATTAGCCCAAACTCCCCATTGTCAAAGGGGTTTCCGTCCGCCCGACGTTGAAGAAAAACTCGCTCTCGAATACCGTCTTTTTCCTGAGTCAGGGCGCGATGATGACAATAAGGATTATTGCCTCTCTTATCAAAGAAAACGTGAGCAGTCCAACTGCAACCACCTCGACAGAGTTCAGCAAATTCACAAGTCTTGCAAAAACCCCATAAATGTGATGTTCCTTTAGGAGTATCAGCTCCGAGATTAAACCGTAATTCTTCGGTTTCTTCAATAATTGTCCGTAGTGAATAATCGCGGATGTTACCGCCAGTGTATGCTGTGGTCGGTAGTGAGGGACAACCTTTGATAGCACCATCGGCTTCGATGCCTATAGCAGACAGCCCAGCACTACATCCTTGCCAAAAAGACCAAGCATCTCCTCCTCGCAGCATCCGTTCATAGGGCCCGTAATAGCCAATATTATTTCCTGGCTGTACTTGCACCCCTTCTCGCTTTGCGCGTTGAGCAACACGAGCAATCATCGGATATACATCTAGTAATTCATAAGGTTGCAGCAGAATCTCGCTATTATCTGCTGCATTCCCCATCGGTACAGTCAATTGAATTTGCCAAGCGAAGATGCCGGCGTCGCGCAGATGCTCGTAAATACGAGGAAATTCTGGTGCAGAGAGACGATTAATTTGAGTGTTGCAACCGAAGCGAATACCTGCTTCCTTGAGATTGCTCATAGTCTTAAATGCCCATTGCCAAGAGCCTTGTTTACCACGGAGGCGATCGTGAGTTGCTTCTAAGCCATCAACTGAGACAGATACCACTCTAATACCAGCTTCTTTCATCCGGCGTGCTGTGTCGAGAGTAATCCCATAACCTCCAGTAGTCATACCGCAAAGCATCCCAGAAGAAGTAATTGCTTGGGCAATCTCCAGCCAATCAGGACGGAGAAATGCTTCTCCACCAATTATGGTTACTTCAGTGATTCCCACTTCCGCCATTTGCTTGACTAAATCAAGAGCTTCTGCTGTAGAAAGTTCATTCGCCCTTGTATGACCAGCACGAGAACCGCAGTGCTGACAAGCTAGATTACATTTTAATGTAATTTCCCAAACGGCATAACTAATTCGTCGATAAGTCATTAGAATACCCTCAATTAATTTCTTGAGAAAAGGACGAATATATCCCTATCCGTCCCCATAAACCTAAACTGTTATCTAAGCAATATTGTCTGGCTGAATAACTCCATAGGCAAGCTGGTAACCAGGTGGCTTATGCGGACAATCAATAGGTTCCGAAATAACAACTCCATATAGCGGACGTATAGTAGGCTTCCCAGTAATTGATGCAGCCCCACCAAAAACGGCTTCTAGTTCTTCTTCATTTAAATCCTTGAGTTCATCGTCGCCAGCAGTTGACTCCAACAATTGAGCCGTATATTCTTCAAACTCATCTTGGGTGAAATCGTAACCAGCAGCTTTGACTTTTTGGCTACATTCTTCCTTACTTTTCACTCCTTGAATTTGAACACGAAAAGCTTCATCGTTTGCTAGCTTTGCATAAAAAGCTTGAACATTTTCTATGGACATCATTTCCTCCTAAAATTATTTAATTAGAGACCTAACTTTGCTTAACCGAAAATCGGTGTTGCCACCTCAACTGCTAGCTCAGAGGAATTGTAATTCTCTGCAATAACTGTCTCCATAAACCTAAACTCTTATCTAAGCAATATTTGACTGAATAACTCCATAAAGAGGCTGCACAATAGGTGGCTTGTGCGGACAATCATCAACAGGTTCCGAAACAATAACTCCATATAGTGGCCGTGCTACTATATTATGCTTCGCAGTAATTGATGCAGCCCCACCAAAAACGGCTTCTAGTTCTTCTTCATTTAAATCCTTAAGTTCATCGTGGCCAGCAGTTGACTCCAACAATTGAGCCGTATATTCTTCAAACTCATTCTGGGTGAAATCGTAGCCAGCAGCTTTGACTCTTTTGCTACATTCTTCCTTACTCTTAACGCCTTGAATTTGAGTACGAAAAGCTTCATCATTTGCTAGCTTTGCATAAAAAGCTTGAACATTTTCTATGGACATGATTTTCTCCTAAAATTATTTAAATACAGGCCAAGCTTTGCTTAACCAACAGCCGATGTTGCCACCTCAACTGCTATTTCAGATGCGTTGTAGTTATCTGTAATAACTTGCGGACAACGCATACAAGCTGCCTTGCCTTCTTGCAGCCACCACCGACAATCTCGGCGGATGGAACAGGGTGGTAGTTCTTCTGCTACTGGCGGTAACTTTTCTACAATTCGCATTGCTAGACGGCAATCTTGTCCATCAAAATGCTGACAACCTTTAGTAGCACAAGGTGCTGCCGTCCGAAAAATTTCGGCAGGTGTAATTGGACTTGCTTTTGCTATTAGTTCATCCGTAATAGGCAAGGGCTGTTTAAGATAAGTTACACAGGGTTCTGCAACTGTTCCACTGATGATTCCGAAAACCACACTATCCTCAGCTTCTGGTCTAGCACTGGGGCAAAGTGTAGTTTTATCCACAGCAATATCTTTCATCAATTTAGCCTCCAGTGGAGAGAATCTTTATTAAGATAAGGTGTCAGTTGCTATGAGTCCTATAGTAATAGGAGGAAACTTACCAAGTATTATGGGATTCAATTTTGATACTCCACCCGCAACGCTTTTTGATTCTTCGTCAGACATAGATAACAAGGCTTCTTCTGAATCCAAAGCTTCGTTCCGACGTGTCACAGCATTTTTAACAGCATCATCAATCAAATCGTTAATTTCAATTTGATTGTTATACTTTCTTTCTTTAGCTTCCATGTTGATTTTCCTCTTAATTATTGACGAGTGACTATCTTTTAGACAATTACACTGATTAGTCTAATTGCCTAATATTTCCTCATCTTAGAAAAAAAGAAGCTATTTACTCTATATTTTAAGAACTTTAAATTAGACAGAAGTAAAACTTTTATGTCACGAAAAAACGATAATTTTTGAGTTACCCCTATTTTTCTATAGGGGTATATATCAGTTACTCAAGCTGTAAACTCTTGCATACCAATTCAAATTCGATATCTCAGGCAATTTCAACCATTAACTAAAACATTTATGTCCCGAAAATATTGCCATCTGACAGAAAATGTCTAATGTCCAGTCGCTCTACATCGACTCAAAAAACATATAGGACTAATATTTGATTTCTGAAAAAGCTCGGGTTCTACTCGAAAAGCCTAATTCCCTACTCCCCACTCCCCACTCCCCACTCCCCGCCTACGTAGATAATTTCAAAAATCAAATACGATTCCTATAGAAGTTCTAAAATATCAAGATAAAAAGCCATATTTGCCATAGCGATAACTACTCCTCATTCACAACTTCTCACTCTTTCAAACAAAGCCCGATAAACAGGTTCACCCTTTTTTTGCGTACCTATTTCCCGTTCTGTGGGGACTGGTAGCGGGTTTTGTGACAACCATTCTTCTGTACCAACTTTCTGATAAGCTGGGTGAGCAGCAAAGCGATCGCGCATTTCTACAGCAACAAATTCCATATCTGATTGCAGAAATACAACTCCCCCAACTGCAAGATAACTGGCTAACTCCGCCACTAGTTCTGGTTGCACTACACGGCGTTTAGCATGGCGGGTTTTAAACCAAGGATCGGGGAATTGAATTGTAACGCGTTGTAAACTTCCCAGAGGGAGGCAAGATAATAGCGATCGCAGTGAGTTATTGACATTGCAAAATAAGTAGTGCAGGTTTGTGAAACCTAATTCAGAACGTAACTTATTCGCCTCCACCACCAAAGGTTCCCGAATTTCTAAGCCGAGGAAATTCCAGTTGGGTTCTATTTTGGACATATTCACTAAAAACTGTCCTTTAGCACAGCCAATATCTAAATGTAGCGGTTGATTTGGCTTTGCATAAATTTTTTCCCAGTCTTGGGGACTTGCTGGTGTTTGATACTTTTTACCAAGTGGATTAACATGCTGACGGACTCGGACTGCTGCCAAAACTTTCTCTCCTTTACGTGAAAATATGCTGTTGATTCTGATACTAATTTATGCAAGTGTTCGTTTAATTACATCTTAGAAGGCTTTATCCATATCTGCTGTTTGTCTAAGTAGAAATGATTAACTATAGTTTAATTTTTCAGACCTTATTTAGTGACAAATCTAATAAATAACGGTTATAAAAGTAAGAGCTATAAAGCCAATTTAGATTGTTGCCTTAAATTTAACCCGTCATTTTTCAATTTAAGTAATTTTGCACTAAGCAACCTTTTAGTTCACTGCTCTTGTTAATTAGGTAGAACTGATAAAGTGTAAATTATTATACTCTTTTTTTACTAGATATTTGAGTTAGCTGCCCAGGCAAAAAAAAGCAATATATGTTAGGATTGTATCAAATTATGGCAATTATTCAAGAGCAATTTAGAATAATTTTGCGCTTTGTTGAGTAAACAAGCTAAAATCTACGATTTTTGGAGATTTTTAGGTTATGACAACCTCACAGGAGAGGATTATCCCGATAGACTTGCGAACCGAAATGTCGCAGTCTTATCTGGAATACGCCATGAGCGTGATAGTGGGTCGGGCGTTGCCAGATGCCAGGGATGGTCTAAAACCTGTGCATCGTCGCATTCTCTACGCAATGCACGAGCTAGGTCTGCTGCACGATCGCCCCTTTAAGAAATGCGCCCGTGTGGTGGGGGAAGTGTTGGGTAAATATCACCCCCACGGTGACACAGCAGTATATGATGCCTTGGTGCGGATGGCGCAGGATTTTTCCATGCGATCGCCCCTAGTTAACGGACATGGTAACTTTGGTTCGGTAGACAACGATCCGCCAGCCGCCATGCGGTACACAGAATGCCGCTTGCAAGCTTTAACTAGTGCTGGTCTACTCCACGACATCGAGTATGAAACCGTAGATTTCGCCGATAACTTCGACGGTTCCCAGCAAGAACCGACAGTGCTACCGGCACGGATTCCCCAGTTGTTACTCAACGGTTCCTCTGGGATTGCCGTGGGTATGGCAACCAACATTCCGCCACACAATTTGGGCGAATTGATTGATGCTTTAGTGGCTGTAATCCATAATCCCGAAATCACCGATCTCGAATTAATGCAGTATGTCCACGGCCCAGACTTTCCGACTGGGGCGCAAATTTTGGGGACATCAGCCATTCGAGAAGCTTACACTACCGGACGTGGTTCTATTACCATGCGTGGTGTCGCTAACATTGAAACCGTTGAACAACGGGGACGACCAGATAGAGAAGCAATTATCATTACTGAATTGCCCTATCAAACCAATAAAGCGGCGCTGATTGAAAAAATCGCCGAAATGGTGAACGAGAAGCGTTTAGAGGGCATTGCAGATATCCGCGATGAAAGCGATCGCGACGGGATGCGAGTTGTCATCGAACTCAAGCGTGATGCTTATCCCCGCGTCGTTCTAAATAACCTCTACAAGCAAACGCCACTACAAGCCAACTTCGGTGCAAATATGCTGGCGTTGGTGAATAGCGAACCCCAAGTACTCACCCTCAAACAGTTCTTAACCGTCTTCTTGGATTTCCGCATCGAATCCATTGCCAGACGTACCCGTTACGAACTGCGGAAAGCCGAGGAACGTGACCATCTCCTGCAAGGATTATTAATTGCTCTATCCCAATTAGATCCAATTATTGTCTTAATTCGCCATGCGCCCGATGCACCCACAGCCAAAGGCGAATTAATCACAACTTACGGACTCTCGGAAGTGCAAGCAGATGCGATTTTGCAAATGCAATTGCGGCGGTTGACTGCCTTAGAAGCAGACAAAATTCGTCTGGAACACGAGGAGTTACAAGCGAAAATTACCGATTTGCAAGATATTTTAGCACGTCGGGAGAGAGTGCTAGAAATTATTGAAACCGAAGTCGCGCAACTAAAAACTAGCTTTGCCACACCCCGCCGCACGGTGATTTTACCAGGGGAAGGCGAATTAGATGACCGTGACCTAATTGCCAATGAAAAAGCAATAATTCTGGTTACAGAGCAAGGCTACATCAAACGGATGCCAGTTAACACCTTTGAAGCGCAAAGCCGTGCTACCAGAGGCAAAGCCGCAGCCAAGGTGAAAGATGATGATACCATTGAGCATTTTTTGACTTGCTGCGATCACGACAGTATTTTATTCTTTAGTGAGCGTGGTGTTGTTTATTGCCTGAGAGCTTATCAAATTCCAGCGAGTTCGCGTACCAGTCGCGGGACACCAATTGTCCAGATGCTACCGATTCCCAAAGAGGAAAAAATCACCTCGATTGTACCGGTTGACGAGTTTAGCAGTGAAGAATATCTGGTCATGCTCACCAAGGGCGGTAATATCAAGAAAACCGAATTGGCAGCGTTTAGTCACATTCGCGCCAATGGTTTGATTGCCATTTCCTTAGAAGAAGGCGACCAACTGCGCTGGGTGCGACGCGCTAGAGTCGAGGACAGTGTAATCATTGGTTCTCGTAACGGGATGGCGATTAACTTCCGGTGCAACCACGAACAACTGCGTCCTTTAAGTAGGGCGACTCGTGGGGTAAAAGCCATGAAACTCAAAAATAAAGATGAACTCGTGGGTATGGATATTCTACCCGCAGCAATTCTGGAAACTTTGGATGTTGCAGAAGCCGAAATAGCCGAAACAGAAGATATCGAAACAATCGAAACAGAAGATATCGAAATTACTGAAACTAATGAAGAGTCCGCAGAAGTGCCTAGCAGTGGCATTGTTGGCCCTTGGGTGTTGGTAATTACAATGGGAGGATATGGTAAGCGCGTACCAGTTGCCCAGTTCCGCCTGCAAAATCGTGCCGGTCAGGGTTTAATGGCAACCAAGTTCAAAAACCGCAAAACTAAAGATAAGTTGGCAACCCTACGCATTGTCAACAATGATGATGATGAAATCATGATGGTGACAAATCGCGGTATTATCATCCGTCAAGCGGTAAATGCGATTTCTATCCAATCGCGATCGGCAACTGGAGTCAGAGTGCAGCGTTTAGACGAAGATGACGCTATTACCGGAGTAGCAATAGTTCCACCTGATGCTACCGATGCAGAAGAAGCAGAATAAAAAGCAGGGGGAGCAGGGGAAGCAGGGGAGGCAGGGGGAGAGGTTAACCTCTTTACTGCCTTACTTGATTGCCTTAGCTAGCGGCATTTTAATGGGGCTAACCGTTGCCCCTGTTAGTGCATGGTTGTTGGCTTGGATTGCCATAGTTCCCTTGTGGGTGCTAGTTGTCACTTCAGCCAAAGGTAAAAACCAATTCCCCCCTGCTTTCTTCTGGGGTATTGGTTTTCATGGTGTCGCCCTATTCTGGATTACCGGAATTCATCCAATGACATGGTTGGGCGTTCCCTGGTTGCCAAGCTTGGCAATTACGATTTTTTGTTGGGGATTTATCAGTGTCTTGGGTGGGGTATTCCTGACTATTTGGGCGGCTGTAATGGTTCGCCTAAACGGACAAAAACCGTGGTTGCGTGTACTGATTGGTACAGCCGTCTGGTGCGGTTTAGAAAGTCTATGGAGTGCGGGTCCTTTGTGGTGGAGTTCCCTTGCTTACACCCAAAGTCCGCACAATCTCGTAATTTTACATTTGGGGCAACTCTCTGGGCCTAATACTGTGACAGCAGCGATCGTTGCTGTAAATGGGTTAATTGCTGAAGGATGGATAAACCGCAGAGGCACAGAGGGCACAGAAAAAATTTCCTCCGTGTTCTCTGCGCCTCTGCGGTTCGTTAATAAATACTTAGTTGCTGCCACAGTATTATTAATTACCTTACACCTCATAGGTTTTTTCTTATACAGTCGTCCCATCGCACAACCCCCAGAAGCAGCCTTGAAAGTGGGGATTGTTCAGGGTAATATCCCAAACCGACTTTTACGAAGTTCCGAAGGGTTTCGTCGCGCCCAAGAAAATTACACTAATGGGTATTTAACTTTAGCAGACCAAGGTGTAGATGCAGTTCTCACCCCAGAAGGAGCCTTACCTATTTTCCAACGCAACTTGATGGAAACTGCCTTAGTCGCAGCAGTAAAGGAAAAAGGTGTAGTTGGTTGGATTGGGGCTTTTGGCGAAAGAGGAGACAGTTATACAATTAGCTTGTTTACTTTCAACAGTAAGGGTGAAATTGTCAGTCGCTACGATAAGTCCAAACTAGTACCTTTAGGAGAATATATTCCCTTTGAAGGAATTTTAGGCGGGATAGTTCAACGCTTGTCTCCTTTGGAAGCACACCAAGTTCCGGGTTCAGCAAATCAAATATTTGATACTCCTTTTGGTCGGGCGATCGCTAGTATATGTTACGAATCCGCTTTTCCTGAACAATTTCGTCGTCAAGCTGCGGCGGGTGGACAATTTATCCTCAGTTCTTCTAACGATGCCCATTACACTGCATCGATGCCATTCCAGCACCATGCACAGGATATCATGCGGGCAATTGAAACTGATAGATGGTCAGCACGGGCAACTAATACAGGATAT
>NZ_CP031941.1:5012500-5290000 GCF_003443655.1 Nostoc sphaeroides
GCTATCAGCTACTGGTATACTTGTCCCGTCTCTCGCAACTAGTAAGATACGACTGCCTAAATAGATAGTAGTTTCTTGTTGCAGGGCTGCGATAATTGGATTTTGGATAGGGATCTGAGTTTGTTCATCAACAAGCTTGAACACATCGGTTAAAATTCGTCCTTTGGCTTCATTCCATCGCCACCCTGTCAATGCTTCAGCGACCTGATTTAGGTACTTGATGCCTAACTGAAGATCGACTACAATCACCCCATCCCCCATTCCTCGAAGGATAGAACTCAAAAATTGCTCGCGATCGTAACGATTTAGTGCTGTTTGAATAGCAACGTAGAGTTCTTGCTCCTTGATTGGTTTGAGAATATATCCAAAGGGGGATGTCAACGTTGCCCGCTCTACAGTACTTTTATCCGAGTGTCCCGTGACATAGATAGCAGGAATTTGCAAATTACGCCAAATTTGCTCTGCTGCTTGGATACCGTCCATTTCACCACGTAACCTGATATCCATTAAAACCAAGTTTGGGCGTAATTCGCTTGCTTTTGCAATTGCTTCTTCTGCTGTATCGGCTATACCTAAAACACTATATCCTAGAGACTCTAAACTTTCTTGCAAATTGATTGCAAGAATATATTCATCTTCAACAACAAGGATTCTAACTGTCTCCTTTGTTGCCTGTATGTTTGATGGGATGGCAATTGTGTTCATACCCGGCTGTTTGTAAAAGTGATTTTGAACTGTGTTCCTTGGTGAGAGTCAATTTCGAGCTTTCCCCTGAGTTGCTTGACTAAACCTTGGACAAGGGTTATGCCGAGTGTTTGAGCTTTCTTGCTATCAAAATTTTCAGGTAAGCCAATGCCATTATCTTGAATAATGAGTGCCAAAGTAGACTCGGATTCTTGATAAAATTTAACCTCAATTTCTCCTCTATGATTACCAACAAAGGCGTATTTCAAAGCATTGGAAACCAGTTCATTGATAATTAAACCACAGGGAATGGCGGTTTCGATGTCGAGGCTAGCATTATCAACTTGAATCTTCAGTTGAATCTGGCTAGAACTGACGTTATAAGAATCAAATAAATGAGTTGTTAAATCTGGAATGTATTGAGCGAAATCAATATCAGCGAGGTCTTCAGAGCGGTATAACTTTTCATGAACCAAGGCAATGGAGGCAATGCGGTTTTGGCTATCGCGCAAAATAGCTGTCACCAGAGGATCTTGTGTACGTCTGCACTGCATTTGCAGCAAACTGCTGACAATTCCTAAATTGTTTTTAACCCGATGATGAATTTCTTTAAGTAATACCTCCTTTTCTTTTAAAGAGGCTTTAATTTTTTCCTCTGCTTGTTTATGCTCAGTGATATCTTGTTGAACAGCGACAAGGACGCTTCCATACTCAGGATGATCAAAAACCGAAGTGTTCGCTCTACACCAGAACGGAGTGCCATCTTTTTTAACATTATAAACTTCATAAGTGGCCTCACCGTGTTGCAAGACAGCAGTCCTAATTGCCTGATTCACATCTTCAGGTGTATTATGTTCATCACCGTAGTTGACAATCGATACATGCTGACCGATTAATTCACCAGATTCATAGCCAAACATCTGCTCAAATTTAGGATTGGCGTAGACAAATACGCTATCTGTGGCACGAATTAGGCAAATTCCCTCTGCCATATTGCGGGTAATCACTGCTTGTAGTTCTAACATTTGTTCAGCGCGTTTGCGATCGCTGATTTCAACTACCACAATGCCCATGCTAATGGGTTCATCCGCTTCAGACTGAATCGGAAAGTAGGAAGCTAACCAAGTCCTGATTACACCAGGGAATTTTGGGGTTTCTCCACTGATTTCCAAATCCAAAATCGATTCACCCGTTCTCAAAACATGTTGAAAAACTTGCTCCTGTTTCGGTGCCAAATCAGGGACAATTTCCCACGGTGTCTTGCCAAGATGGGCGGCTGCGGGAATACCATTAATTTCTGCTAATGCTTCATTAATCAATGAGTAACGCAGTTCCCGATCCAGAATGGTTATACCAACAGGTGCGTTATTGATGAAAGTATCCAATAACTTTTGCTTGTGAGCCAGTTCTCGCTCCAAAATCTTCCGTTCTGTGATATCGATCGCCACCCTACCCACTAGCTTTTGTGCAGACAATCCCAGAATCGGGAACTTATATACTAAGAACTCTCCAAGGGTGCCATCTGATCGGGAAGCAACTTCGATCGCCTCAGTTAGCTGATTTGTCTGTATAACTGTCTGAATGCGATCAAAATGCTGCCGAGCAATTTCATCTGGATAGAGGTCACAAATGGATTGTCCAATCACCTGTTCGGGTACTGATTTAAATGTATACAGGTATGATTGGTTTAAGTAAATTACACGCCCGTCCGCATCAGTGATCCAAGCTAGCACGGGGCTATTGTTCATAAATGCCTGGAACCGGGCTTCACTTTCTTGCAGGGCTGCTTCTGCTTGTTTGCGATCGCTAATATCAATAATTACCCCTAACATCCGAACAGGTTCGCCTGCTTCGTTGTAAATGCCGCGCCCTTTCCCAATCAGCCAGTGAACCTTACCATTGGGATAAATCACTCGATATTCACCTTGAAAATTAGTATGTTGTGCTAGGGCATCTTGTACAGCTTGTTCAATTCGGTCAACATCCTCTAAATTAACACGATCGCGCCATAGCTGATAGCTGGCTGTTAATGTTTCTGGCTCTAAACCTAACAAACGAAAATGGTTGTTGTTCCAGATAACTTCATTTGTTTTAACATTCCAATCCCAGATACCGATGTGGTTAAATTCTAACGTTAGTCTGAGTTGTTCTTCACTTCTGGCTAAGTCTGCTTCGGTTTGTTTGCGTAAGCGAAGCTCATCGTAGATATCGCTGATATCCCGATGAGTACCGGTCATCCGCAAAGGATTACCCTGTCCATCTCGCATTACTACTTTGCCGTAGTTGGCAATCCATTTGTATTCGCCCGACTTAGTTCGGAGTCGATAGTGAAATTTGTAGGGTAGTAAATTATTCTTTAAGTGATCTGCCAAGATTTTCTCAACCCAAGGCAGATCCTCTGGATGAACTAATCGCTTCCAGGTACTAACATCCTGTGGAAGTTCATCGAAACTGTATTCAAGCATTTCTAAATAGAGGGGGCTGTAATATACATCTCCAGTCAGAATATTCCAGTCCCATAAACCATCTCCAGAAGCTTCTAGTGCTAATTGTAATCTCTCCTCACTTTCTCGAAGTTTTTCCTCAGCTTGTTGGCGTTCGCTAATGTCCCCAAGTGAACCGACCAATCGCACTGGATTTCCTTGCTCATTCCAGATCGCTTTAGCCCGCGATCGCACCCAGCGATAACTGCCATCCTTGCACCGCAGACGATACTCAACGTTATAATCTGCAACTTGCCCAAGCAAATAAGCTTTTTGTGCAGCCATAACTCTGGTATAATCATCAGAATGAATGCGAATACTCCACTCATCATCGCCATTGCTAAGTTCGTTGGGTTCATATCCCAAAATTGTGAACCAACGCTCAGACCGGAAGGTTTGATTAGTAGATATGTCCCAATCCCAAATTGCTTCATTAGTACCTGCGATCGCTAATTGCCAACGTTCTTCACTTTGGCGCAATGTTTCTTCAGTGCGCTTGAAGTCGGTGATATCTCGCCCTTCTGGAATCAACAAAACGATTTGACCCATCTCGTTTTGCAACGGACGTAGTGAAAAATCGATTGTTGCTACTCGGTTATTTGCGCCGAGAACATCAACTTCATAGCGGACAAATTCTCCTTGAGCCGCATGAGCGATCGCTTGTTTTAATTTTTCTTTAATTTGAGGTGAAATCGTCCACCAGTGTGCTTCCCAAAAAGGGCGATTAATCACATCTTCAAGCTTCAGTCCGCCAAAACTGAGCGCAGTCTGGTTCACCTCTAATAAAATACCATCTGGCGTTAGCAGTCCTGTGAATTGGAAAGTGTTATCGAAAATTGCCCGGAATCGGCGATCGCTTTCTTGTAATTTGGCAGTGCGTTCTTGTACCTTGGCTTCTAGCTCGGTGTTGAGGGTTTGCAGGTTGTGGTAGAGTTGGGCTTGTTGAATAGCGATCGCTAGTTGCACCGTCAGTTGCTTGAGCAATTCCACCTCAAATGTCTGCCATTGGCGCGGTGCAGAACATTGATGCACGATAAATAGCCCCCAAAGTTCAAGTCTTGGACTCCCCTTGTTCTCTAACAAAATGGGGACAACTAAATTCGCCTTCACCTGAAACCGTTCCAAAAGATTAATATGGCAATCACTTAAACCCACTTCGTAGATGTTCGTTGCTGCCCAAATTTTTCCCCGACAATATTCTTCCACCTGATTTTCCTGGAAACAGGTATCTTCGATCTCCACTCCCAAGATTGGTGTCCATTGGGGTAATACCGATTCCGCTACAACGCTCCCCCGCAATTGAGGCGTAAATTGATACAGTAATACCCGATCAGCGTCCAGTAACTGGCGAACTTTTTGAACACTCGTGGCGAGGATATCTTGAAGATTCAAGGATTGGCGAATATCAAGAGCGATCGCTCCTAGTAACTTTTGTTGTTCCTGCTGCTGTATTAGCTGTTTATGTTTAATCGCCCCATGAACCGCTCGCCGTAAATTTTCACAGGTCAGTTTTCCCTTGACTAGATAATCATGCGCCCCACTCTTGATTGCTTGGACAGCGATGGTTTCGTCCCCCTGTCCAGTCAGCATAATTACTGAAATTTGGCTGCTGAAAGTTTGCCTCTGTAGCTTAGTGATAAATTCCAGCCCGTCCAAATCTGGTAATCGATAGTCCAACAAAATTACATCGGGTATTTTCCCAAGGCATTCTTGTAGCGCCTTATTTCCAGACTCAAATTCGTAAATATTATATGTATAGCGATCGTCCCGCTCTAAGAAGCGTCGATACAAAACTCTATCTTCAGCAGAGTCTTCTACAAAAAAGACAATTGTCATGTTGTTGACCTCTTAAGACACATGGGGAAGATGAGGGGAAAAAAGGGAATTATTGAACAAGTTTCTCCTTATTTCTTCCCAATGCCCAATTCGATAAACCCTAAATTAGCAAATCCGGACTTTTTCTTGATCGCAGAGTACTATTTTTAGTCGCATAAACGCATAATAGAAGTGTGACTGATCTGTTCGCCCCTTTACAATCTCTAAAACTTGGTGACTGGTTCAAGCTGATCTGCGGAGCCAGCTTCCAGCATTTACCGGCAGTCAGAAGTTTAACGTTAGCCTATACTTTGGCGGGCGCTGACTGCATAGATGTTGCAGCTGATCCAGCAGTGATTGCAGCAGCACAAGCAGGGCTAGAAGTAGCTAAAACTCTGGCTACGGATGCCCAAAAGCGAGGCTTTGGCTACAAAGGCAACTCACCCTTTTTGATGGTAAGCCTGAACGATGGAGAAGATCCCCATTTTCGGAAAGCAGAATTTAATCCTACTGAGTGTCCTACAGACTGCCCTAGACCCTGTGAACGGATTTGTCCGGCACAAGCGATCGTGTTTAACAATGTAAAAGAAAACTTTTCGGGAGTAATATCAGAAAAGTGCTATGGCTGCGGTCGTTGTATACCAGTTTGTCCTTATGGTATAATTGATACAGCTTCATATATGTCAACGCCGGAAGCGATCGCGCCATTGGTAATGTCAACGGGAGTAGATGCCGTAGAAATCCATACGAAAGTTGGGCGGTTGACAGAATTTGAGCAATTATGGCAGGCAATTTCACCGTGGGCGGATCAATTAAAGCTACTAGCTATCAGCTGTCCCGATGGCGAGGGGATGATTGACTACCTAAAAGCAGTATATGACCTGATTGCCCCACTCAAGAGTGCTTTAATTTGGCAAACCGACGGCCGTCCCATGAGTGGTGATATTGGCGATGGCACCACAATAGCGTCGGTGAAATTAGGGCAAAAAGTTTTGGCAGCTAAGTTACCGGGATATGTGCAGTTAGCAGGCGGCACAAATAGCTATACCGTTGCTAAGTTAAAGGCGATGGGACTACTCAAAGAGGCAAGGGAGCAGGGAGAAGGGAGCAAGGGGGAAAACTTTTCTCCTCTGCCCCCTGCCCCCTGCCCCTCTGCCTCCATCGCTGGGGTCGCCTACGGTAGCTACGCCCGCCTACTATTGTCACCAATTCTGGAACAGTTAGAGAATAAGGAGGTAAATAACACCAATGTGCAAGCAAATCTTCACCTTGAAGAAAATGACGTATTACTTTGGCAAGCTGTAAAACTTGCCCATTCTCTCGTTTCCCAGATCAAGTCACAGCAGGAGCGTTAATCGCTCGTTTTGGAAAATTGCCCAGAGCGGGTTCTCCTGCACGCAAATGTCCTCGCTATCTCTAAAAACGTCACCATAGAAAGCATGACGATTACAGACGATCTCCAAAAGTTATTAGACATTTTGCCCCAAGACCTGCAACAAGTACTAGAGAGTCATCCTAAACGAGATAGTTTAGTAGAAGTGGTCTTGGATTTGGGTCGTCGCCCAGAGGCTCGCTTTCCTAATCAAGCTGAGTATCTGAGCGAAATACCCGTTACTCAAGAACAAATAGATGATTGCATTCAACGAGTTGGAATCTTTGGCGGAGATAATCGAGCAGGAATTGAGCAAACTTTACATCGGATCAGTGCCATCCGCAACCGCACGGGTAAGATTATTGGCTTGACCTGTCGCGTTGGTCGAGCGGTATTCGGAACCATTGGCATGATCCGCGATTTGGTAGAAACTGGTAAATCGATTCTCATGCTGGGGCGTCCAGGCGTGGGCAAAACTACTGCCTTACGGGAAATTGCCCGTGTTTTGGCGGATGAGTTGCATAAACGAGTGGTGATTATTGACACCTCCAACGAAATAGCTGGGGATGGTGATGTTGCCCATCCCGCCATTGGTCGCGCTCGGCGGATGCAAGTGGCTCATCCAGATCAACAGCATCAGGTGATGATTGAAGCAGTGGAAAACCACATGCCAGAAGTCATCGTCATTGATGAAATTGGCACGGAACTGGAAGCTTTAGCGGCTCGTACCATTGCAGAACGGGGTGTACAGTTGGTAGGTACTGCCCACGGGAATCAGATCGAAAATCTGATTAAAAACCCCACCCTAGCTGATTTAGTTGGGGGTATCCAAGCTGTGACGCTGGGAGACGACGAAGCCAGACGGCGAGGTTCTCAAAAAACGGTTTTGGAGCGGAAAGCCCCTCCTACATTTGAAATTGCTGTGGAAATGTTGGAGCGCCAACGCTGGACAGTACACGAAAGTGTTGCTGACACAGTAGATAATTTGCTGCGGGGGCGTCAGGCTACCCCACAAACGAGAACCGTTGATGACCAGGGCAAAATCGCTGTTACAAGGCAGTTAGCTGTTGTCAACGGTCGCGGTGGACAGCTAGCGACAGTAGAAGAATCTTTCCCACCGGCGCGACCATCTAATGGCTGGCGTTCATCTGGACAAATGGTAGCACTGCCGCAATTGCCTGTAGAGCGGGTAACTGGACGTAGTGAGTTTGATCGTTTGCTCGATGAATCCTTCAATTATTCTGAAAGCATTGATTTGGATGCTGCTACAAGAGTGCCAGGGCCCAATGGTGAAGATTTGCCTCTGCACGTTTACCCCTATGGTGTTAGTCGCCATCAACTAGAACAGGTAATTAGCGTGCTAACTTTGCCCGTGGTATTGACAAAAGATATAGATAGTGCTGATGCAATTTTAGCACTGCGATCGCACGTCAAAAACCACGCCAAATTACGCCAAATGGCCAAAGCCCGTCATGTACCCATCCACATGATTAAGTCCAGCACCATTCCCCAAATTACCCGTGGTTTGCGGCGGTTGCTGAACATGGACGATCCAGAAATGGCCGATGACCTAGAATTGCAACTATTTTTGCACAATGGTAGCGATGATGAGATGGATGCCTTGGAAGAAGCCAGACTTGCTGTTGAGCAAATTGTGATTCCGAAAGGACAGCCAGTGGAATTATTGCCGCGTTCTCCCCAAGTCCGCAAAATGCAGCATGAGTTGGTAGAACATTATCGCCTCAAGTCGCATAGTTTTGGTGAAGAACCAAATAGAAGATTACGGATTTATCCGGCGTAACCTCACCCTCAACCCCTCTCCTTTTCGGAGAGGGGAGTTCTAATCAGCCTTAATTGCAGGGGCTGATTTTGTTTTGTAGAGGAATATGAGGATGATAGCCTTACAAGAGATGATCTAATCATTAATGTAAGCACACCGGAGACTTAGCATGTAAGCTCGACTTTATCCATTTTTTAGCAACTCTCAAGCTGATGCTGAAACCTTGGTGGGACAATAGTTTTACTTTTTCAGCTTCATCGATAATCTGTGATGTGGAAAAAGTATTTGCCAAAAAGCCAGGGTTTTTGCCGGATAAAGAAAACCGAGTTCTTAATTTTGGATAAAGTCGAGCTAAGAGAATGTTTGAAAAGTATTTTTCGTAACACCAAAGCCTCACAAACCTAACTGCCCTAGCCCCTTCCCTTTGATTGAATCTCGTTGAAAAGAAAAGCTAGTTAATAGCTACGATAGATTAAATACAAACCAAACTATAATACTAAGGATACTAATGAGTAGGACAATTAACTTTCAAACTATTTCTTGGTTTTGGGATCTTTATAATAGAAAGCTCCTTGAGCTTGATCCACCTTATCAAAGACGTAGTGTTTGGAATCAAGATTATAAAGATTTTTTTGTTGATACTGTACTTAATGGCTATCCTGCGCCTGCAATATTTATCTATCAAGAGATTACTCCTGAAGGAGTATCTAAAGTTAGTATAGTTGATGGTAAACAAAGATTATCTACTTTGTTTGAATTTGCAAAAAATGAATTTCCTGTGTATGAAAAAGCTACGATTGCAAGATTACGTGGTAAATATTTCAAAGATTTCGATCCTGAAGATAAACAGAACTTTTGGAAATATCAGTTTGCTATAGAATATGTACCATCATCTGACGAAAAAATAATTGGTAATATATTTGATCGAATAAATCGTAATGTAATTAAATTAACCCCTCAGGAACTTCGTCATGCAAAGTTTAACGGAGATTTCATTACTACCGTAGAAGAATTAACTAGCTGGATGTTTGATTATTTAGGTGGAACTTTTCCAACAATTGACCGAAAATCCAAAAAACAAATGAAAGACGTTGAAATGGTAGCTCAACTATTACTATTTCTAGAAGAAGGTGTTAGAGCTTATAGTCAAGAATATCTTGATAAAGCATTTAGTGACCGAGATATTAACTGGGAAGTGAAAGAGGAAATCGAAAATCAGTTTCGTAATACTGTTAAATATATAAAAGAGATATTAGATTTATCACAAGATATAAATCTATCTAAAACCAGATTGAAAAACCAAGCTGATTTTTACTCTTTATTTGGTGCTATTGCTGAGTTAAATCGTGAAATGGATAATAAATTTATGATAAATAAAGATATTGGTGAAAGAATTAATGACTTTCTGAAATTAGTTGGAGATGCAGAATTAAAAAATCAGTCTAAAGATTCACTAACAGAATACCAAAAAAATGCACTAGACTATTATAACGCTGTTAAATTTTCATTTACAGATGCAGGAACAAGAAAAACTAGAATTACAATTATGAAATCGGTGATTCAGGGAAATATAAATTTATGAAACTATTAGATTTATGATTTATCCTTCTATACTAGAACGTAAATATAACGAATACAGCCCTTTTGTTAAAAGAGTTTCAGAAATGGTTAAATCAACATTGGTAAACTTTTGTGAAAACAAAGGATATGCTTTTATTTCGCGCATTAAAAGTGTTGAATCTCTGGCTGAAAAAATTGAAACAGGTAGATTTAAAAAATGGTCGGCGTTAGACGATTTATTTGCTTGCACAGTTATAATACCAACTTTATCCCATGAAGAAGAAGTTATACAATTTTGTAAAAATGCTTTTGAGATTGCTCGAACAGTTAAAAGAGGACAAAATAAAAAAGCACCAGATATTTTTAGGTTTGATTCTACTAGAATATATGCTCAAATCAAAAAAAATTATGCCATAAATATAGATGATAAATTAAGTATTTATAATGTTATTTTTGAAATTCAGATTAAAAGCGCTTTTGAACACGCATGGTCAGTTTCAACTCATGATCTGGTATATAAAAACTCTGAAATTGACTGGAGAAAATTACGTTTAGCAGCACAAATTAAAGCAAATGTTGAACAACTAGATACGCTTATTCTGGCTTTTGAACAAACCTCTCTTATTATCCAAGAAAATAATTATCCTGATATAAAAATAAAACGTAAGTTAGCCAGTGAAATTAATAAGCTATTTGAAAAAGGTAAAATTCCTGATGAACTACAGCCAAAAGATATGAATCGTTTTTGTGATAACTTATATCGTCTTGCTGTTGATGCAAACCAAGAAAACAATATTCAAAAAATTATTGAAAATATAAAAACAGAAATTAACTCGACTCCATCTCAAAAAATTCCTCGTAGTATTTCATTGTTTCAATATTTGTTTGCTATATTAATACGTAATAAAATTATTGAAATTCCTATAAAAAACTACCACTGCCATATAACAGAAGAATTAACTACTTTATATCCCGATATAGAGATAGATAATGATAATATTTTTCTTTATAGTGAAGATCGTTAATTTATCAAAAAGCTTTTACTTACTTATTATCTTTATATTACGCAGCCGCGCCACTATCTCAGTACGATTTGCAACTTCCAACTTGCGGAACATCCTTTTCAAAGCTTGCTTAACTGAATTTTCTGTAATCCACAAAGTTTTACCAATTTCGACATTATTTACCGCCTGTGCTACCACTTCGGTAATTTGACTTTCTTGCGGGTCAGACGATTAGCTACAGAAGAATTAAATCTTGTTTGTGGTATTCCTAAGATTACTAGACAGACTGACATGTGTGTGAATACAGCAGCTAGGTTAGCAATACCCTGATGATTAAGTACTGGTGTGTCACTTACATGAGCAAAATAATGTGATAGCTAATGTCTGCTATTAGCTTGATATCAGTGCGATCACACTTATACCACTAGACAGACAGTATCACTTGATGTTCGCTCGTCAAGCTAGTAATTATAATTGAGTGGGGAGTGGCAAAGGGAATAAGCAATGCCCAATGCCCAATGCCCTATTTTTATTCTGGTAATTTATATTGCCCAACAATCCGCTTGGCAAACTCTGGAACATGCGCTTCTAATTTCTCTGGATGATTTCGCTTTACATACAAATAATTCCGAGTAAAGTGAGAATCAATGGAAAACCGCGCATATTCTAAACCCTTGGGGCCGATTTTTTCGATCACCACACCCATCAGTTTTGCTGCCCACATCGGGAGGGTAACGCCTTTATCGTAAGCGGGAATACTTTGCTGTACAGCTTCCTTCCGGTTGCCTTTAGACGTTACTGGTTGAGTATCTAACTGGTCTTTTACCAAATCCAGCATTTCCTTACCTGTATCATTTCTAACTACAATCCATTGCCAGCCGAAGGGTGCGCCCATGTAGCCAACGACTAAATCGGCTAGGGAGTTGACGTAATCAAAGCAACTCATACAAGATGGGGCAAAAACATCTTTGAGTTTGTTAGTCTTCAAGCCAAAGAAAGGCACTGTTTCTGATGAGCCATCCTGATGTTTGAAGTGAACCCGGAAGTCTTGCATAAATTCGTAATGCACAACTGTATCAGGCGATCGGCTGGTGGTTTCTAAGAATTTTTGCAGTCCGGCGCGGTTAACATTATCTACGCAGGGCGTACCCAAAACATACAGCTTTTCTAAGCCAAGTTGTTTTTCTACGGCTCGTAGCGCTTGGATTTGACAACCAACACCAATTACCAACAGCCGCTTCATTCCCGATTTTTCTACTTGTTCCAACACAGAAAGGTTGGGGGAAAGTGTTGGTTTATTTACCCGCGCTGCTAGTATTTCTTCTGGAGTCCGGGCGATGATGGGCATGGGTTGAAAGCGGTCTTCTTTGGTATTTTGCACACAGACGACACCTTCAACCATGCCGCGATTGAGCATTTCAATGGCGATGCTGCTAACAATACCCGTCCATTGTGCGCCTTCGATGGGCTGTTGCTTCCGCGCCGCCATCATGTCTTGGTGAACACCAAAGTAGAGTTCATCGGGGTTTTCGAGATGGCGCGATCGCGTGTGCGTTTCTTCTTCAAGTTCGCCTATCTGCTGATTAATAAAAGCACAGGCTTCCTTGACATAGTGAATATAGTATGTATCGCATAGTCCACACTCGCTACAGAGTTCTTTAGCAGGGCGGCGGCTGGTAGATTTTAAGGCTCTGGCTTTTTTGTGCTTGCTAGAATCAACAGAAGTCATATAAATTTTTTGTTTTATTTCAGGAATCGCTTTTATTACAATACCGTCACTCGCTATGAACTTGACGATAGAGATTGAACAAGAACACGATGGACGCTTTTTGGCTGAAGTTCTTGGTTTTCCTGGTGTACTGGCTTATGGGCAGACAAAGGAAGAAGCTGTTGCAAGAGTTCAAGCATTAGCACTGCGTGTCTTAGCAGATAAGCTGGAACATGGGGAAGCAACGCATAGCAGCAGTTAGCGCCAGTGCAGTCCAAAAATTTGATATTTTTAAGCAAATCGGCATCTTTTTAGTATTAACTTTATAATTTATATGAATACAAATTGGGTAAATACTAATGTTGCAATCCATTGAAGAAGTGTATAAGAACGGTAATATAGAACTTTCAGAATTACCATCTGATGTATCAGAAAGCCGTGTCATTGTAACTTTTTTAGAAGAAAAAAACTCAAATTCAAAAGCGGATAATGCGGCTTGGTATGTTTTCTGGAAATAATGAATCAACAGAAAAAGATTTTCAATTTACTGAATTTAATGGAGATGCCGAAGACGGCTTAGACTGGTCATATTTCCTGACGTAGCATTAAAAGCAAAAGTCAAGGCTTAAGTAATTTTTACGAGGACGTAACAGTGTTAATTAGTCTACGCTCTGGGTAATAAGCCTACTCAGATAAATTTATGGGACTTTACGACCAAAATCAATCGTCACAGGATGCGCTACGAAAGTTACGCGAAGGAGCAAGCCACTCCAGAGTAGCCCAAGAAATTGCTCAACGAGATTATGCGAAAGCTCAAGCAGAAGCTGATAAATGGGAACAAGAATATCAACTTGCTGTACAAGGAAGTAATCAGAATTTAATTAATCAAGTAAAATTCCAAAAGGAACGATACCAAGCAATTGCTAGTAGACTAAAAAAACTTGTAGGGGAGCAACAACCACAAGTAGACGCAATTAAAATTAGTTTGAAATCTTGGGAGCAAAAGGTTTCAGAAGCACAGAATGAGGTATTAAGTAGCAAGCCTAGTAACAGTGAGTTTTCACCGACATTCATTAAGCTTGAACATGAAGATATTGATGTGTGGGTTGATGATGAATTACAGCAACTTAAAGCATTAATGCTATCACCTAAACCTCAAGAGCAAACTAAAGCTAAAAAAGACAGAAAAGTGCTTTTAGCAGAGGCTATTAATGAGACAAAAAAAGCTGTCAACAGCGCTGTTGCTAATCAAGAAGGTATTGAGAGAGATTTTGAAAAAGCCCAGAAAGAAACTAAATACTGGAACGAAAAAGTTCAGGACGCTTTGAAAAACAATGATGATGATTTAGCCCTTCAAGCTGTAGTTAATAAAAAAGTTCAAAATAAAATTGTGCTTATTCTTCTAACTCAGCTTCAACAGCAGCAAGCAACAGTAGCTGTACTCAGACAAAATCTGATGACTCTAGAAAATTTCAAGAAAACATTAGGCAGTGACACAAAACTCTAAAACAGGTGCAGCATTCATTGCAGGCGGAACCATAGCAGGTGCTGGTATTTCCGCAACGGTAGGCGGGATGGGACTAGCAGGCGGATTTGGTGCAGTTGGAATTGGTGCAACTCCTGTAGCGGCTGCTGGCGCTGTGGCTGGTGCAGCTGTTTACGGTGCAATTAATGCGATCGCACAGGGAGATGCAGCGGCTTTCGCTACAATGGGAATTGGTGCAGTCGGCGGTGCTGGTGTTTATAGCGTCGTCGGTGGTATGGGTTTAATTGCACCTAAAGTAGGGCTGGCATTTGGGATTGGTGCAGTACCGATGGCGGGAATTGGTGCAGTGGTGGGACTCGCCGCCTATGGTATTGCCAAACTGTTAGATGAATCTGAAATTAGCGAAAGTCCAGCACAGCTTTTTGAGCGGATGGAAGAGAAAGTTTTGCTGATGGATTACTATTCCGAAGTAGTGATGGAATTAGAAGCATTTTTATCTGGTGAGGATCTCAACCAAAAATTTACTATTTTGCAAGTCGAAGATGAGTTACAAGCACTTAAGGCTGAATTCAAGAAAAAATCAGAATTTGTTACCCCTAAACCTTCTATTCCCAATATTGAAGCAGAAAAAATATCTCTGACAACCCAGCTACCTGAAACTTGGAGATGTGTACGCACACTCAAAAGTCACTTAGCGGCAGTTAATGCGATCGCTATCAGTCCTGATGGTAATACTTTAATCAGTGGCAGTGATGACAGACAAGTTAATTTGTGGAACTTGAAAACCGGAAAATGGCTTTACACGTTTTCTGGACAAGCAGAAGCAGTTTTATCTGTTGCTATCAGCCCTGATGGACAGCAGATTGCAAGTGGTAGTGTCGATCGCAAAATCAGCACTTGGCAGATGGACACAAAAAAATTTCACCATACATTCTTTTATTTAAATCCCTACAGTCATAATGGTTTTGTTAACTCGATTGCCTACAGTCCAGATGGCGCAATTCTTGCTAGTGGTAGTGCCGATAAAACTATAAGAATTTGGGGACGCTACACGAGAACAATAAAACGCACTTTGAATGGACATTCAGATGCAGTTTTGTCTGTTACTATTAGTCCCGATGGTAAAATTCTTGCAAGCAGTAGTGCTGATAAAACTATTAGGCTTTGGGATATCAAAACTTGGCAACAGCGCTACATTCTCACTGAACATTTAGGAGCAGTAAATACAGTTGCCATCAGTCCTAACAGTCAAACTCTTATTAGCGGTAGCACAGACGCCACAATAAAGCTGTGGAATCTCCAAACTGGAAAATTACTCTCCACTCTGACTGGACACTCAACGGCGGTTTTGTCTGTTGCCATCAGCCCCGATGGAAAAACCCTCGCCAGTGCCAGCAGAGACGGTATGATCAAACTTTGGAATTTCCACACTGGGGAACTAATACAAAATCTTTCTGGGTTTAATCCCGTTACTTTCAGTCCTGATGGCAAGACGCTGGTAAGTGGCGGTAATGGCGGAAGCATCAAGATTTGGAGTCAATTTACTCTCGACTCTGAATTATCTGGGGAATGGTGGGAAGTCTTGGGTGTAAATCAGAGCGATCGCCCCAAAGATATCAAAATTGCTTACCTTAGATTAGCAAGATTGTATCATCCTGATGTCAACGGTTCTACAATTGCAAAAGCCTCAATGCAAGCAATTAATCAAGCTTATAAAGAATTTCAGGAGCAGTTAAACGCTTACAAATGTCAGTAGGGTAAAATATATAACTCTTAAGGTGTATTGACATCTGAACTTTTTCAAGCACTCATCTTGCATATTTTAAAAAAACGTTATAAATTATTAGATTATAGGGTAATAATCTGACCTCTTAGTGTCAAAAACTAATCCGGCTCAAGTAAATATACTGCAACCAGTTTTAACTTCATGCAAATCCTAAACAGCACTGAAGATATGTTTTTATTTGGTAAAGCAAAGATTCTGTACATGAAACGGAACAATAAATAATCTAAAAATATATCTTGTGTGACTGTTTTTTAAATCATGTTACTGCTGGCGGTGAGGAACAACAATTAGAATTCACCAAAAGATTAATACATTATAAGCAAATTAACTAGCAATAAAGCTGCATCTATGTCAGCAGGTTTATTTATTCTGAGTTGATTAATTTTTCTCTAAATTATATTTGCTATTCAAAGAATCGTTTTTGTTATGCTGAGAATGGCAAAAATAATAAATGAAGACGCATCTACCACAAATTCACAATCCTTATGGAGCTATTCTGGCGATGCACCTAAACGAATTGGAAACTACTGAAAATTTAAAAGAAGTCGAAGAAGCTTGGCGAACACTAGAAAAATCAATTCTCTATTATCAGGGGCGTCCTGTTGGGACAGTAGCCGCTTATGATGCATCTGTAGAGGCGCTCAATTATGACCAGTGCTTTGTTCGGGATTTTGTATCTTCAGCTCTAATTTTTCTGATCAAAGGTAGAACAGATATTGTTCGCAATTTCTTAGAAGAAACCTTAAAGTTGCAACCTAAAGAAAGGGCATTAGATGCATATAAACCTGGGCGAGGATTAATCCCAGCTAGCTTTAAAGTTGTATCAGAAAATGGGCAAGAATATTTAGAGGCTGATTTTGGTGAACATGCGATCGCTAGAGTTACACCCGTAGATTCTTGCTTATGGTGGATTATTTTATTGCGTGCTTATGTAATTGCCACAGAAGATTTTTCTCTAGCCTATCAACCTGAATTCCAAAATGGCATCAGGTTAATCATGGAAATCTGCTTGGCGAATCGTTTTGATATGTACCCAACGCTGTTGGTTCCAGATGGTGCTTGTATGATTGACCGTCGTATGGGCATTTATGGGCATCCTCTAGAACTACAAGTCCTCTTTTACACGGCATTGCGTGCATCTCGTGAACTGCTAGTTTGCCAAGGTAATTCCGATATTGTTGCAGCCATTGATAACCGTTTGCCTCTTTTATGCGCTCATATTCGCCAGCATTATTGGATAGATATTAATCGCCTGAATGCAATTTATCGCTTCAAAAGTGAAGAATATGGCAAGGGTGCCGTTAATCTGTTCAACATATATGTAGATTCTGTTCCCTATTATGAATTAGATAAGTGGCTGCCAAAAAAAGGTGGTTATCTAGCAGGTAATGTCGGGCCGTCGCAGCTAGATACTCGCTTCTTTTCACTCGGAAACTTAATGGCAATCATTTCAGACTTAGCCACCGAAGAACAGTCACAAGGGATTATGACTCTCATTGAGGATCGATGGGATGATTTGGTGGGAGATATGCCAATGAAAATTTGTTTCCCAGCTTTGGAACATGAAGAATACAGAATTGTAACTGGATGTGACCCCAAAAATATCCCCTGGTCGTATCATAATGCTGGTAGTTGGCCAGTTTTAATGTGGATGTTAGCGGCGGCGGCAGTGAAAACTAACAAAATAAGTCTTGCACAAAAGGCTATTGAAACTGCCCAAGGACGCCTCAGTACAGATGAATGGCCAGAATATTACGACGGTAAGAAAGGGCGACTAATTGGCAAACAAGCTAGGAAATATCAAACTTGGACAATTACTGGGTTCTTATTAGCAAAAGAACTGATGGCAAACCCCACTTATTTACCATTAATCAGCTTTGGTAAATTACCAGCAGAACAGGTTTCTAGAGCATGTGAGTTTGAAATCGCCAGTGTTGACCCGTATATGACTTGATAGGGAAGTTAGGAGTTAGGAGTTAGGAGTTAGGAGTTGGGAGTTGGGAGTTGGGAGTTGGGAGTTGGGAGTTGGGAGTTGGGAGTTGGGAGTTGGGAGTTGGGAGTTAGAATACAAAAGCCTTCTGACTCCTGAATCATTTTTCCATGACAAACCCCCGTCAACTAGCTTTTATCGCCCTACGAGATGTTCACAAGGGGGCTTATGCTGATGTTGCCCTAGATAGAGTGCTGCAAAAAGTTAATTTGGCTGATTGCGATCGCCGCTTGCTGACAGAATTGGTTTATGGGAGTGTCAGAAGGCAGCGCACTCTTGATACTCTCATCGATCAACTCGCCAAAAAGAAATCTCACCAACAACCACAAGACCTTCGCACCATCTTACATCTAGGCTTCTATCAACTGCGCTATCAAGAGCGGATTCCCCCCTCAGCTGCTGTTAATACCACCGTCCAACTCGCTAAAGAAAACGGTTTTTCTGGACTTACAGGTTTTGTTAACGGTCTATTACGCCAGTATCTTAGAAAAGCAGGGGGGCAGGGGAGCAGAGGGGCAGAGGAGAAAAACTCATTCTTACTCCCCCATTCCCCACTCCCCTATTTCGATTCTTTACAACTTCCCGAAAACCCAGTGGAACGCTTGGGTATTTTACACAGCTTTCCTGACTGGATTATTCAAGTTTGGTTAGAACAACTGGGTTTGGCCCAGACAGAACAATTGTGTGAATGGATGAACCAATCACCAACAATTGACTTGCGTATCAACCCCCTTCGCACTTCCATCGAAGAAGTTGAGGCGGCTTTGCAATCTGCTGGTATTTTGGTGAGACGGATTCCTCATTTACCCCAAGCTTTACGATTGATTGGTAATAGTGGGTCAATTCAAAAAATACCTGGTTTCAAAGAAGGGTGGTGGACTGTACAAGATAGTAGCGCCCAATTGGTAAGTCATTTGCTCGACCCCCAACCTGGTGAGGTGGTAATTGATGCCTGTGCTGCACCAGGGGGTAAAACAACCCACATCGCTGAGTTAATGGCAGATAAGGGAAAAATTTGGGCTTGCGATCGCACTCCTTCTCGTCTTCGCAAACTCCAAGAAAATTCTCAACGGCTAAATTTACAATCTATTCAAATTTGCACTGGTGACAGTCGCCACTTCAACCAATTTCAAAACACCGCAGACCGTGTATTATTGGATGCTCCATGTTCTGGACTAGGAACCATGCACCGTCATGCTGATGCTCGTTGGCGACAGACACCAGAATCTGTCCGCGAACTTTCGGATCTGCAAAAAGAATTATTAACACATACATCAACTTTTGTCAAAGCTGGTGGTGTATTAGTTTATGCCACTTGTACATTGCATCCAGCAGAAAATGAAGAAGTAATTTCGGCATTTTTAGCCAAGTCACCCGATTGGCAAATTGAGTCTCCAAACAGCGTTGAGGTGCCTGCTTCTGCATATAGCACCCCTCAAGGTTGGTTTAAAGTCTGGCCCCATAGACAAGACATGGATGGCTTTTTTATGGTGCGCTTAAGAAAAACCAATAATTCCGAGTGAATACTGTTTGGGATTGTACGATTTGGTGGTGGCCTGAATCTACCAGAGGAGGCAGCAATGGTTACCCCTTCCAATGTCAAAAACTTAGTTAAAATCCTGATTGGAGCCGCCTGGATCGATGGCAGAATCCAACCAGAAGAACGGCAATATCTCCGCGAAATAGCTCAAGCAAAAGGTTTAGCTAGCGATCCAGAAATTAAGCCTTGGCTATACGAATTAGTTCCTGTACAGCCAAAAGAATGCTATGACTGGGTGCGGGAGTATTTAGGCGATCGCCCCAGCCATGAAGATTGTGAAAATCTGATTGAAGCAATTAGTGGCTTAATTTATAGCGATGGCGAAGTTGCCGTCGAAGAAGCCAGACTCTTGACGGAATTACAGGATATAGCGAAGCCGAATGATTCAACTCAACCGGCTCACACTGCACTTCTCAAACAAATTCAAAAGCTTTACCGTCGTTGGGTTGACGTGCAAAACTAATCATAGTCAAAAGTCCATAGTCTAATAACTAATGACTAAATTATGGCTTCGGATCACCCAGACCCGGAGTTTCTTCTTTTTCAACCTTAGGCACAAAATCAGGACGCTCTTTGCTTTCCCAACCTGCGGGGCGTTTTGAGTTGTACCAAGCTATTGAACCAATGGTTACAGCAGCAATAAAACCAACGACATACACCAAGGTGAAAGCAAAAGGAAAATGAGTCCCATTTGTTGCGATTGAATCTGCTGCCTGCATCAATATATGCATGAGTATATTCTCCAATGTTAAGTAACACTACTTGACACACTATAGAATGAGCGTATCACTTAACATCCCTCTGGAGTTTAGTTTCAGCAACTTCATATTGCATAGAAAATAGGATGGGGGGCAGAGGGCAGGGGGTAGGGGGCGGGGGGCAGGGGTGAGAATAACTCCTAACTCCTAACTCCTAACTCCTAACTCCTAACTCCTAACTCCTAACTCCTAACTCCTAACTCCTAACTCCTAACTCCTAACTCCTAACTCCTAACTCCTAACTCCTAACTCCTAACTCCTAACTCCTAACTCCTAACTCCTAACTCCTAACTCAGCACTCTTTTGCCCAATGCCCACTCTTCATTAGTTAGAAGGTCTAAGTTTATCCCGCCAGGATGGTTGTGATGATGAAGAACCGGAAGAACCGGAATTATTTGCGGGAGAGGAAGATCGCCGACTTCTTCGAGGCGCGGGAGAAGAATCAGATTCTACTCTTCTAGAGCGCCGCCGCCGTGAAGTAGATGACTCTGAAGAAGAGTTAGTGGAAGTTGATTCTTGAGTGCGATCGCGTCTTCTCCGTCTTGGGGTATAATCGCTTGATTGCTGTTCTTCTTGAGAATACCTCCTCCTCCTACGTCTCCTAGATGAACCACTCTCCTCAGAATTTCTAGCACTTTCTGCTTCTGAGTCATCATTAGAGGAAATAGAACGATTTAGCACTTGCTTGGGCTTGATAGCCTGTGCTTTAATAGTGCCTTTACGACCTTCTAACTTGGGACGTTTGGGAAACTTTTCTACCGGCATCCCTTCTGCCGCTTTTTCCATAAATTCGTGCCAGGTGTAAGCAGCACTACCACTACTGCCGTATGTCGGGCGGTTATTATCGTTACCTAGCCAAACCCCTGTCACCATCTGGGGAATGTAGCCAATAAACCATAAATCACGGGCTTCGTCGGAAGTGCCGGTTTTGCCTGCAACTGGTCTATTACCTAATTGAGCAGCCGCACCAGTTCCCGCTTCTACAACGTTGCGTAACATCCAACTCATGATGGCGGCACTGTCAGCGTCAAGAACCCGTTGTGGCTTGAAATTAGCTGACCAGATCACCTTGCCTTGGCGGTTGAGGATGCGAGTAATACCATGAGGTTCTGTGTGCAATCCCTGAGTTGCAAAGCTGCCATAGGCGCTAGTCAATTCCAACAGATTAACTTCATTTGAGCCAAGAGCCAAGGAATAGGTGGGCTTGAGTTCAGATTTTATTCCCATATCATGGGCAAGTTTAATCGTTGGCGTAAATCCTACATCAATCAACACCTTCACCGCAATAATATTAATAGAGCGGGTGAGGGCGTCTCGGATGTTCATGGAACCCCGAAACCTTTCACTATAGTTTTTCGGTTCGTAGCCATCTACGACAAAAGGCGCATCTTCATAGCTATCATAGGGGCTTTTACCGCTAGCGATCGCAGTGGCATATACAAACCCTTTAAATGTCGATCCTGGCTGCCGTTGTGCCTGAGTAACCCGATTAAACTGGTTTTTACCAAAGTCTTTTCCCCCAACCATTGCCTTAATTTCACCACTGCGGGGGTCAATTGCTACCATTGCTCCTTGTTTAAAGTTCTCCCAGCGTCCTTGATTTCGCAGCGTTTTGGCAACCGCCTCTTCTGCGACTTTCTGCCAAGTCGGGTTTAGCGTAGTTTCTACTACTAATCCCTCACTTTTTAGCACGTTAGCAGAAACATACTTCGGCAATTCTTTTTGAATGTAGCTGGTAAAGTAGGGTGATTCTACTTCCAGTCGCTTGGGTAAACTGGTTTTGAGAGTCAGTGGTTCTTGGACTGCTGCCTGCTTTTGTTCTGGCGTAATTATTTTATCTTCTTGCATCCGTAGCAATACCAAGTCCCGCCGCCGTTTCGCAGCTTCGGGATTCTTGTCTGGAGCGTATAAGCTAGGAGCAGGTGCTAATCCAGCAATCGTTGCCATTTCGGCTAAAGAAAGCTGGTCTGGCGTTTTACTAAAGTATACTCTTGATGCATCTGCCACACCATAAGCTCCACCTCCCAAATAAACCAGATTTAGGTAGCGCTCTAAAATCTGATCTTTGGTTAATTCATTCTCCATTTTTTGTGCTAGGCGGATTTCCTTGAGTTTGCGCCAGATTGTCTGTTCTTGCTTCAAAAACAGAATCCGCGCTAGCTGTTGGGTGATAGTGCTAGCACCTTCAACCACACCTTGCGATCGCAAATTATTCAAACCGGCTCTAGCAATCCCTTGAGGATCAAATCCGTTGTGTTGCTTAAATCTTCTATCTTCTGAGGCGATGAAAGCTTTTTTTAAATTATCTGGTATTTGTTCCAGCTTTAGCTGTTCTCTGCCCGTTTCACCTTGTTGTTGTAATATAGTTCCATCAGCAGCTTTGATCGTCAGTGTTTGCTCTCTAACCACGGCATTCAACTGTGCCTGATCTGGCAAAGTTCGATCTATTAAACTGATGCCGTAGATTAAGGCAACTATCCCACCACCTACACCCAAGCCTGCCCAAAACCAGATGCGACGATAGAGTGGTTTACCACGAGTTGCCTGATTGGACTTCATCCTAGATGGTAAAATTTTCATTTGCTAAGTAACTGCCTCGCCTGCGCCAGATGTGCTGGTGGTAAGCTCTCATAAAAATACTGGTAACTCTGGAAACTCAGTGTCTTTAGACCTGAGAGGAAACATGCCTCAAGCGACTTTAGTCGCGGTGACAATTAGTCCGGTAGAGCGTTTAATTAGCCGGACTTTGTTCTTGCTGAATTGTCCCAATCTTTTCCAGCTAGCATCAGATACAGAAATCTGTTTTTCGCTACCATTAATCAGCTTTGGGATTATAGCACTACCTCTGTGTTAGTATAATATCCTATAAATAATTAACTAAATTCACTATAAAAAAATAATGTTTTTTAGATTTGGTTAATTGAGCTTTGTAAAAAAAATTGCAACTTTGATAATTATTCGGAATATAAAAATTATTGGCATTTTCTGGAACAGGTATACCGAAGTATCCCCAAAGACAGCCCGAACCCAGCTTACTTAAGGCGAACGACGCCAAAGCAGAGCTAAGAAGAAGCGCCGTTGCTCTTGGTAGTAATATCGGCGATTCACAAACAATTTTAGAAGCAGCTATAGAGATTTTAGCTAAAACGCCAGGTATTTTCTTAGAAGCCAGATCCAATTGGTACCAAACTAAAGCTGTCGGGCCACCACAGCCAGATTACCTAAATGGCTGCGTCACATTGCAGGTAGAAATCACAGCCCAGCAGTTATTAGAAATTTTGTTAGGAATTGAACAACAATTTGGGCGTGTGCGTCAGGAACGCTGGGGGCCACGAATCCTAGATTTGGATTTGTTACTATTTGATGACATTATTCTGGATACACCAAATCTCCAGATTCCGCATCCCAGAATGCGGGATCGGGCCTTTGTGTTAGTACCACTGGCAGAAATTGCCCCAGATTGGATAGAACCAGTATCCGGGTATGTTATTAAAGAACTGCTGAAAGAGGTAGACTGTTCTGATGTACATTTATTGATGGGCAATTAAAAATACCATCCTTAAACGCAGAAGAACGCTGATTTCACCTCTGTATTCACAGATAATCAGATTTTATTATGCCATTAGGTAGAGAATTACCACAACTACTAAGACAACGCCTGTTTTATAAAGGACGCAAATTTGATTTTGAAGTTAATCGCTTGCGTTTGCCTAATAAATCAGAAGGAGAATGGGAATGTATTCGTCACCCTGGTGGCGCTTTAGCTGTGCCGATAACGCCAGAGGGTAAACTTGTACTCGTGCGCCAGTATCGTTTTGCAATTCAGGGACGGATATTAGAATTTCCGGCGGGAACTGTGGAAGCAGGTGAAGAACCTTTAGAGACGATACAGCGTGAGATTGAAGAAGAAACTGGCTATAGTGCCAAAAAATGGGACAAATTAGGCGAATTTTTCTTAGCTCCCGGCTATTCTGATGAAATTATCTATGCTTTTCTGGCGCGAGACTTGGAAAAGCTGGAAACACCACCACCACAAGATGGAGACGAGGATATCGAAACTGTGTTTTTGACTCCTGAAGAATTAGAGAAAGCGATTCTGGAGGGAGAATCGGTAGATGCTAAATCAGTTTCTAGCTTTTTTCTGGCGCGTCGATTTTTAATTTAGTACCAATATGCTGCTAGAGTTAGCGATGCCTACGGCGGGCTACGCCTACGCAGATGCTTACGGTGCAGGCTTTGAATATGCTGACAAGATAATCGTTAACAATGATTTGAGTCGATACCTGGAACATGCGCGTTTTCGACTCAATCCTGGCAGCTACACCGACGACACACACATCGCAATAAGTTTTAGCCGATAGTTTTGTGACAGCTTTCAAACGCGATGAGAGAAAAGGTTATTCTCGAAGCTTCCACCATTTTCTGGGATAAATTCAAGATGGGGAAGAGTTTTTAACGAAAATTAACCCTGACATTGGAGTTATTTTTTAGGCAAAACCTACGCAGTCTTATCTGGAGAGTGATCTAAACCGAGGGCAAACTTACCTTTTTAAATACTACGGTTTTTCTATGTCATTAGAGTAATTTATGTAAAAATAAAGCTACTCTAACCTTTACTATAGTGATTCTCATTTGAATGAGGTATACGGCATTGCCCATTGTTGTCAAGTTAAGCTAAAACCCCTTTTAAACCTCGTTTCCAGCCAGAGGCTGGAAATGCTGTTCATTGCGGCTCTGCCGCCAGTAAGGTAGGCGGAGCCTCAATTAGGGGCATTCCCAGTCGGAGACTGGGAACGAGGTAAATACTGATTTGTTACCTTGGCTAGAGTGATATGAAAATTGACTTAGAGGCAAAGTTATAAGAGGATGACGGGAAGAAGCTTACAACTCCTAAATATGTGTCTCTATCCAAGACGCATAGATGTTTCACACAGATGAAAAAAAATCCAACTTTTAACAGTGCCGGTAAACTGACTGCTCTTTTGTTCCTGATAACTCTCTTTCTCACGCCTTGTGTGATTGTAAATGCAGGTGAACGTGGTGTATTGATGAAATTTGGTGAAGTACAAAACCAGATATTAGGTGAAGGACTTCACTTAATTATTCCTGTAGTTAATACTGTGAAAAAGTTGAGTATTCGAGTCCAAAAGCAGGAAATTTCGGCTGAGGCTTCTTCCAAAGATTTACAAAATGTTTTTACTGATGTTGCTCTAAATTGGCATATTATTCCCCAGCAAGCAAATGCCATTTTTCAAGAAATTGGAGATGAACAAGATGTAGTTATTCGCATTATTAATCCAGCAGTTGAGGAAGTACTAAAAGCAGTAATGGCAAAATATACTGCTGAAGAAATTATTACTAAACGAGGAGAAGTCAAAGGTGGAGTAGATGATGCTTTGTCCACACGCCTGGGTAACTATCACGTTGCAGTTGATGATATTTCTCTAGTTCATGTCCATTTTTCAGAAAGATTTGGTGAGGCGGTGGAGGCGAAGCAGATTGCTGAACAAGAAGCAAAGCAAGCAGAGTTTATCGCCTTAAAAGCAACAAAAGAGGCTGAAGCAAAAGTTAATTTAGCAAAAGGAGAGGCTGAAGCGCACAGATTATTACGTGATGGTTTAACTCCCGAAATTCTGCAAAGGCAAGCAATAGAAAAATGGAATGGGAAGCTACCATTAATTGTCAGTAAGGAGGCTCCAAAATTGTTTAATTTAAGTGAAATTTTAAAATTTGATAAAAATTGATATTCTTCTTAATGATTTGCTCTCTACTGAGAGGATCAGATCCCCGACTTCTTGAAGAAGTCGGGGATCTGTTTGTTATGTAGAAACGCGATCAACTAAATTAACCGTTGGCAAATAAAATGGGAGAATCGAGAATCTTCAACTGGATCAATAGTATAATCAAGACGGTATAAGCTGTTGAAGAAATTAGACCACTGATTAATTCTTTTTTCAGGTTATGCTCTTGAGGTTCTTTTTGAAAAATGTCTTTAGAACCGAATTGCATCAAGAGAATTCCCACAATATTAGAGAGCCAATATCCGATAATTGAACAAGGTAAAAGTAATTTTGGGGAAAGTAAACTACATGCATACCCAAAACCATAAGCTATTGGCAAATTAAATAGTAAGTCATTCCACCAACATAGTGGTGACAATAAATATCCCAGTACTAGAAAAAATCCACCTCTGAGTTTTTTGAAAATGTCTTTTTTGAACTCTTTTGGAGTTGGCTGTTGTAAGTCCTCCAGAGTTGTGTCTCCTGCTACATTCAACTCTTGGCTGACGTTTTGGACGCTTTCCATAAAAACCCACTATTCTTATCGACTTAGTGTAGTTTAATATATAAACTAAACCAAAGTCTAGTACCGCAAGGCGGAAGTCACGCATTAACGCATTCACGCATTCAATACAGCGTAAGAGTTTCGTTGATTTGGAATGGGTGGTTTATTTACGCCGTGCTGTTTAGCGCTGATTTAGATCAGAGATGCATGAGTGCGACGCCGTAAGCGTTGCGTTAGCGAGTCCGCGAGCGTCATAGCCCGTCGTAGACATCGCATCTTGCAAAATCTGAGTTTGTTCTTTGGTATCTAAGCTAAATATAACGATTTAAACGCAATTGAGACAATCACCGCTATTTCTCGCTCAATAGGTTTCAAAATCAAAATATATCTATAGAAATTATAGCAGACGATGAGATCCAACACCGATACTGCAATAGCTAAAGCCTCTTTAGACTGGGGTAAGTCGATGTTGAGTAGCAAAATTTTTATTTTGCATATAGCCGGGGCAGAAATTTTAATTAATAATAGCTACAATAAAATTACTGAGGCATCTTAATAGGAAAATGACAGATTTAACTCCAAATAGCACCTTTTTAATAGCAGGAATTGTTTTTATAACGATTGCTGTCATTGGGCAATCTAAATTAGGTTTTATTGAAATTAATCCCGGTTTTTTTGGCAGATTTTTAGCTCTATTTATTGGGATTTCGAGCTTATTATATGCTTTGGGATTATTTAATATTTCAACGGTAAGTTTTGACTTCTTAAAAACTTCTCTTTTAGAACAAATTAAACAGAGTATAAGTTCAATAAATGACCTTTTACAAGGCTCGTAATAGGTCTAATAAATGAACTTTTGGTAAGGGTAAAAGGTTGATTTTACCCTTTTTTTAATATTCTTAATAATATGCTCCTACAAGACTGTAAATCAGACTAGTCATTACTAATAAAGTAACAATGACATAGATAAATTCTCGCTGTATTAGGAAAGCCAATAAGGAAATAAAAACGCGGACAATTGGAGTAGCAATTAGCAGTAAAAGTCCGAGTTGAATAATGGCGCGTAGGCGTAGCCCGTCGTAGGCATCGCTACCTGAAAAAACTGCTTTTACTACACCTGTTGGTGAGCGAAATTCCGATGGTTCTCCCCGAAAAAAGTGATATTCAGCAGGTTCAGCACCGTGATGAATCAAGTAGAGTATACCCCCCAGTAAAACGACAGCACTAGCTATTAAAACGCCATATTTCATAAGATTACTGAGCAAATATTCCAATTGCTGCTCACTTGATGTTTTTGTCAAATTCTTGTTAACATCAATGTCACAGCTATTAGGCAATTGTGCTACTGTGTTACTGGGCTGTTCTAATTGTTCGATATTAGAGTCTATATCTTTCTTCGGTAAGGTTAGTGTAACCACTTCAATATCAGGTTGTGCCAGGAATGTCCAGCGAAAGCTACTATTAAATTTATACATTTTAAAGCCCCCCTATTAAACTGTTGTAGACCATTTTCAAAGCCATTACCACTAGCACAACACTGAAGATAATTCTCAAAATTTGCGTTTTCGCGCCTGTCAAAATTCGTGCGCCCAAGAAAGCACCAGGTAATACCCCCAACATCACCGGCATAGATAATCCTGGATCGATATAGCCGCGTGCTAGGTAAACTCCAGCTGATGCTGCTGCTGTGACGCCGATCATAAAATTGCTAGTGGTGGTAGAAACTTTGAAGGGTAAACGCATGGCTTGATCCATCGCCAATACCTTGAATCCACCAGAACCAATACCAAGCAACCCAGAAAGCACCCCAGCTATTAACATCATTCCAAATCCCATTGGTACTGAATGAACTTGATAAGACATTACTCCATCAGGAGTTGGATAAGTACCATTCAGTTTCAGATAATTTGCGATCGCATCTGGTACTTCATCTTCAATATGTTCTATTCTGGGTCGTTGTGAAAGGTATGCTGAATAAATGAGGACGATCGCTAGTACAATAGTTAGGGCTTTGACAGAAACAAAAGTTGCGATTATTGCTCCTGCGATCGCACCAATGGTTGTGGCTACTTCTAAAAACATTCCCAATCGCAAATTGGTATAGCCTTTTTTAATATAGGTAGATGCTGCACCCAAAGAAGTAGCGATTACAGATACTAGTGAGGCACCAACAGCATAGCGAATATCAACGCCAAATACCGAAGTTAATAAGGGAACAATTACTACTCCACCTCCTAACCCAGTTAGCGCCCCTAACAAGCCAGCGCTAAATGAACCAATCCAAATTAGGAATGAAAATTCTAAAATAGTCAAATTTAATACCTCTTTTTTTTACATGTATATCAAGATGGCAGAATATTTTTTGTATTATTGAGAACTTACCCGAACGGATCACAAGAGATTGTAGACGCATGAGTAATCAATGCATCTACCAAGAAAGCCAGGGCTATTTTATTCTCATCTAGCCCGCCTCAGAATGAATTCTGAGTCTAATAGCACTCATTCGTCTAAAGACGACTAAGAAAAGGTAGCCGTTTCAAGGTGGGCGAAAATTTTAGTATATAAATTCTTCTTTAACCTCTTCTCTCTGTGCTATGTGCGCCTCTACGGTTAAATAAATCACTTTTAAACCGCAGAGGCACAGAGAGCGCTGAGAAAAACAATCTTATTTTACCAGTCAGGCTATTAAGAAAAGGTTATAGTGCGTCAGCCTAAACAATAAGCCTTTAAGCGGACATAATATTACTCCTTGGTGATCAACTCTTTTTCTTCAGGGAGTAAGGTAGTTTCATCTTTAGGGCGATCGCCATCTAATGATTTGGCTATAGTTTTATAGGGTTTAATAATTAGACTGACGCCAATTGTCCAACCTAATGCAACCATCCAACCCGCGAGAACGTCACTGGGAAAATGTACCCCCAGATAGAGACGACACCACCCAATAGCTATTATGTATAAGCTGCCGAAGATCAGAACCAACCAGCGCCAGGAGCTATCCCAAGTTAAGAATAGCAAAATTGCTACTACAGTTATACTCGCCATAGCATGACCACTGGGAAAGGCAAAACTAGACTCAGGTGCAATGGACTGCCACAATTGTGGACGCACTCGATGCATTAATTCCTTTGCTGTGCGGTTGATGATCACACTTCCTGCTGAGACGGTGAGTAAATAAGCTAGCGATCGCCAGCGTTTTTGAAGTAATAATATAAGTGCGATCGCACCTAAAATCGGTATCGCCGCCCAAGGCTCTCCAATTCTCGCTAGCGTCACGGCTAAAACATCAAGCTGTGGGTTTGCTGTAGAATGAACTGCTAACAGAATAGGCACATCCCACGGGAAGCCAGCTTTATTCTCCCATATCTTGACTGTCAGAATTTCAAAAATCTGCAAAGGTAAGTATACTCCTATCAACAGGAGTAGGAGCGATCGCCAACGGGCAATCAACAAGTTTTTGAGAAAAGAAAGAGGCGACTGACTCTCTATATTGGCTTTTTTCACTTTTTCCATATTAAGTTTGTTGTCATCAATTAACGTAGAAGTTGTTTATCCATGTCATCTATCAGGAGATAGTTTTTGTCAAAAGTTTCATGACTTCACCGATTACAAAATACTCGTATTTTGAGAAGCTCCACAATGTTTACAATAGGGCAAATGTTTATAAGTCAGATTATGACAGTTTTGACATTCAATATCTTGATAATAACCACAGTGCGGACAGTAGATATCAAGTTGTCGAATTTTCTTGGCGCAATTTACACAACGTGATTTTTGGACTCTGCTAGCTGCCTGGACTTTAACATTAAATACAACTTTTTGAAAAAACTGGATAATTCCAAAACCGATAATTGGAATTAACAAAATATAAGCATAATTGATCAGGAAAAGTAAACCACCAAAAAGGGCGCTAATAATATCGAAGAGAAATTTAAATATTGCCCCGATTTGAAGAAATTCAAATATTTTAACGATTAGTGGGATAAAAAAGATGACTAGCAAATGCCAGCTAATTAGCGAGATCAGTCCAAATCCTCTTCTTTGGGCAAATTTGTTAACTGATAAAGCAATGACAATCAACGGTAAAAGAAAGAGGGACTGAAAAGCAAGCTGAATACTTGGATACCAAAATGATGCCTGCTGATAGCCTTTGTCAACTTCTCGGAATTGATTATCATCTTTAAGAAAGGCTATAAAACTAATACTTTCTGGTTTGGTAAGCAGTTCATTTTTAAGAGTAGAATTTTCTTGTTTAAGGGTAGAAATTTGGCGATTATTTTGTTCTAATGTCTGTTTAGCTTTTTCAGCACTGACTTGATTAATTGATTGTTCACGACCCTGACCTGCAATTTTTTCTAATAACGTTGAGTCATATTGTGCTTTAATAGTGCGATTTGCTTGTTCAAGCGAACTGATTTTCGCTTGTTTCTGATCAATAGTTTTGATGATTTGCTGCTTGTCAGGATTGTTAATTTTATCTTTGTAGTCGGCATATTGCAAACACGTTTTAGAAACCTTACCCAGATGTCCTGCTTCGGCTTGTTGATAGTTTCGTTGAAAACTGAGTTGATTATTCAGATTATCTGGCAATGAAAGTTTAACAATTTCATAATCTTTATCTTGAGTGGTTTTTGTCCGGTAATTTTGCCACTCTGAATAACATGGATAAGCCTCAGTCGGGCTGATATGCCATCTACTAATATCATCGAGTCCGGTAAAAACATTAATCAAAATAAAGATATCAATTAAAATAATGACAATCAAACTTACTTTATTCAGTGGTTCGTTGTTGATTGTCCTTGAGTTACTAAAAAATTGGTTTAAAATTCGACGGATTCTAGCAAACATATTGTATTTTGATTGAAGAAGAATTCAGAAGTCAGAAGTCAGAATCAACACGACCCTACAAGAATTTGATTTAATGCGACTATGCTATTTAGATGTTTTCAGTTTAACCACGAAAACATCCAAAAAATCACTGATGTTATAAAAGTAATATTTTTACAGAATATAAGGTGATAACTACTTAATTTCAAGAAGTATGGGATTGATTGTGGTGGTTCTGATCATCAGCTTATCACTTGCCTTAATCAAACTGTGGTCATCTCAACCACGGGGCAAGGGTTCTAAGCCAATACGGTTCAGTTAAGGAAAATTGTAGGTTGGGTTGAGCGACAGCGAAACCCAACAAACCCGCCAAATGTTGGGTTTCGTTCCTCAACCCAACCTACGTGTATCAAGGTTTTTGGCTTTAACTGAAACGTATTGGGTTCTAAGCCATACTTCAGTAACCCGAAAAACAGAAAACTGCAAAAACGTTTACTGATTTTACTTAACGGTGATGCGACAACAGCCGAACGATTACTCAAACAGCAGCGCCAGAGGCATCAGGGTGAATCGGATGAATGGTATTTGGAGAAAGTGATTTATGATTTAGAACGCGATCGCCGTTGCTAAAACTCAATCATCCAAGGGCGATCTTTGAATACGTTGTAGGGACGCACATCTGTGCGCCCCTAGTGAAAACTATTTAGCAGTGAAGTAGGCTTCTAATGCCTCAGAACCACCAATTAATTTACCATCGATAAACACTTGGGGAACTGTTGTCGCACCGGTAACTGCTTTTAACGACCGTGTGGTGATATCCTTACCCAAGGTAATTTCTTCGTAGTTAATGCCATGTTCCTTGAGCATCGCCTTAGCACGGGCACAGAAGGGACAACCGACTTTGGCAAACAGAGAAACTACTTCGGGCTTCACTGCTTGGGGGTTGATGTATCTAAGCATTGTTTCAGCATCGGATACCTTAAAGGGATCTCCTGGCTCGTCTGGCTCAATAAACATTTGGTTAATTACACCATCTCTTACCAGCATAGAATAGCGCCACGATCGCTTTCCAAATCCCAAGTCTGATTTATCTACCAGCATCCCCATTCCTTCAGTAAATTCACCATTACCATCGGGAATAAGTGTAACATTTTCTGCTTCTTGATCCTTTGCCCATTCGTTCATTACAAAGGCATCATTGACAGAAATACAGATAATGTCATCAACTCCATTTTCTTTGAAAACCCCGGACAATTCGTTATAACCAGGGAGATGAGTTGATGAACAAGTCGGTGTATAAGCACCTGGTAAGGAGAAGACGACCACTGTCTTATTAGCAAACAATTGATCGGTTGTCACATCTACCCACTGGTTGTCCACACGAGTATGAAAAGTGACACTAGGAACTCTTTCTCCTCGACGATTGGGAAACATAATTTTGCTTGCCTTTAGTAATCAATTCCAGTCATAACCTATCATGGCAAGTCTGGTATGATGTCACTATCAATCAGCTAAAAAACTTCATTAATAAATGGAGCGATCGCTGCTATAAATTCAGCAGTTGATTCATAGGGTAAAACATTACGCCCATTTATTTTTATACCTCGACCTTGAGGCAAACAGGTGAGGTAGTGGGCCAAGCGTTCGTCTGGCGTTTCTTCTTTACCTTTTTGACTAATACTCGATGCAGTCTCCCCCATAACCACTAATGTTGGTTGTTGAATAGAGGCGATAGAACTAGTATAATCCTGTCGCCAAAACCCTGCTAAAAAAGAAAACACTGCATGACGACTAGCAGGATTTTCTGCACCTGCAACCAATGTATTCAACCACTCTGCATCCACAGCATTCTCAGAAGCAAAAAGTTGACGAGTCGAGAAAGAATGTAAAAACTTTCGGGTGCGTGCATAGCGATAAAAAGCACTCCCAAAAGGCGAATCAAACAGATTCCAAGCAAGTTTTTGCCGCCATTCTGGTGATTTATTTGTCATCAAAGCCCAGGTTGGAGGCCCAGAGAGTACAAGTTTAGCAATTAAGTTTGATTGCTTTTCGACTAATGCGATGCCTGCGGCGGGCAAAGCCAACGCAATTGGTAATAAAGCACCTTGTACTATTACAATCACAGGTTTTTGCACTACTGTTTGTAAAAAGTACTGCAACTGTTCTGCCCAATCACTAGGAGTGTAAGCCACATGAGGCATATCACTTTCACCACATCCTAATAAATCAGGGTTGTAAATTAAATTACGCTGACCTGTATTATACCATTCCCGGCAAAATCGCTGCCAAAATTGCCGCGACAATCCAACACCAATAGGATGAATTAACAGTAAGGGAATGCCCTCTGGTGTTGTGTTAGTTGGTTGATGAACTTCGTAGGCGCAACGATAATTTTGCCAACTGTAAAACTGGCTAGGAGATGCTGTCAAATTGGTTGTGTTAGTTACAGTAGATGGTTGCATAATTCCTAGTTTTTAATACTTGCTAAAAAATTATCTGGGGATGAATTAACTGGTATCCTGCCTCTTTCAGCTTTTCATTGGATACCCAAGCATTATATGGGCGGGTACTCTTAATAGAAGTATCCCATATAACTTTGGGCAAATTATGTTTTTCAAATAGGCTATCTAGCAATTCTCGGCTGGTAAGATGTGCATCATCTACCAGATTATAAATCCCTTGCAACCGACGGTGACGGGCAAATTCTATCGCACCAACAATATCATCCAGGTGAATCCAATTTGTGATATCCTCGCCGCCGGGACGGGTTGTAGCAGAACATCTGTTAAATATTTTCAACAGTTCTCTACCAGGGCCATAAATTCCTCCTAAGCGAAAGATACAAACGCGGAGATTTTCGCTAGATGCTGATAGCAGCACATCCTCTGTTTTTCGGAGAATTTGTGCATTTAAATTAGCGGGTGCAAGTGGTGTTTCTTCATCTACCCATACACCATTTCTGTCACCATACACTGCATAGCTACCTGTGTATATTAATTGTTTTACACTCGGAACCTGCTGTAAGGATGAAACTAAAGTTTGGGCAGTTTGTAGATAAGTTTCTTCATAAACTTCCGCACCTTTTGCACCAACGCTCAAAACTACAACATCTTGATCGTGCAAAACTGATTTTAGACTATCTAAGTCATTACCACGGGTAACTACAACTCTTTCGCATACTGATTTTAGTGCAGGGACACGCTCAGAGGAAGTTGTGGTTACACTGACAACAAAATCTTCCTTTTCCTGCCAATATTGAGCAACCTTATAACCAACATAACCACAACCAATGATTGCAACATTCATGACAAATTAGACACAAATAACTTAAACTATTCATTGAGACAATATTCTCAATTAAGGGACTGGACGTAAATAAATTTAACACTCCAGAGCCAAAAATCAATACCAATAGTACAACCTAATGACTAATGACTATTTAGCTAATTCTTTCTCAATTATGGCAATTATTTCTGGTGAATTTGGCTGGACACTACTATTAAATCTAGCTATCACTTCACCTTGTTTATTAACTAAAAATTTTTCAAAGTTCCAAGCAACAGTTCCCGTTGGCTCAACGGCTTTGGTAAGTCTCTCATAAAGTGGATGCTGCTGCGAGCCTTTGGCATGAACTTTATCGAATAGTTCAAAGGTAACATTATATTTACTCGTGCAGAATTTCACAATCTCTTCATTGCTTCCTGGTTCCTGCGCTCCAAAATCGTTACAGGGGAACCCCAAAATACGTAACCCTGCTTCCCCATACTTTTGGTTCAATTTTTCTAGTCCCTCGTATTGAGAAGTATAACCGCAGTAGGATGCCACATTCACAATTAAGAGTACCTTGCCGGTATACTCGTTTAATTGTTTATCTTCACCGTTGATCGTCTTAACTGCAATGTCCGAAATTGTCTTACTCATCTTGAATCTGATTTATAGGGAATATTGCCAAGTCTCCCATATTACAGGTACTGTAAACCCTCTTTTTTTAAGGAAATTAGGTTTGTTAGCCTTGTTTCCTCCTACGGTTCTATTTAATTCAGACTATAAGCTTGTATGGGAGTTTCGATAGATGTTTCCGTCACTGATTGGTGCTTAATGAGCAAGGCTATGTCTAACGACAAGCCAAAAGGTGGAGAGTCTTTGCTCAACTAGCGTACCCAATCCGATCGCGATCGCCTATGAGTTTACCCTATGTTGTATGAATAGCCCGATAAATTCGCTATCTCAGCATAATTACTGTAAATTTATTAATTTTTATACGGTAATTATTACTTTAGAGATGAATTAACGCATCTCTAAAGTAACAAACAATTAACTTTTTATATTAAAAATTAATAATATCCAAATTATCCTATCCTAATACCGGAAAATACTTAACTACAAAGGATATAGTTGCTTAATCTATTGCATCAGGAGATATATTTCATCACAAAAGCCAAAAAAATGTGTTTAACGATACAGTTTTTTATTTTAAGTAAATAGAAAATCGATCAAATTTATCCGTTAAGGCATAAATTTACCAAAAGTGAAACAAAAAGTAGTCTCAGGCTGGTTAGCGAAATTGAGCGATCGCAACTTTGCCGGTAATTCTGTTGTCCACAGCGTTGGTAGCTGCCTATTTGCTTGGCCTCCATCCTGGTCGTCCTGCTTGGGGAACACTACCACCAGCACACAATATTATATATAGGACTTATGCAAAATATCTCTCAAACTCTCATTTCTCCGTGCCCGGTTATTGAGCGTTCGCGTAGTGTCTCCAAGAGTTGTCGAAAGACTGCGCCTCTGCGGTACCCTTCTCCTGCAAAAACGCTGCGCGAATGGGAAGCCACTTCTCTACAAGACACTTCACGAACGTGTCTACGTTATTCCGTAACTCGTGCGTAAGTCCTAATATAGACAAGAGCAAGACAATTTAAGGCAATTTTTCTGCCATTTTTTTTAAAGATTAAGTGAAGAAGAGTTAACTATTTAATAAATTAAATCATAAATTTCTTACGAAGAACTACAAAAAATATTTACAGATGTGCCAATAGTTTCTTAAACTCCTACTAAGGTTATTTTAGTTTCTGGTCTTTAAACAATTGGTATACAGCAAAAATATCAAAAACCACTGGATCTAACTTCGCACGCTAGTTTTTCTGGTTAACCTGCTTTTTCCCTTTTTTAAGGATGGTTTGGAGGATGACACTCAAATTAATGTACAAACAAAAATCGAAAACAAAAAATAGGCATCCGTCAACAAGAAGTTACGCTACAAACTCACAATCAAACTCAAAAGTCAAGGTAGCAATTAAGCGACTCTCTCCCACTTGGCAAGCTTGTTTACCTTTAGCTTGTCTGATTGTGTTGGGTTGGGGTTATGTCGCAGTTGCCCAAACGACCGCCGCAGGGCCAACGACAGCAGAACTCAAAGTTGCTCTTGATACACTGTGGGTTGCGATCGCAGCCTTTTTAGTGTTCTTCATGAACGCTGGTTTTTGTATGTTAGAAACCGGCTTCTGTCGTCAGAAAAACGCTGTCAACGTTCTTTCCAAAAACTTGATTGTATTTGCTTTATCCAGCATTGCCTTTTGGGTACTCGGTTTTGGCTTAATGTTCGGTGATGGCAACGACTTCATTGGATTGAATGGGTTTTTGTTAGGAGGAGCAGATAACAGTCCCGCCACAGGAGAAGCCTATAAAGGCGTTTTCGGTGCTATTAGTTGGGCTGGTGTACCTTTAGCTGCCAAGTTTTTATTCCAGTTAGTGTTTGCTGGAACAGCAGCAACAATCGTTTCTGGTGCAGTAGCCGAACGGATTAAGTTTGTTGATTTCCTAATTTTCAGCCTCTTACTTGTAGGTATTCTCTACCCCATTACCGGACACTGGATTTGGGGAACTGGTTGGCTAGCAGACAGAGGCTTTTGGGATTTTGCCGGTTCTACGGTGGTTCACTCCGTAGGTGGCTGGGCAGCTTTGATGGGAGCAGCATTTCTTGGGCCCCGCCTTGGTAGATATCAAGATAGGCAAGTTGTGGCTATGCCAGGTCACAACATGAGTATTGCCACTTTGGGCTGTCTGATCTTGTGGTTGGGCTGGTTTGGTTTCAACCCAGGTTCTGTGATGGCTGCCGATCCTAGTGCGATCAGTCACATTGCTGTCACCACTAACATGGCTGGTGCTGCCGGTGGAATTGCCGCCACCATTACAGCTTGGTTCTACTTAGGTAAACCAGACCTGTCAATGATTATCAATGGTATTTTGGCTGGCTTGGTTGGGATTACAGCATCTTGTGCTTACGTAGGTATTCCTGCTTCTTTAGTCATTGGCTTGATTGCTGGAGTACTGGTAGTTTTCTCCGTAACATTCTTTGACAAACTTGGCATTGATGACCCAGTGGGGGCTACATCAGTTCACCTAGTTTGCGGCATCTGGGGAACTCTAGCAGTAGGTCTGTGGGCAGTTGGCCCTGGTGTTTATTCCTGGTATGGTGATGCACTTGGCCCAGCAAAAGGTTTATTTGCAGGTGGTGGCTTTGGACAGTTCGGTGTTCAGTTGCTGGGCGTTGTCTCAGTAGGCGGCTTCACTGTCTTACTCAGTAGCATCTTTTGGCTGGCCCTGAAAGCTACTCTAGGTATCAGAGTATCCAAAGAAGAGGAACTAGAAGGTTTGGATATCGGTGAACACGGTATGGAAGCCTACAGTGGATTTCTCAAAGAAGGTGATGCAACTGGATTTTCTGGAGAAGAAAGCTCAATTGGGAGATATTAAGGTAAATACAGCAGATTGCAACTTGGTTAGGTATAGATAATCGTAGGGGCACAACATGTTGTGCCCCTACCCGTGTAATTCATTTACTTGAAATACGGTGTATTTTTTTGCTTGAAACCTTTGTAAATCAGCGCCTTTTAGGGAATGAAACAGTCCTGCTTGTGAAATGTCTTTAATTTTGAATTGTTAACCCATTGTCTCTTCGTTAACGCCAACTTACTTAGAAAAGTATAAAATTAAATATACCAATATACTTGCGAGTATTGACTGAATAATGTCACCATGAATCTGCCCGGTCGGAATCAAAGTTAAAACATAATTTCAGCAAAATTTATTTTACCTTGTGAAAATTTTATGGTTAGAGGATTGAGAATTAGTATACTTCTATTGGCAGTTCTGGGAAATCTGGCGTGGTCATTTAGTGCCAAGGCAAATTTTAACGGCAAACTCACCGTAGAAATTGATGGCTTAAAGAATAAACAAGGACAAGTTTGTGTGAGTATATTTGCTAGCAGTGAAGGATTTCCTAGCGATCGCGATCGCGGCTTAAAAAAGCAGTGTACCAAGATTAGTGGCACTCCCTTACCTATTACCTTTGATAACTTGAAAGCGGGTAGTTACGCCGTTGCTGTCTTCCACGATCAAAATAACGACGGTACCCTCAATAGCAATGTTTTAGGTATACCAAGCGAAGGTTTTGGATTTTCCAGGAACCCAGAAATTCGCACAAGAGCGGCCAAATTTAGCGAAGCAGCATTTTTGGTCGCAGGCCCGGACACTAATATCCAAATCCAATTGAAATATTTTTAGGTTTATTCTCGTGAATCGTTGTGTGAATCTTCTGGTAGACTTTGTTCTTCCGGCAAACCACGCATTCGATTCATCTGAGTTAAAGCATATCGTGCTGTTGCTTGCACCTCGGCATCTGGGTCATCTAACGCATGGCGCAACATCTGACTCATTTGACCCATCATGTCATAAACGCGCGTCAGGTCACGGATCGCATTTTGCCGCACTTGTGGACTTTCATCTTGCAGTGAAATTGCTAAAGCACGATTCATTGGTTTGAGTGTGCGGGTACCAATTTCTGCCAAAGCTGCCAAAATTAAGCCGCTTTCTTGAGAATCGGCATCAATCATCAGGTCAACCAGATGCTGAATTGCCCGCGAATCTCCCTGTTGACCCAAATCCCAAATAGCCTTGCGCCGCTTCGTTGGGTCAGAACTGCGTAAGTCTTGGATTAATTCGTCAACAATATTGAGTTTAGCAAGTCGGGAAGTTTTTTCTGGTAGCAGCAATTGTGTGGCGATTGGTGGTGTAACTGTTTGTCGATTAGTTACAGTTTCTGGTGAGGGTGATGTCATGGGGTTTTGGTTAGCTGCACTCAAACTTTTAGTCTCTGATATTTCCGATTGCACTTGTTTGCCCTGACGAAACCACCTCAACAGGTAAACAAGTGCGCCAATACTTCCTAGAATTCCAATAGCCAATATTAACCACCAGATAAAACCTCTCTCGGTTGGCTTGGGTGTTGTAGTTGGTTGGGAAGTCGCAGCAGCAGAGGCAATAATTGGAGAGGTGGCAATCTGATTTTTGGCTACAATTGCTGCTTGCAGTCTCCCCCTAGTCGCCAAGCCAGCAAGACCATCTACTTTTAAACCCTTTGCTTTCTGGAATTTAATTACAGCCATTTCCGTACTGTCGTCGTACTCTCCATCTACCACGCCAGTGTAGTATCCCAACTGCTTTAATTGGGTTTGTAATCTCTGCACATCTGATTTTCGACTACCATATCTCAAAACAGTCGGACTAGCAGTAACTGTCGAACTAGCTTGTGCAAGTTCTAAAGTTTCAGGTGCTAGGTTAGGTGTTGCTATGCTTGCACGATTTGGGTAAAAACCCACGCAAGTAAAACAGGTAAATATTAAAATTGAGGAACGGCATAGCCTCATATTGGAAGTTTCAGCCTGAAGGTGCTTTTGAAGTATTCGATACAACAATACCTTCAAGATTACCAAATTACCAAATGTTAACTGTCATTTTTTTATTGGGCACTTGTACTGAGCGCAGTCGAAGTATTGGGCATTAGTTATTCTCCCTCATCTCCCTACTGAATTACGAATTACGAATTACGAACTTGTGCCGAGCGACTTGTACTGAGCATCTCGACTTCGCTCGATGGAGCCGTAGTCGAAGTAAGTCGAGGCATTACGAATTACCAGTTAGGGTAAAATTTCTCGTTCAGATTCTCTCACTCCGAAAGTTATGGGATTTAATTTTTTAGCAGATGCTTCTAAGACTGGTTGCTGTATATTAGCTATTTCGCCGACAGTAACTGTGTCGTTTCGCGCTGCTAAAGTATCGCGTTGGTTAATGAGATAAATGCTGATTAAAGTTAGGAAAACACCGACCCACTGCAACGGACTGAGGACTTCTGAGAGGAAGAGATTGCCGAATAGTAGGGCAAAGACGGGTGTGAGGAAGGTGAGGGAACTAAGACTGGTGAGACTGCCACTAGAGGCAAAGTAGAAGAATAACCCGTAGGCGATCGCACTGCCAAATACGGTAGCATAACCCAAAGCCACTAAATCAGATCCTCCTAAATTCTCCCACTGCTGGGATTCGACAACTGATGAAACTCCCCATAGTGGCAATCCACCCAAAATCATGTGCCATCCCGTCGCGGTTACTGGGTCAGCATGTCGGCACACAAACCGAATCAACACTGTTCCCACTGCCATTGATAGCGCTGCTAACAGCATCAACCACTCACCACTCGCAAACAAATCTTGCCAATTGCCAATTGTAATATTTGCGCCTGAGTCGAGAAAATGTAAAATCAACTCATCAGGTAAGCCAATTAAACTAATGCCTGTGACACCCAAGCCTAGCCCTAGCCATCCCCAAAAACCAATGTGTTCTTGAAATAGCCACAACGATAGTAAGGCAACAGCCAAGGGTTGCGAGTCAATCATCACAGACCCTAACCCCGCACTGGTTCTAACTAATCCCTCTGCCAAAAAGCCTTGAAACAGCGTCCCATCTACGAGGGCAAATAAGGTAATCCACAGCCATGCAGCCCAACCTTTCGGCTGGGGTTTACCCATGAATGCTGCTGCAATCAGAATTAACATCCCTGCTGGTATCAGACGCACACCTGCCATGAATAGCGGTGTGGTATGGGGTATTACTCCTTTCATGGCTACCATTGCCGTCCCCCATAGGAAAAAGGGCGCAATTAAGAGGAGAGGGGCGAAGGGAAGTTTAGATGCACTGAGTTTCAGTTGCATGGGTTTGCAGATACCTTTGTTTTACAAGCGCAAAAATTGCTTTACCCAATTTTACCGAATTATGTAGTTTTGAAACGGGTTTCTAGTGGCAAAGTAGGGCAAGCTGTAGCTTTACCGGCTATGGGATGGGGTCAAATTACTAGTTAGAGGAAATTTTGTGAATTGGAAAGCTGTTGCGGGTTCTGCGATCGGAACAAGTCATCAAAAACCCCAAGACTCAGAATCAGGACTTACGCACAGGTAACGGAAAATCGAACCACAGAGGACACAGAGAACACGGAGGAATAAGAGATTAGCTAGATCAGCAGAAGCCCCACACTCACTTTTAGGAGTGTGGGATGAATGCGTGGGAGTGGTGAGATATAGTAATTAATATATTTTTGCGTAGCCTAAACAGTTAATTACTATGTCAAACCATGACCCATATTGATTATATTCTCTAATTTTAATACCACGATTAATGGTATTATAAACAAGTACGAACAAAGCCGAAAATGCTGGTCGTACACTGAACCTTCTCCCAAAGGGAGACGCTAACGCGAAGACAATCTAGAATATGGGGTTCCATTTAAGAATGGACACTTTTGTGTCGTCTCCGTGAATGGGTAAAATTCTAGCGGTTAAGGCAAGAACATACTTTTTGGTATTTGTTCAAAGTCTGCGGAGGGGCATCTCGTGGACTCAAAACAAAGCTCAGTTAATGTCCGACGGGATACCGGGAGTCGCTGAGAAGCCCACACCTACAGCAAGTTGTAGGTGTGGGAGTATGTCACAGAGACAAATTAAGATATAGCCCAATATTGTAAACGCAAATTAGGAACTTTCTCAAAATTTTTGCGTTTGCAGGATACTAAAATACCATTTATTGATAGCGTAATTGCTGCAATGCATAAATCTTGAGTACCAATGCAGATTCTTTGAGGAATCAAGTCTTCGTAATAATTAATAGCATACTCCCCAAAGGTGATGAATTATCACAATAATGCAACACAGGCTCTATGCATAAGCCTGGTATTCTCCAATGCATAAAACTGAGCAATTTAACGTATTTAATTAAATTTTTTTATTTTTTATTTATATAAGGATATCTAAGTTTTCCCAGCTTAGATATCCAATAGCAACATAACCTAGAGTACTATAGACTATTAACTATACATTTCATTGTATTTCTAATTTTGATTTTTAAACTATTTCTTTAGGTAGTTTTTACATTCATCCTTAAGTATGATGAAACCTATATAAATTAACTGAAATTTTGAAAGCAAATGCGTCAAAGACAAATGATTTGTAGTGGCGCATATATGTGCGTTTATAAATTTAGCAGGTGCGTTACACTACGTTAACGCACCCTACTTTCTAAGACAATTTAGCAACGCTAGACTTTTCTAAATTCGCTACTAATTTCACTCCAAATTCTTCCTCAAATACTCCTTTTTTATAATCTAAGCTCCAAAGTTCTAAAGCACAATCATCATCAGGTTGAGATGGAAAAATCAGCAAGTTTACCTGCTGAAATTGTGGATAATACTCACATTGGACTTGCGCGATCGCACCAATTTGTCGTCTATCTAATGCCACTGCCAATCTTAAAATTGCGCTCAATTGACTGACCATTTGTCGCTGGTGTTTAGTCAGCAACATCTGGGAATTTTCATGTTTTTTCTTAGGCGGCGATTTGCGATGATAACGCGCTAAATTGGCTATGATTTCAATCTCGGTTTCTGTATAACCAAGTAATTCACCATTGCGAATTAGATAGTAAGAGTGCTTGTGATGAGACGAATGGCTAACATAATGACCGCAATTGTGTAATATTGCAGCCGCCCACAATAGTTGTCGCTCGTCAAATCCCCAGTGGTGTAACGTACCTTGAGTTTGGTCAAATAAACTCAAGGCATTTTTTGCCACGCGATCGCTATATTCTAAATTGACGTGGTATTTATTAGCGATTTTTAAAACATTACGTTCCCGAACTGAACTTTGGTAGCGCAGCTTATCTTCAATTAAACCGTGGGCTAACATCCAGTCTACGATTACGCCTTCCCGCAAAGAACGCTCACAGACTGTGACCGATTCCCTACCTAAAAGCGTCATTGCTTCCTGTAATATTACTGCACCAGCGAGTATAACTTCAGCCCGCTTCTCTGGCATACCTGGAATCGCAGCCCTTTCTGAGTAACTCAGTTTCCGCAAGCGATTTACCAACTCTTGCAAGTCTTTAAGACTTAACTGGTAGCCATTGAGAGTTGAAGGAATAACACCCGACTTTTCTCGTGCATCAATCATCGCCAGGGTTTCAATTGTGCCAGATGTACCTACCAAACGCGGAGATTCCCCAAACTCTAAGTTTGCTAGTATCTCATCCACAGAACGTTCTAACATCCCGCGTGCATAAGCTTGCAGGTGTTGAAACTCGGTGTTGCTGATGGGATCGGTGGTGATTAACTCGCTAGTGAGTCGCACTGCACCAACTTTGGTACTGGTGAGAGTCCGTGCTTGGTGACTATCGCCCAAAATTAACTCTGTGGAACCACCGCCAATATCAATAATGGTATGGGGCTGGTTGTTAAATTCCATCCCCGACAGCACACCAAGGTAGATTCGTCGCGCTTCTTCTTGACCTGAAATCAAGTCAACGCTTAAACCCAACTCGGTTTTTACTCTATGCAAAAAATCTTTACCATTGGGGGCTTCTCGCACAGCGCTAGTTGCCACAGCAATGATTGTTTCAGCATTGATAGTTTTGGCAACTTCTTGGAAGCGTCCTAAAGCCGCGATCGCCTTTTCAATTATCTCTGGTTTGAGTTCCCCAGTCAAAAGATTGCGATCGCCTAGTCTTACAGTTTCTTTTTCTCTAGCGATAATGCTGAAAGCTGGTAGTGTGGGATCAATCTTAACTACTACCATGTGTAGAGAATTTGTTCCCAGGTCAATGGCAGCAATAATCCGATGTTGCTTAGGTGGTTGAGTTGGAACACTCTCCCAGCTAGAAACTAAATTCAGCATCTAGTTTTCTCTCTTTATAAGAAATGATGGCAAACGGTGATATGTCGGGGTAGCTGACACTGATATTTGTTGCAACACACTTGCTCAGATTGAGTGCTGAGTAAATTAAAAAGTACTCAGCATTTGCAACTCAGTTTGATCGAGGGTAACTGAGCTAAGTATATTCGCCCTACTGCTTCTAACCGCACTGACTATTTAAAGATATTTTAAAGTTGCCACTTGAGGTTATGCTTTTACAAATAACAAATAACGTTATTCTATTAATGTAAAGATGTGTGAATTAGGGAATAGGCTTGCCGTGACTTATACTGAGCGCAGTCGAAGTAGCGTAGCCGAACGGGAATAGCAACTAGAGAAAACTTTAAATATACAATGCCCTCTCCCCACTCCCCATCCCCTACTCCCCACTCCCCACTCCCCACTCCCCACTCCTATGTTAAGGACGCCAGAACTCCCCCAGCAACCAGTTTGGCTTGTAATTGTCCGGCTTTTGCGCTGGCATAAACCAGAAGGGCGGTTAATTTTAATGATTCCTGCCCTTTGGGCTGTTTTTTTAGCAGCTTCTGGGAAACCGCCTTTACCTCTGGTTGGTGTGATTATATTAGGTACTCTAGCCACGAGTGCAGCCGGATGTGTTGTCAATGATTTGTGGGATCGGGATATTGATCCAGAAGTAGAGAGAACACGCGATCGCCCCCTTGCATCTCGCGCCTTGTCTGTGAAAGTTGGAATTGTAGTTGCGATCGTCTCGCTAGTATGTGCAGCTATCCTGGCATTTTATCTTAACCCCCTGAGTTTCTGGTTATGCGTGGCAGCAGTGCCCGTAATTTTGCTTTATCCAGGTGCAAAGCGGGTGTTTCCTGTGCCGCAACTGGTGCTTTCTATCGCTTGGGGTTTCGCCGTGTTGATTAGCTGGAGTGCAGTCACACAAAGCATCTCCCAACCAACTTGGTTACTTTGGGGCGCGACTGTATTGTGGACATTGGGATTTGATACAGTTTACGCCATGAGCGACAAGGAAGACGATCGCCGCATTGGGATTAATTCTAGCGCTCTATTTTTTGGGAATTATGCCCCTGTAGCTATTGGAATTTTCTTTGCTGGCACAATCTTGTTATTGGCTTGGTTAGGTGTACTCATACATCTGCACTTAGCCTTCTGGATTAGCCTTGCAGTTGCTACTATTGGATGGGTTTGGCAGTCTTGGCGATTAAGAGGGCGAAACTTACCTAATCCTGTTTATGGTGAGATGTTCCGGCAAAACGTGTGGATTGGTTTTATTTTACTTGCTGGGATGATTGCTGGCTCATTTTAAAAAAATATTTTATGAGTTTTTGTATGCGTACATTCTTTGATTGGTTTATTCCCTTATTTCAGTATCTACGTACTTGCACAGCAATAGGTCTGCTACTTTTGGTTGTTACCTGGTCATTTCCTGCACAAGCTGCTAGCCGCATTGATCCGCAATTAGAACAGCAAGTGTTACAAATTATCCGCGAACATCCAGAGGCAATTATCGAATCTGTTCAAACTTATCAACAGCAACAACAACAGAAAGTCAAACAAACACAGGAAGCATTTTTGCAGGATTTAAAGACGAATCCTCAAAAAGTGATTGGTGAGTCTCCCAGCACAGGTTCAATTAAATCAAAAACTGTGCTAATAGAATTTTCCGATTTTCAATGTCCCTACTGTGCTGAGGCGCATAAAAAATTGAAAGAATTGTTAGCAAAGTATCCTGATAAACTAAGATTAGTTTACAAGAATTTACCCCTGAGTTCAATTCATGCTGAAGCATTGCCAGCTGCAACAGCAGCTTGGGCGGCATATCAGCAGGGCAAATTTTGGGAATATCATGATGCGCTATTTACTAATCAAAAGCAACTAGGTAAGGCGTTATATTTAGATATTGCTAAAAATCTGAAGCTAGATTTGGGTAAATTTAAACGCGACCTTAATCTTGCTACTCCCGCAATTACAAAAGATATTCAACTAGCTGAAAAATTGGCTGTTTCTGGCACACCTTTTTTTGTAATTAATAGTCCAACTTTTTCAGGAGTGGTGCAGCTAGCAGATATCGAAAGTATATTGACTAGTCCTAAGTAAATTAGTGTGTTTGAAAATAGCCATCTCACTGTTTCAGTAGCTAGGCGTAAATAAATTCAAGTTTGTAGTAAGGACTTTAGTCCTGATAAACCTTGCTATGAGCGATGAATCGCTCACTACGAACTAGGATTTTATTGTATCAACTTAAAAATGCTTGCTCTAGTTCCCTCCTTTTTAAGGAGGGTTAGGGAGGATCAAGTCTTAACTCAAGCCTATTACTTTATAAATCAATACGCTTGGCTTTGTGGAAAATTGTAGGTTGGGTTAAGCAAAGCGCAACCCAACAAAGTCCCGAAATGTTGGGTTTTGTTCCTCAACCCAACCTACACATTTCAAGGTTTTTGGCGCTAACACAAGCCTATTAATTTATAAATAGTCTTTCAAATTCCCTTTTTGATCTTCTAAATATTTCTTCTGTAATCCCTCTGGAATGGGAATAGGACGACTATTTTCTAAACTGACAAAAGCGCCCTTCTGGGTAGCCACTGCTGCTAACTCATTGTTAGATACAATTTCAGCTTGTACAGTCCACTTCAAGCGTCCTAAATTACTCAGCCATAAACGTCCAATTACTTGATCAATAATCTTTATCGGACGTTTATATTCAATTTCAGTTCCAGCTAAAACAGGCGCATATCCTTGCTCAATTTGTTGATTTAGTTGCCAGTGTTCATCTAAAAACTTTAAACGTAAATCCTCTAGCCATCTAATATACACAATATTGCTCACGATTCCCATAAAATCAATGTCGTATGTTTTTACAGGAATTTTTAATACTACTTCTAATGGTCTGTGCAAACTGTTATTTACTAGCATTATTTCCCTTGATATTTTAAAACCGAGCGGTCTGTAAAATTCTAAAAAATTTTACTCTTTTCAAGTATGAGTAATTATTAATTGCCTAATAACCCATTACCTATAACAATTTCAAACTTCTACTTTGTAGTTTAAGGTTAACTCGTCGCCAGGTAAACCTCTAATACCCCAGCTAGATTTGGGCGTTTCAAAAATTGTGATTTCAATATCGTATATAGGAATATTTAATTTTTCATTGATATTTTTAATTAGCAAGCGAATCAACTCTTTTTTTGTTTCCACTGTTCGTCCCTCAAACATACTAATTTCCATAACCAGATAATTGTTTGTTCTATCAGATGGATAGTAAAAATCTGATTTATCCAGTGGGAAAAATCGGTGAAATCTTTTTTCAGGGGTAATCTGTAAAACCTCTATGAGGGAGGTATGGATTACATCTGATAGCTCTGCTTTAATAGGATTTAATTTGTCAGCTAAAGAATATACCTTGATTTGTACCATACATTTAAAGGTGAGTTTCCAAATATTGATTCAGGTGATTAATTACCCTATGGATATGAATTGAATCTCCATAAAGCTTGCTCATCATTACTGCTCCTTCCACTGTTGCAATTATGATGGTAGCGATTTCATCAGCATTCACTTCAGGGCGAATTTCACCCTTGGCAATTCCCGTTTCAATAATTCGACGAATCAGATGCAGCCAAGAATTCATCGCCTGTTGAGCGCGTTCTCGTAACGCCGGATGAGCATCATCACTTTCCACAGCAGTATTCAGCAGTGGACACCCTCCCTTGATAGGTGGATTTTCTGCAAAGCTACTAAATACGCCAATGATTGCTTGCAGGCGTTCTACTGCGTGGCGTTTGCTTCGTAATGCAAATCTAGTATGCTGATGGATGCGAGCGATCGCAAAGTCAAAAGCCTGTAGCGCCAGATCATCTTTGCTTTGGAAGTGATTGTAAATTCCTCCTTTCTGCAATCCCGTAACACGCATGATGTCTGACATCGATGAGCCTGCATACCCCTGTTGGTTAAACAGTTCGGCTGCTTGGTGGAGAATTCTGGTTTTTGTTTCTTCGCCTTTAGACATTACAGCGATTTTTAGATGAATGGACTATGGGGAGTAGGGAGTAAAGTAATTTATTGAATTGAAAATTGCTGTAAATAAAATATTACCGACCGAATGGTTTTTTTAAAATAGCGCGAGAAATGCTTTAAAGTCAAGTATTTTTCAGCGCTGAGTTCTTAACTAGGCATTGGGCATTATTATTCTCCCCCTACCTCCCCTGCTCCCCCTGCTCCCCATTCCCCATTCCCTATGCTGAAATAGTTAAAATCTGCTCGAATAACTGAGAATTAACATCTTTATCCAGATAATTTAGCGAGATACAACGCAAATACGCTGGACGTTTGCTCATATTTACAAGTAAAATACGGTAAGTGCATCGCCTTACCGGTTTTTACATGTAAAACCACAGACAAACCAGTTAGAAGTTGAGTTTAGCAGAGCAACTGACTCATAAGCAGTTATCACAGTCTGTTTCAGCTTGGTGTATCTGGTTTTCTCTGTCCATCTGTCGCAATCATTTTTCAAATTGGTTTCACTTAATAGAAGTGGGAGACTCAACAGGACTTTGATAACTAATAACTGATTGTTGAAACCCCCAAAAAGTATGGAATATTTATTACTACCGTTCTTAAGCTTTTTTGTTGGCATTATCGTTGGTTTGACGGGAATTGGCGGAGCCTCTCTCATCACCCCAATGTTAATTTTTGTCTTTCAGGTTCCGCCTTCTATCGCTGTGAGTTCTGATGTTGTGGCTGCCACATTGATGAAGATTGTTGGTAGCGTCAAGCATTGGGAACAGAAAACCCTTGACACAGAAGTTGTCAAATGGCTGGCATTCGGGAGTGTTCCAGGCTCACTGTTCGGCGTGGGGATTTTGCACTTCATTAAACGTACAGGTGAGTATAACCTGGATAACATCTTGCTCCGTTTGCTTGGTGTGATGATTTTGCTAGTCACAGTATTAGCACTGGTGCAATTGTTGCTATTAACTTTTTTCCCCAAATTTAATTTACCCGAACTGCCAAAATTAGACTTAGAAACTAACTTTGGTCGCTTTGTGACAATCACTTTAGGAGCAATTTTAGGCTGTTTGGTTGGTCTAACTAGCGTCTCTTCAGGTTCAATGTTTGCCCTGGTACTGATTGGGTTTTTCCGGCTTGATGCACGCAAGTTAGTGGGTACAGATATTTCACACGCAGCAATTTTACTGCTGTTTACAGCCCTCGGTCATCTCAGCCTGGGAACAGTTGATTGGAGTTTGGTAATACCTATATGGCTAGGCTCTGTTCCAGGGGTGTTAGTAGGCGCTAAAATCTGCCAGGTAGCTCCGCAACGCCCACTAAGGTTTATCATTTATACTATTTTGATGATGGTAAGTTGGAAATTAGTTCATCAGGTTTGACAAGACTCGCTAATAGAGTTTGGTTGTAAGTAGGCAGGCATAATTAAACATAAAATAAAATCCTAGTTCGTAGTGAGCGATTCATCGCTCAAAACAAGGATTATCAGGACTAAAGTCCTTACTACAAACTTTAATTTATTTACGCCGAGCTACTTAAAAGTTTTTCTCCTTAATTTCAGATTGGGGTTTTCATCGTTCAATCTCAAATCCAGCATTCAAAATCCAACGTTGATTAACTTCTCACCCAAGGTAGTAGAGTGAATGTACCTCGCTCATACATAATGAACAGACCCAAGCCAATTAACACAAAAGGTACGACAGCTTGACCGTAGCGACTTAAAATATCAGCAATGGTAGGTTGACGGCTTAAAAAATAAGCGATCGCACACCAAACCCCTACCATGACAAAAAATATACTTAGAATTACTCCCAAGCTGGCAAGATCATGACCAGCAAACAAGGGGATATATATACTAATATTGTCACCACCATTAGCGATCGTTACTGCCGCTACTTTATAGGTTTGGGGGTGCAAAACACTCAAAATAAAAGACAATACGGGATTAGTAGGTGTGGACTGGCTAAAATCCCTGTTGACTGTCTGAACTGTTGTAGTTTCTTCTTCTCTGTATACTAAGTGGTGAATACCAATTGCTATTGGTAGCAGTCCTAGCAATCCTATCCATTCTCGCTGTACGACTAAGCCACCAAAAAATCCTGGTAAGCTAGCGATGATAATGGCTGCAAAACCCACATATTGACCAAGTATGATATGCCGTCGCCGAAAATTACCATCTACTTGTGAAAAAAATATTAACAATATAATGATGTCATCTATGTTAGTGGCGATGAAGGCAATTATCCCTTCACTGAAGGCTGTTCCTAGCTTACTCATCCTGGATTTTTATAACCTACGATTTACCACCATACCAATTAAATAATTCGTAATTCGTAATTCGTAATTCGTAATTAAGTTTTGTGACGGGGATTTAGACCCCGACCCAAAACTTGCAACAAACAGATTGTTGGGGTATTAAACCCTATCCTTCATTCCGTGAAATCCTTAAATCAGTTAAATCAGTGATAAACCTTTCTGACTTTTCACGTCATATCGAAAAGCTCACGCAAAACCTAACCTCTTAACCTCATTCCCAACGCGAGAAGGGGAAAAATTCAAAGTCTCTCTCCTTTTAGACTACAGTGTACACACAAGTATTTGATAGTTGCTCTACAGACTTTTGATCTCACTAACCTCCCAATAAATTGGGGGCATAAATCTCTCAAAGTCCCCAATTTATCGGGGTATTTAGCAGAATATACAACGATTTTGGTTCTGCATTTCAGATGTGTGTACACTGTAGCCTTTTATAAGAAAGATTTAGAGAGCGAAAAGTTTGAGTGGAGGTTTCCTTTGCTCAAAGCTTTTCAATAGAGAGGTTTTCCAAGGGAACTCCAAAAAATAAATTATTCCACATTCAAGTCGTTGACTGTTGACTGTTGACTGTTGACTGTTGACTGAAAACTCGTGAACCGTCAACGGTCAACAGTGAACAATAGCAATGGAATATTTTTTTACTTGGAAGTCCCCAAATACTGTGAAAAGTCAAATTAATCTTCTGGTACAACTATAAAGAGTCAAGCGCAAGAGTTTTACCTTTACAAGCATGAGATTCAAGAAAGAGCGTTTTAGAATTCTTGCATAGATGCCCCAAATAATAATTAATCAAGCGAGTGTGAAGTAAAACTGCATAGATATAAAGGCTTTATAAAGATTTTGTATTATTTTGTAGTGGTCTACATATTATCACTTAGTATTACATAGAAAGCAGTTATGAGCTTGCTCAAATAATTCGTAACTCGTAATTGAAAAAGAATTCAGAATCAATATCAATCTCTTACAAAGTTCTCTTACCTTCTTCTGACAAAGACGCTGTTGTTAGCTTGCTTAAGAGTAGCGACACGCAATAGCAAAGCTAGAGGCTCTCTACGAGACGCAGACTCTAAGAGGCTACGTTCTGGAAGAAACCTCTGCTCAAACGCAAGCGCTATTTCAAAGCAAGCGACTTCAGTCGTAGGGTAATAATTACGAATTACGAATTATTTTGACTGATTCGCAAAATTAGAGATTCTAAGTTAGATGTCTTTTCATAGAGAGGATTTTGTCAATGCCTAGACTTACAATTCCACCTAATTTCATTGGTACTTCCGGTATCGATACTTTAGTAGCACAAGAGTCAAATACATCTGTGGCGATTGGTATTGATATTTTAAATTCAGGTGTGATTAGTACACTTTCAGGAAACGACAGTATTACTGGTACTGCTACTGGTACTAGTCAGTTTGGGAAAGCTGCTGGTACTGGCATCGGCATCAACAACAGTGGTACTCTCAATGCAGGCGATGGAAGTGACACGATCGCTGGCACCGGTACTGGCGGCTTTAGCTACAAATTGAAATTGATAACCACTGGTATCAATGGCACTGGCATCAACAACACTGGTAGTCTCAATGCAGGGAGCGGAGGTGACACTATCACTGGCACTGGTATTGGTGGCAGTCCCAACGGCAGCATTACTAATAGAAACAGCGCAAATGGAATTGGCATTAGCAACAGTGGTAGTCTGAATGCAGGGAGCGGAAATGACACTATCACTGGCATTGGTACTGGCGGCAGCAATTTCAGTACTAGCGGAGGCAATGCTGCTAAATACCGTAAAGACGGTACTGGAATCGGCATCAGCAACAGTGGCAGTTTTGATGCAGGGGACGGAAATGATACCATCAGTGGTACTGGTACTGCTGGTGCTGGTAGCAAAGGTTCCGCCGATGACATTATTGGCGAAAGCGGTACTGGAACCGGCATCAGCAACAGTGGTAGTTTTGATGCAGGGAAAGGAGATGACACTATCACTGGCAAAGGTACTGGTGGCATTGGCGCCGGTGGCAGAGGCTCTCAGGGACGCGATGAAGCTAAAGGTAGTGACGGCAGTACTGGAATCGGCATCAGCAACAGTGATACTCTCAATGCAGGGAACGGAAATGACACTATCACTGGCAACGGTACTGGTGGTACTGGTGGCAATGGTTCCATCTATGGTCCCATTCTTGCCAGTATTGGTTATCGTTCTCCTACGGGCGAAAACGGCGACGGCGGTGCTGGAATCGGCATCAGCAACAGTGGCAGTTTTGATGCAGGGGACGGAAATGACACTATCATTAGCACTGGTACTGGTGGTACTGGTGGCACTGGTGGTGCTGGAATCGGCATCCGCAACAGTAGCAATTTTGATGCAGGGAACGGAAATGATACCATCAGTGGTACTGGTACTGGTGGTGCTGGTAGCAAAGGTTTGGCAGAGGGCACTACCAGTGATTACAGTATTAGAGAGAAAAGCGGCTACGGCGGTGCTGGAATCGGCATTAGTAACAGTGATAAACTAAATACTGGCAAAGGAGAAGATACGCTCATCGGTACTGGTACTGTCGGTAGCAACGGCGAATATACAATTATCCCTATTACATCGCCATTCCCGATCGTCATTAAAAATGACACCATCCCCACCGCACAGAGCATCAGCCCTAGTAGCATTAGCAGCCAGAACAAAAACATCGAAGACCCCACCATCATCACAAGGTCGAGCAAAAGCAGCATCGGCACTACTACCATCGGCATCCAGAACATTAAAAAAGCTATTATCACTACTGGTGAGAACAAGGACACGATTAAGGGTTCTGCAAAAAGCTTGCAAGCAAACACCCTAGCCTATGGCATCTTCAATGACGGCATCATTGATACTGGTAATGACCATGACATCCTCACCGGACAAGCAACAACCACAATTGGTGGTATTGCCTATGGGATTTATGGGCAAGGAATCATCAAGACTGGCAATGGGAATGACAGAGTTTCCGCTACCAGTAAGATCGATAAAGTTCAACAGAAAGTCACTATCGGTGGCGGTATCCGCTTTGAACTAGGGGCTGGAAATGACTATTTCAAAGGGTTCGGGTCTGCAATTGTTGACGGTGGCAAAGGTTTTGACACCCTTGATGTAAGAGCTTTCAAGCGTTCTGAAGTTAGTGTATCTGGTGTTATTTCTGGCAATAGTCTAAACCCAGCCAACATTACCTTCAACAACAATGGCAACCTCATTACCCTTTCGACAACTGGCTTTGAGAATTTTATCTTTGCAGATAGCTCTTTCTCTTACACCAGTTTGACCTAAAACAAGAATTTACTTACACATCTGGTAAAAAAGAATGTAGAGACGCAGCAGTGCTACGTTTCTACAAGGTTCTGAATAACACATATTTAATTTCTAGAAATGTCTCAGGTGAGATGCTTCCTGCAAGATAAAAGCATGTCTATGTTTCTCTTAAAATATGAACGAGTTACTTACTGCAATTACTACTGGGGCGATCGCGTTCATTGCCACTAATATTGATGATATTGTCATTCTATTGTTGCTTTTTTCTCAAATAAATGCTAACTTTCGCCGCAGGCATATAGTTGCCGGTCAGTTTCTAGGTTTTACAGTTTTGTTAATCCTTAGCCTTTCTGGTTTATTTGGTGGGTTAGTTTTATCAAAAAGCTGGATTGGATTACTTGGTTTACTACCAATTGCCATAGGTATCAGCAGTTTAGTCAATAAGCAAGAAGATGAATTAAAGGAAGTTGTAGCTACAACTGAAGAAACTGAAGCATCAACAATTACTAGTTTATTATCTCCTCAAACTTACAGCGTAGCAGCTGTTACAGTTGCAAATGGTAGTGATAATATTAGTGTCTATGTGCCGTTATTTGCTAGCAGCGACTTAGAGAGTTTTGTGATAATTATCGGATTATTTTTTCTATTGTTAGGAATTTGGTGCTATGCGGCATACAAATTAATTAAATACAGAGTAATAGCTGATGTATTGACTCGTTATGGTAATAATATTGTACCTTTTGTTCTTATAGGATTAGGTGTTTTTATTGTATTAAAAAGTGGAGCTTTGAGCTTAATAAAGCTAGCTGCTAGTTGTGTATGTTTGATTATTTTGGTGAAAAATAATGAAAGTACCGATGAAATTGGCGAAAATTCTAGTAGGTAATCAAGCAAATTTTAGATTTATATAGGAATCCGATTTGATTCCTGAAAAAATCTATAGGACTATGATTTGATTTCTGAAAAAATCTAAGTAGTATGTAGGGTGTGTTATGGCGTAGCCTAACGCACCTAAACCTTTGGGCGGTGCGTTAGCCTTTGGCGTAACGCACCCTACGTATATTTCAATAATCAAATATGAGTCCTATAAGTATATGTAGGGTGTGTTAGGCGTAAGCAGTAACGCACCGCCTAACAGATAATAGGTGGGTTACGCGATCGCACGAACACACCCTACGAAATAATTTATTTTTTAGAAGTCTATAAAATCTAAAAATTAAACTTTACTCAACCACTCATTCTCTTCTGGATCTTTAAACAGTGAAGTACTGAGATAGCGTTCGCCGAAGCTGGGCTGGATCATGACGATTAGGCGACCTGCATTTTCTGGTCGTTGTGCTACAAGAATTGCAGCATACAATGCAGCGCCAGTAGAAATCCCTGATAGTAATCCTTCTTCTTTTGCAAGACGACGGCTGTAAGCGATCGCCTCCTCATCCGCTACCTGAATCACTTCATCCACCAGTTCTGAACGGTAAATTGCTGGGACAAATCCCGCACCAATACCCTGAATTTTGTGAGGCCCGGATTTACCACCTGCTAATACTGGGCTGTTGCTTGGTTCAACTGCGATCGCTTGAAAACTCGGCTTCCGTTTTTTAATAACTTCTGCAACTCCGGTAATCGTCCCACCAGTACCCACTCCCGCCACGAGAATATCTACCTCTCCATCGGTATCATTCCAAATTTCTTCGGCTGTGGTTTCGGCGTGAACTTTCGGGTTAGCAGGGTTGCGGAACTGCTGCAACATATAAGCATTGGGCGTTTTAGCTACAATCTCCTCTGCATGAGCGATCGCTCCTCGCATCCCTTCTACCCCCGGCGTTAACTCTAGTTGAGCGCCATAAGCTTTGAGCATCGATCGTCTTTCGTGGCTCATTGTGTCAGGCATCGTTAGAATAAGATGGTAACCCTTGGCGGCCGCTACCATCGCCAGCGCAATTCCTGTATTTCCAGAAGTCGGCTCTACTAAAACGGTTTTTCCAGGGTGAATTAAGCCTGCTTCTTCCGCCACCTGCACCATACTCGCACCAATCCTGTCTTTGACAGAAGATGCTGGGTTCATGCTTTCTAGCTTCACCACAATCTGAGCAACCGCTCCTGAAGCTTGGGGAATCTTATTTAATTGAACTAGAGGAGTTCGGCCGATTAACTCTGTGATATCTTTCGCTATCCGCATGTAAGTACTCCCTCGTGTCTAAATATAATACATTGGACTTTGCTGTGCGCGAGTTTCTCTTTCCTGGCACAAGTCTTGGAGTGTATAACGACCCAAAACTTCAATTGAGGCAGCGTTAGCTTGCTCCCAAACTTCATAAACCAGAGTCTTTTCCAGAGTCGGAGAGTCAGAGGTATCTTTCTCTTTCCGCTCGCCTTCTACCAAAGTGACAATTTCAAGTATTGTAATCTGCCAAGGTTCACGAGCTAAAACGAAACCTCCTTTAGAGCCGCGTTGACTCTGCACCACACCAGCACGCCGGAGGTTGGTCAAAATTTGTTCCAGATAGCGTTCAGGTATGGGTTGCTTGGCAGTGATCTCGCTCATGGTTAGAGGAAGCTTTTTCCCGTGGTGGCTTGCCAGTTCTAATAGTGCTAGCAGCGCGTATTCCACTTTGGAAGACAGATCCAAGAGAGCGTAGTTTTGGCTATTCAAGGCTGTACTCAATATACTACGGTGAATTGGGGGACTTATCGCAGTTTATGCGAAATTAATTTTTTTCAACTGTGGAATGTGATAGCATCCCACTTATTACCCACAAAAACACTCTATCCTATCGACTTACCGTAGATTATTATCTTACACAATTCTCACAAATGACTTGATCTTTTTGTGGGAATTATCCTGAGTTTCTGTTTTCAGAGCCTCACCTACCAACGAAAACCTTAACAGAGTATGCTACTAACTGATTTGCGAACCATTTTTGAGCGTGACCCAGCAGCCCGTAACTGGCTAGAAGTATTGTTCTGTTACCCTGGACTTCAGGCTCTAGTGTTTCATCGATTAGCACACTGGCTGTATAAAATTGGAATTCCCTTTATACCAAGATTCATCTCTCATATTAGTAGGTTTTTAACTGGAATTGAAATTCATCCTGGGGCATTAATTGGCCAGGGAGTGTTTATAGATCACGGGATGGGAGTTGTAATTGGCGAGACAGCGATCGTGGGCGATCACGCGCTGATTTATCAAGGTGTCACCCTTGGCGGAACTGGGAAAGAAAGCGGCAAACGCCATCCAACTTTAGGCTCTCATGTAGTTGTGGGAGCAGGTGCAAAAGTATTAGGAAATATTCAAATAGGCGATCGCGTCCGTATTGGAGCCGGTTCTGTGGTGCTACGAGATGTCCCCAGTAACACTACTGTAGTGGGGATTCCAGGGCGCGTGACTCGTCAGAACAACTCGTCTACCAATGTTTTGGATCATGATAAAGTCCGCGACGTAGAAGCTGAAGTCATCCGCGCTTTATTTGAACGCGTCAAGGCACTAGAGAAACAGTTCGAGCAATTGCAACAATCAAGTTTCTCCCCAACAGAGTTTGACAACGAACCAACCGACAACCCTAAGAGCAAAAATTCTGATGGGATAATTGAAGATTTTCTTGATGGTGCAGGAATTTAGGGAATGGGGAATGGGGAATGGGGAATTGGTTATTTTATTCCTCCTCATCCCCCTCATCCCTCTCATCCCCCGGTTGGTGAGCGAAGTCGAACCACATCCCCCTCATCTCCCTCATCCCCCCACTCCCCACTCCCCACTCCCCTCTTTAAAATATTCACACTCTCTCATAACCTGATATAAATATAATACTACGGTTAATTTATCGGAGAATAGGCTTAAATAATATGGTGTCTTTGTACACAAGCTTATCTAGCTCAACAAGTAATAATACTAAAGAAATTTTTGCCCGTAGGTCATTTCTGCCAGAGCATCAAAACGGACTCTGGAAAATTGAAACGGGTTTTATCAGGACTTTTACCTATCTGGAAGATGGTACAACCGTGGCTCTGGGGTTGTGGGGGCCTGGAGATATCGTTGGTAAGGCTTTGTCAAAATTAGAACCTTACCAAATGGAATGCCTAACTAAAGTAGAGGCGACAGTCTTACCTCTAGAGGAATGGACTAAACTAACAGAAACTCTACTTACCCATATCCAACAGGCTCAAGAATTGATGGTTATTCGTAGCCATAAAAAAGTCGAAACTATGCTGATCAAGCTGTTAGCATGGTTATCTAAAAAGTTTGGTTCGGAAGTTGAAAAAGGACGTTTAATAGATATGCGTCTGACTCACGAAGACCTGGCGGAAATGCTCGGTTCAACTCGTGTGACTATCACTCGTATTCTTGGACAGTTTGAGCAAGAGGGACTGATTAATCGTCTTTCCCTGCATCGAATTGTGCTGCGAGAAGAAGAAATTTGGTACTACGAAATTTAGATTATTTCAGCAAAACCAGCCGTCGCCGTCAGCATTCGGCTTGCCCACAATTCTCAAATTCAGAGATTCCAGGTAAGCCAGTCCGTGAGAGATTTGTGCCTCTGTTCCCCGCAGTTCAATGTCAAAGTATGCTTCTTGATCTGTATTTGGTTGTAGCATAGCTTTAGTAATATTAACTACCAAGCCGTAAGCAGAAATTAACTGCGAAATCACAGGCGTTTGCAGATAGCATTTAGGAATATATATCCGCAGACGAATCTGGGTGACTTCGCTTTTTGTATAAACTGAAGAAACCAGTGATAATCTGGTTTGGGAATTGGTTTTTTGGTTATTTAGTGCTGCCATTGGATAGTGATAAATTTATTAATTAGCGTAGGCGTAGCCCGTCGTAGACATCGCTACAAGTAAGTCGGTGAGAATAAATCAAACTAGATTAAGTAATGTAAAAATATTGAGATTAGTTCGTAGTGAGGACTTTAGTCCTCTTATGAGGGATCGAGGCGCTCACTACAAACCTTGAATTATTCACATCGCTCTACTTAAACGCTAGACAAATCCAGCCAAATTGGTAGCCCCAGTTTTTCTAAATAACTCAGGCTAGAGTAGAGTTGCTTTGTTCTCCCCCACAAATCCAAGTCAAACCAGCCGTCATCTTCGGTATCGGGTTGCAGTCTAGCACTGGTGATATTGACTGTTATTCCATAACGAGAAACTAACTCAGAAATCACTGGTTCTTCGTAATAAGATTTTAAGACGCACAGTTGTAAGCGCAATCGATTGGTTTGACCGAGAGAAATCCATTGCTGGAATTGTTCTTGCCATTGATTTGTCAGCCATACAGAGTTTTTGGGACTCAGTTTGCTAACTGGATGTGGGAAATTTAAAGAGGGCTGGTTGGGTTGAATCTGGGTAGCGATCGCTAATTCCAGCAAATTCACTCCCAATCCTTGCAAGTAAGATAAGCTATTTGTCAGTTTTTGGGGATTTCCCGAAAGATCCAAATCAAACCAGCCATCGCTGTCACTGTCGGATGTCAAGGATGCAGCTTTGATATTGACGGTTAAACCATAACGAGACACCAGGCGGGAAATTACAGGTTGCCTGTGATACCTCTGAGGCACGAGAATTCGACTGTGGACTGAAGCAGGTTCTATAGATTTATTCTGAGACATCAGATTAATTCCCAATAGCAATGCCTACAACGGGCTGCGCTTTTGCTCTTTTTCAACTGCGCTTGCTTGAATGTCAGCCTTATAGAGCAATACGCTTGGGTTAAGCCTAAAACTCTATTACAAAGTCAATTTTTTTAACGAACCGCCAAGACGCCAAGGACGCAGAGAGAAGAAAAAAATGCTTAACTGAACTGTATTGCCTTATAGAGATTTTCATATTTCTGGCTTCTATTAAACTACGGTAACACTATCAATTTAATGTATTTATTGTCAGAAAAATATCACAAAAAAAGCAAAAAAGCAATGAGTAAATGCACGTAACTAAGCTCAGTTCTTGTGGGGTGGGCCGATTTGCCCGCCTTTGGTTACTGGGCGCTCGTGCCGCGCACCCCACAAGAAATAGTTGGATATTTTTTATAAGTTATATTTGTTACCCGAAATATCTAATACCCCCCTAACCCCCCTTGTAAAAGGGGGGAAATAGTCTCTTAAAGCCCCCCAATATATCGGGGGGTTGGGGGGGTAATGTCAGAATTTGATGTGCTATAGGACACTTTTCAAACATCCTCTTAGATGGGGTTGAGAGCAACAGATAAATTCCAACCTCCTGCTTTCTTCACCATCTCTGCGGTGAGAACGCGTTGCCAAGTTAATTCTTTTGTAGTCTCATCCCAATGCCAGCGCAATAAATTAGCGGGTTGACTCTTGACAATTCCTGGTAAACCAATCGCTTTTCTAGGTGCATTAGTAGCTAGTAAAATTGCACTTTCTACGTCACAAATTCCCCACTTCACCAAATTCTGTACTCCCACCAACAAAGGTAAAGTAGTCCCCGACAAAGTGCCATCGGACAGTCGTGCGGTACCCTTTTTAACTTCAATTTGCCGAATGTCCCAAGGATACAGGCCATCGGGTAGCCCCAGAGGTGCAAGGGCATCGCTGACGAGGAACAGCCCTTTTTCTTGATAGCTAGCGCGAAGTAAAATTTGCAGCATTGTGGGCGAAACGTGTTCACCATCAGCAATAAAACCACACATTACATCAGGATGGGTAATTGCTGCCCCTAATAATCCTGGTTCGCGGTGATGTAGTGCTGGCATGGCGTTGAAAGCATGAGTTACCATCGTTGCACCCTCCTCAAAGGCACGTTGCGCTTGGGCGGCTGTTGCTTGAGAATGTCCTAAACTGACAGTAATTCCCAGAGAACGCAAATATGGAATTACTTCACCAGTTAAATCTAACTCTGGTGCTAAGGTGATAACTTTCACAACATGAGCATAATTACCCAAAACCCGCTTTACCTGATCAATTGTTAAGGGTAACAAATACTCTGCTGGGTGTGCGCCGCGCTTTTGGAAATTCAAAAATGGGCCTTCTAGATGTACTCCCAGAATCTTCGCACCAGCTTGTTGACTGGGGATAACTTCAGCAATAATAGCAAGCGATCGCTGAATATTTTCGACTGAAGTTGTCACAAGTGTCGGTAAAAATTCATCTACCCCAACATTCCATAAAAATTGTGAGATTTTCTGGAGTATATGAGCATTTTCAGCCGCCAATTCGGGAAATGCCAAACCCAACGCACCGTTAATTTGCAAATCAACGCCGCCTAAAGAAATCCAGTCACCTGCTACATCTAGTAGGGAGGTACATCTGTGCATCTCTACTGTACCCATTGGCAAGATTTGCTCAATTATGCCCTCTTGGTTAACCAAGAGCATCTGCAAATCTTTGTAACCTGGCACTCTAGCATTGATAATATCTACAGGATTTTGTGTTGCTTGGGTCATCACACTGACGAGATATTGCTAAATCTGATTTTAGACGGAACCAATAAATATCAATAAATCAATTCAAACAACGCCAATAGATGAGATGATAATTGGCATAACCTAGCTCAAATAATTTTTAATTTTTAATACTTCGACAAGCTCAGTACAAGTTTTTAATTTTTAATTATTATGACTCCCTTAGTTGCTATTATCATGGGCAGCGATTCCGATTTGCCCACCATGAAAGACGCGATCGCAGTTTGTGAAGAATTTGGCGTTGAGAGCGAAGTGGCGATCGTTTCTGCTCATCGTACCCCAGAACGCATGGTGCAATATGCTCAACTTGCACACCAACGCGGTATTAAAGTAATTATTGCTGGTGCCGGTGGTGCTGCCCATCTGCCGGGAATGGTAGCGTCTTTAACTCCACTTCCTGTTATTGGTGTTCCTGTAGCCACTCGTAACTTACAGGGTGTGGATTCTTTGTATTCTATTTTACAAATGCCTGCGGGTATTCCTGTAGCAACAGTGGCGATCGGTAATGCCAAAAATGCCGGACTTTTAGCAGTACAAATCCTCGCAACTCATCAACCAGAATTGCTAGAAAGAGTGCAACAATATCGCAAAACTTTATGTGAATCAGTAATTGCAAAGCAAGCAAAACTAGAAGAATTAGGCTATGAACAATATTTACAGCAAATGTCTTAGATAATTCGTAATTCGTAATTCGTAATTCGTAATTAGTTAAGAAAGATTAACAGCAGAGGGGAAAGAGCTAATTTTTTATTCTCCCCTCTGCCCCTCTGCCTCTTCCCAATGACCAATACTTCGACTTCGCTCAGTACAAGTGCCCAATGCCCAATGAAATTCTCAGATTGAAGCGATCGCTCCAGAATCAAGGCAGCATTCTGAAGTATCTTGATTCTGAGGCCGTAGTCAAAAATTGAGAGCGACAACATCCATGTGTCAATTGCTCGGAATGAATTGCAATGTTCCAACGGATATTTGCTTTTCTTTTGAAGGGTTTTCTGCACGGGGAGGAAAAACAGATGATCATAGCGATGGTTGGGGCATTGCTTTCTTTGAAGGAAAGGGATGTCGGATGTTTTTAGATGCCCAACCTTCTGTTGCTTCTCCTGTCGCAGAGTTTGTGCGGAGTTATGCCATCCACTCAACCCATGTCATAGCCCATATCCGCAAAGCTACTCAGGGTGAAGTTGCCTTACACAACTGCCATCCTTTCCGCAGAGAATTGTGGGGTCAATATTGGGTGTTTGCCCACAACGGTAATTTGCCAAATTTTGAACCAGAAAATATGGGATTTTATCAAGCCGTAGGTGACACCGATAGCGAAAAAGCATTCTGTATGATGCTAGAAACATTGCGATCGCATTTCCCCCACGGTAAGCCTGACGTCAAGGAACTGTACTTTGTACTGCAAGAAATTACTGCTGTAATTGCAAAAGTGGGTATATTTAATTACTTATTATCTGATGGAATCCACTTTTTTGCTTATTGTTCAACCAAACTCAGCTACATTGTCCGCCAAGCGCCCTTTGCAGCTGCCCATTTAATTGACCAAGACATGACTGTAGATTTTCGGGAGGTAACTACAGAACGCGATCGCGTCGCTGTCATTGCCACTACACCCCTGACTGACAACGAAGTTTGGACAAAAATTCAACCGGGAGAATTACTAGTTTTTCAGGATGGTTTGCCCATGAAATATGCATTCAGTTAATAATAAGTAGTTAGTCGATTTATCCCATTTAGATATTTTCTAGATGGGTTTTATTTTTCATGGTGTTCATATTAAGTAATTTTTAGTGTTGTGGCAAGCTTAAAATAGTGGATTAGATATAGCAGTCCTAAATCATTTGTGAAAACTTCTCTTTCTTTTCTTGGCGCTCTTGGCGTCTTGGCGGTTCGTTAATTTTCACAACTCAAATAGGATTGCTATATATGTTGGGTTGCACTCCGCTCCACCCAACCTACAATTTTTTTGCAACATTTTAGCTTTGCCACGTCACTACATTACTTAATTTTGTTCAGAAATTAAATAGGAATCCTATATAGCAATCCTATTTAATTTGCTTTTTACTGAGAGGCTCAGATCCCCGACTTCTTGAAGAAGTCGGGGATCTTTTTGTTGCAGATGTACATTACTTTTACAACTTACCAATTTAGATAATTTTCGCCCAACTTAGTTGTTAAAAAGTTATATAAAATACTGATTTTGTTGGTATAAAACTTATGTCTTTACACTGAAATACATCTATATTAATATAGTCAAGAAAACGCTGTAGATCTTGTTTAACAACAGTTGTGGATATTTCTGTTTACTGCAAACATCATTGCAGAAAATGTATTCCTAACAACATAAAATAAAATTATCTGATGAATGCTAGCCAATTACTGCTCCTCATTGCAATTTTCTTTCTCACAAGTGTCATAAGTGTCATTACAGGAAGCACTTCTTTAATTACCGTCCCTGTAATGTTGCAATTGAGTATTGAACCGCGTATTGCTCTTGCTACTAATATGTTGGCATTAACCTTTATGAGTGTTGGTGGTACATTGCCTTTTATTGGTAAAAAAGCAATTGACCGCAGTCGCTTGCCAATAATGATTTTCCTAACGCTTTTAGGCTCAATGATCGGTGCATTATTTGTTTTAGTTGTACCTTCAAAATTGATGCCTCTAATTATCTCGATTTTGATGATTGTGGTTGCCGTGTTTTCAATCACCAATCAGAAAGCTGGAATCGTTTCAAGAATAGGGAAACCATCACCAATAGCAGAAATTGGTGGATATGTGGCAACTTTTGTACTTGGTGTTTATGGTGGTTTCTTTAGTGGTGGCTATGTCACCATGCTCACAGCAGCTTATGTCAGCCTATTTCGGATGACATTTGTGCAGGCGATCGCAAACACAAAGTTTATCAACATTTTTTCTTCCCTAATTGCCACCATTATTTTCTTTACACAGGGAATAGTTGATTACAAACTAGGTATGATTTTGAGTGTTACTATGTTCATGGGTGGAATTGTTGGATCACGGCTTGCCCTCAGGCTCAGTAACATCTGGTTGCGGCGTATATTTCTCACTACAGTAATTGTCCTTGCACTTAAGACGTTAGTTGATTTTGTTGTACTGCGTTGAGCGAAGCCGATAGAGTAGACCATCCTCAAAAATTCGCTATTCCCTAGCAAGTTGCTTGATATATCAGGCAGCAAATTGTGATGACAACTTGATACTTTAAAGTAAAAGCATTTCTAATTCCTCACAGAACTGGTAAAATCACCATATTCTTGGTAAAGAATGTGAGGTTTATGGTGTTTGCAACTAGATACATATAATCATCCAGTATGATAAACACTATATAACTGTATTCCCATCAATTATTTGTAGATTTAGTGGAGGAAATGCAATGAGTTTGTGGCAACGCCCACTGAAAAGATTACAAGCGATGGCTGAACATAGAACGTATCGGTTCAGACTAAATTCGCTTAGAGGCTTTGTATCACTCTTTTTGGTAGGGACTGTATTGAGTGTGGCGCTTGCTGCCTGCTCTGGTGGAACAGCGAGTAATTCTTCCTCTGAAACCCCTGCTGCCAGTCCTGTTGCTGCAACCAAGGATAATGTTGAACTAACTCTAGTTTCCTTTGCAGTTACTAAAGCGGCTCACGAAGCAATTATTCCTAAATTTGTCGAACAGTGGAAGAAGGATCATAATCAAACTGTCGTCTTCAAGCAAAGCTATGGCGGATCTGGTTCCCAAACTCGCGCCGTTATTGATGGTTTGGAAGCAGATGTTGTCCACTTGGCGCTAGCTGGAGACACCTCAAAGATTGAGAAGGCTGGATTGATTCAGCCAGGATGGGAGAAAGAAGTTCCCAACAATGGTATTGTTTCCAAATCAGTTGCAGCATTAGTCACCCGCCCAGGAAATCCGAAAAACATTAAAACCTGGGAAGATTTATCTAAAGACGGTATAAAACTAATTACCGCCGATCCGAAAACATCAGGAGTTGCTCGCTGGAATTTCTTAGCTCTTTGGAATTCAGTGATTAAAACTGGTGGAGATGATGCGAAAGCGACTGAGTTTGTTACCAAAGTCTACAAAAATGTGCCTTTGTTGACTAAGGATGCTCGTGAAGCTACTGATGCCTTTTTCAAGCAGGGTCAAGGTGATGCCCTGATTAACTATGAAAATGAGATTATCTTGGCAGAACAAAAGGGTGAAAAGTTGACAGCGATTATCCCTGATGTCAATATCTCCATCGATAATCCCATCGCAGTGGTAGATAAAAATGTTGATAAGCACGGTACGCGTGAAGTTGCTGAAGGTTTTGTCAAATATCTATATACTCCAGAGGCTCAACAGGAGTTTGCAAAATTGGGATTCCGACCGGCGGATGATACTTTGACCCTAAGTAAAGAAGTTGCAGACAAATTTCCCAAGGTGAAAACTTTAGGTACAGTTGCAGACTTCGGCGGTTGGGATGGAATAAATAAGAAGTTCTTCGCTGATGGAGCTATTTTTGACCAGATTCAAGCCAAGAAAAAGTAATTAGTCATTTGTCATTTGTCATTTGTCATTTGTTAATGGTCGGTAAACAAAAAGACCGACTAATGACGAAAAACTTCGGTCTTGCTGAATCGAGGTATGAATCTAGATATAGAGACGCAAAATTTTGCGTCTCTACAAGGATTTTTAAATTACGCAAAATTATTTTTCATATCCCAATCAGCAACGCCAAAACTTCTTGTGAATTTTAGATTTTGAATTTTTGACTATGACAACTGTATCTCCCTCTCTGGAAGTTGAACGCAAAACACCGTTCTGGAAGAAATTGGGGCGGGTTCCTTGGACTTGGCGAATCACCATAGGATACCTGACAGTGATGTTGTTTATCCCCATAATTGCCATGTTCCTGAAAGCGAGTACGGAACCTCCGGCGAGATTTTGGGCGATCGCAACCAGCGATGTAGCATTAGCAACTTATAATGTCACCTTTGTTACAGCAATATTTGCAGCCTTGCTCAATGGCGTATTTGGTACTCTAATTGCTTGGGTTTTAGTTCGCTACGACTTCCCCTTAAAACGCGTGATTGATGCCACAGTAGATTTACCCTTTGCATTACCAACATCGGTAGCAGGGTTAACACTGGCAACAGTTTACAGCGATAATGGTTGGATAGGTTCGCTACTAGCACCATTGGGAATTAAGGTATCCTTTACCCGCACAGGAGTTGCGGTAGCAATGATATTTATCTCGCTACCTTTTATCGTGAGAACTGTGCAACCCGTGCTTCAGGAAATGGAACGTGAAATTGAAGAAGCCTCTTGGTGTCTGGGTGCTTCTCAATGGCAGACCTTTTGGAAAGTGATTTTGCCACCTCTATTTCCAACGATTTTGACTGGTGTTGCCTTGGGTTTCTCTCGTGCAGTTGGAGAGTATGGATCAACTGTAATTATCTCTTCCAATACTCCTTATCAAGATTTAATCGCACCTGTACTGATTTTCCAGCGATTAGAGCAATATGACTATTCTGGTGCAACAGTAATTGGCATAGTTTTACTATCCATTTCATTGGTACTACTATTGGCAATTAATTTCTTACAAGCATGGGCAAGGCGATATGACAGTAGATAAGCCAAGTTTTCACTCATCTGCATCTGATACAGATATAGCCAAGCCGAAAGAGCAGAAAAGTTGGGTGCCAATACTTTTAATTGGTATAGCGATCGCCTATTTAGCCTTAGTTCAATATATCCCGGCAATTAACGTTTTTGTCCAAGCCTTCAGCAAAGGAGTTGGGCCATTTCTATCCAACCTGACACGACCGGCTTTTCTCCATGCTGCTTGGTTAACACTGTTATTAGCTGTGATTTCTCTACCTTTAAATACGGTATTTGGGCTATGTGCAGCGTGGGCGATCGCTCGTCATAAATTTCCCGGACGCGCCGTAGTTTTGAGCATTATTGACTTGCCCTTTTCCATCTCCCCCGTAGTCGCAGGATTGATGATTGTGCTACTTTACGGACGCAATGGCTGGTTTGGCCCTTGGCTCCAGGCTCATGATATCAAGATAATCTTTGCCTTTCCAGGGATGGTACTGGCTACAGCCTTCGTGAGTATGCCCTTTGTGGCGCGGGAAGTCATTCCTGTTTTAGAGGAGTTTGGTAAGGATCAAGAAGAAGCTGCTAGAACTCTAGGTGCAAAAGATTGGCAGATATTTTGGCGCGTCACCTTGCCTAGTATCCGTTGGGGTTTACTCTACGGTTTAATTTTGACCAATGCTAGAGCAATGGGTGAATTCGGCGCAGTTTCGGTGGTATCTGGCAACATTGGTGACCAAACCCAGAGTTTACCACTGTTTGTAGAAGACGCTTACAAACAATATGAAACCGAAGCTGCCTTCTCTGCGGCTGTACTGTTAGCGTTGCTAGCAGTAGTAACCTTGGTGCTGAAGGAGATTCTGGAACGGAAAACCCGCATTAAAGATGTCGAATAGAAAAATCAAGAGATTATAGTTATCCTTTGAATAGGCTACAAGCAAATCATGGGACATGGTACGATCTACTTAGTAGACATGTCCGAAAATGAATTGTTTTGACGTTGCAATGCAACGTCAAAACAAGGGTTTCAGGTAACACCTAATTAATTTCTGGAGATGTCTAGTACCTATCAGGAAATTACCATTAGGATTAAGAGTAGTTCTGTACCAATCCCGATCAGGAATTGAAATAACTCAGATATGGCTACTGACAATACACTTACCAATAAACGGATTCGACTAAGAATTCCTAAGGATTATCACCAGGAACCTGTCATTTCTCGCTTGGTGTCTGACTATGGACTGACTGTGAATATCACGGCAGCGATTTTGGGAGCCAATGCTGTCGGAGATGGTTGGTTTGATCTTGAATTACAAGGAACAGATGCACAAATTCAAAGCGGGTTAACTTATCTCCGCGACTTGGAATTGGAAGTCTGGGATGACACTAAAGCAAGCGATTGGTAATGTCTGTAAAATCAAGCGCAGGTGAAATTAAATTACTTTGAATATAAGCTTTTTAGCAATTTACATTTCTTAATCTAGTTGTGTTTTTTAGCGCCCACCTACTTATGCGTTGCCCAAAATGCTTGATAAGCACAAATAAACATCAACAACTGGCTGTTTCAGATTTTCAGCTAAAGCTAGCAAAATCGCAACAGAGGCTTTGTTATCCAAGGTGTAACCAGCAATATGATCCTTTAACCGAATTGGACGCTTGCGATGCTTGCCGATTACCATTCTAGTTCCAGGTCGAATCCCAACTGTTTCTAATTCAGCAGATGTGAGCTTCGTTTCAATCCAGGCATTTTCCCACTTCACAGTAGTATCTTCCTGCTGCACTTTCTGGGGCGATTCGTGAGAAACGTGGCGGGAACCAAAGCTGAGAATACCGCTAATGGTTTCGTTATCTCCCAGTAAATCTACAACGCCTTCGCCATAAACCCACGGGAAAGAACCGCCGAGTTTGCTGACTTTGACACGACCTTCATCAGCGAGACTCTTGACAATTGCGCCAATTTCGTCTTTGTGTGCAGTGATGGCGATCGCTCGGTCTGCATTTTTCCCTGGAATCTTCGCAATAATATTATCGGCGCGATCGCACCAGACTTCCACACCCAGCGCCGCAAATCGTTGCATCAGCAACTGGTTAATCTCAGCTTCTGCACCACTCGGAGAATGGTGCATGATTAATTCTTCAATAATTTGAAATAAGCGATCGTAATCCCACATCAATATAGTTAGTTAGTTTAATTTTCGACTGTTGTATGAGACAATTGTGCATCAACAATCCGACCTGCTGACCTTTTTTGTTGACGCTTCAGCACTCCTACCGCACCAAAAGCACCAAGGGCTAAAATCCCCAAGTTTATCGCAGGTTCCGGGACAGACTTAGCCTCAATCGCCGCCAGTGCAGTATCTGCTACTAACTTATGAACGCCTGTTGTTGGATGCACAGAGTCAAAGAACAAATAATCGTTTGGTTGAGAGCATACACTTATGATTGTCTGGAAATTTCCTACTACGCAAGGGTTAACCGCATCTTGAAACCCAAACTTCCCTGGATTTGCTTGTACTTGATTAAATAGGGAAAACACATCTACAGAGATCAGATTCAAGTCCGAGCTATTGCTAAATTTGCCTAGTTCCTCTGCTAATCTCTTGTTATGATCATTTGTCAAAGCAGTCAAGTTGCTAGATAGACCTGTAGCGAATGCAAATGGAATCTTGCCCAAATCAGGCAAGTTAAAGACTAAAATATTTTTTGCGCCAGATGAAGCAAGTAACCCTACTGAATCTGATAAATTCTGGACTGTTTGAGCCGGATTGGTAGCTTGACCAAACACATAATCATTTGCACCTCCCCATACAGCATAAAGGGCATTTGGATCAAGCTTCTGATTCGCTTGTAGAATTGGTTGCGTCAACAAGCCGACTTGCTCCAGTACTCCCGGTAACGGCGCACTAGGAACAACAGCATTACCCTGACCAGAACTAGCGCCGCCCACAGCAAAATTAATACCTTGATTGGGAATAGTAGGATTTGAAATTAAGTATGGGGTAGGATTTAATCCTAGCTGATTTCCCAGGTAGTCTACCCACACCTGATCATTAGAAAAACGCCCTTGAAAGTACGGTGGCTCTTGGGGAATGGCTGTTGTTGGAGTGGCTAAACCATTAGTAGCAGTGAAAACATTGCCAGTATCAGAAAGACTGTCGCCAAATACATAAAATTTGGAAAAACTCGCAGCATTCGCTTTGAGCGGCAACATGAAAGATAACAGAACAAATCCTACCGCTACAGCTTGTTTTTTCATATTTGTTTTACCTGTGGTATTTTTAATTTGTTTAAAAGTAATGAAAGGGTGGGACTATAACCTTTTCTCAGTCGTCGAAAGACGACTTTAGCTATTAGACTCAGAATTCATTCTGAGGCGGGCTAGATGAGAATGAAATAGCCCTGACTAAGTACGCCTATTAAGTGTTTTACTTAACTATTCCTCAAAAATTTATCAAACACAGATAAAAAAGCTGAAAATACTTAGATTTACATTTTCTTGATAAAAAATAGCTATATTACAAAGAAATGGCAAAATTTATATGCTAAAGCGTGGAAATTGCCCACTTTTATGCTAACGACGGACTAACCGCAACAGAATGGTGTAAGTCATTGTAGACACCGCTTTAACTTCGCTTTAATTTCAAAGCCTCAGTAGCCGATACACCCTCACCCTGACTGCCAAAGTACCACAAAACTGTAGCAGCCTCAGCACGAGTTACTGGTTTTTTGGGTTGAAACAGAGTCGTATAACCAAACACCCGTCGAATATTCGATTGTTCGCCATTCTGGTAATCAGCCAACACTGCTCTTAAAGCCTTGGGGTCAATTCGCGCCGCGTCTTGGAAGCCCCAGGTTTGTTTGACTGCATCTAAGTTAGCAGAGGGTAAAGCTTGACGAGTATCTAGAGGTAATTTCCATAGCAGCAACTGTTCCCGCGTTAGGGGTGAATCAGGACGAAACAAAACTACTGTAGAATCTCCAGACAAAGAACTGGGAATTAACCCAGCCTCAGCTAATCCCTGAATTGCTGGAAAATCAGGGTCTTTTGCAGACACATCACTAAAAACAGGTTGAGTAGTTTCTGATGCCAAGCGAATTTGTTTAGCTGGATTGCTGGCATACATAGCATTATTAGCAGCAATTAGCCAACGAGCATATTCCCGATGTGTAACAATTTTACTGGGTTCAAACTGGTTAGTTGTGGCAGTATTGCTCTTAGTTGCTTCTGTTTCTATAGATAAAACACCTAATGCAGCTAAGTCTTGGATATGTTGCCGCCATTCTTGCGGTACTTTATTGAGATCGTTGAATACCTGAGATTCGGCTGTGGGTATAGAAGTTGCTTGGTTATTAGCCGTACTTGGTGGCTGTGTTGCCAAGTTTGCAGGTGATACCGGGCCAATAAACTGGGAATTTCCTGGTTGAGGAACGGCGTTAGTAGTTTCGTTAGGATTTGTAGTTGGGGTAGATTGTGCCGTTGCAGTACTATTTGGTACGTAGTCAATCAGTAATTCTGTAGCTGTTTGGGGTTGATTAGGTGTGGCGTTAGTAACTGATTTAGGCTGAATGGAAACCTTCAACAGCAAATCGTTACGACGTGCCTCAAACACACCTCCCGCATCATCTGTTGGCTGTTGCAAAATCTGCCAGTTATTTGTTTGAAACTGGCTACTATAAAAGCTAGCAATAAAGTTGCTGGGGTCAGAACTCAACCAACGAGTTGAGACTCTGTTTTCTGAGCCGCTAGCAGGTGTAACTTCCTGTAGTTTGGCATTGGAATATAGGGGGATATCTTTAGGAAAATCAGCAGGTAACTGAAGTGTAGATTCGTTTTGCTGTGCTTGCGGTTGGTTATCCTGAGATTCTCCAAAGACAACTGGATTGCTTTGCAGTTTCGGATCTGCCGCCAAAGATTCCTCAAGGTTTTTGGCAACTGGACTGTTAGCACAGGCTGTTAACGAAGTCAGTAGAACAGCCCAAATTAGAAATACAGCTGGACGTTTACAGGGAAGCACAGGAAATCACAAATTGAGTTTCAATTCCTACCCTAGCGCAGACTGTTCATTAAATGGGAATGGGGCATGGGGCATTGGGAATGGTTATTCTCCTTTATTCCCCTGCTCCTCTGACTCTTAATATCACCAAAAGACACTACCGACTCACGGCCTCTTCTTCGTAAATGTCTCTGTTGGTGAAGATAATATCTCTAAAAATGAGTAAACGGTAGCAAGAAGCTACCGTATTGTCTTCGTTTTACAGCCATTAGGTTTTTATAATTCCCATGCTTATTTATAGAGTTCCCTAAAATTCTGGCAAACTAACATTGTGCGGAAAAAAACATAAATAAACCTGAAATACTTGCTAGATAAGAGTTTTGTGATTTGGATGCTCTAAGCTCACAGGGATTATGACGCCCCCTTTAGCCTCACCCAAGGAGAGGAATGCATAAAGAACGCTAACGCTTGCTGACGATAGATTCTGGAAATTATTCATCTGACGATGGTAAGATGAATAAGGCAATAGGTGGAAATGCCACTATTAAGCAATTCCGGGAACTTAACGTAAGCTTGTAGTTCTTGGGGGCGGGGTGATAGGCAAAGCAGTCAAGTGTCGCAGCAGTTTCTCTAGTATCTCTAAATTGATTTTCTGAGGAAAGTGCTACTTGTGCTATAGTCAAGAGTTTATTGGCAGCCTCGAAAGCAGTAAGTGCTTTCTCTAAAAGGGCGTAGTTTACCGCCGTAGGCATCGCCTCTATGTTATCCAAAGTTTTTTCTTTGGCAATCCATCCCCTGTTCTTCTGGTATGGGGTAGGGGTTCTTTTAGGAAGGCTTGGCAGAAGGTGCGCTTCGCAAGTTATAGAGACAGTACATAGTTAGCTGTGACTGTTTTCCCAATCATTACTAGGATTGGGTAGAGGCAAAAAGACACTTCATCGGATGCAATGGCGGTTGAAAAAGCCCTCTACAAACTTGGTCTGAACAGTAAACAACTTCCTGATAGATTAGATACAATTAGCATCTGCGTTTGCTGCACTCAAATTGACATAGTGTTAAACCTTTGACCTGCTAGTGGCGCAAATTTTTGATTCAGGGCAAATTAAGACTTATATTCAAGGACTTGGGTGTTTCTTGGAGATAAAGTTAACCAAAACGGGGCAAAAGGCTCAAAAAGATATGTCTGATGTCAAAAACGCAGAACTGATAGGAGTATTAAGAATCTAAAATAGATATTAAATTGAAGAAAAAACAACGACCATCGACAACCGTCAGTCTATTTTACTTTCTGTAAAACGTCGCCGGGTTGTTACCAGTGCTGAAACACGATTACATGCAAGTTTCCCAGGATCAGCCTATTTATTCTGAGGCTCCACTCCAGCTGCTACTATTTGTCGATGGACGACCCAAGTCCCGACAACAAGTGCAGCGAATCCGTGCTTACTTAAAAGAATTGCAGGCTGAGTATAGTTTTGAAGTTGAAACTATCGATGTTGGACAACAACCTTACTTAGCAGAACACTTTAAATTGATCGCAACGCCAGCTTTAATCAAAATCCATCCCGAACCACGACAGGTTCTGGCTGGGAGTAATATCATAGCGCAATTGAAAAACTGGTGGCCTCGCTGGCAAGCTGCTCTAGACGCCTATTTAAAAGTACAGGAAGACTTACAAGAACGTATAGAGGACAATGGTAAAGCGACATCGCCTAAATCCACTATTCGTTCAGTTGCTGTTTCTGCGGAACTAATCCGACTCTCAGACGAAATTTTTCGCTTGAAACAGGAAAAAGATAACCTCCAAGAGCAGCTACAGTTTAAAGACCGGGTGATTGCTATGCTGGCGCACGATCTCCGCAATCCGCTAACTGCTGCCGCGATCGCCATCGAAACTCTTCAATCTAATTACAATTTAGACACAGGGCAATTCCAGCGCCTCAAGCCATCGATGACGGCCCATTTATTAAAACAAGCCCGCAATCAAACTAAGGTCATTGACCGGATGATTGCTGATCTTTTAGAGGTAGGTCGTGGAAAAGATACAGAGTTTCCTATCTTACCACAAAAAATACAGCTAGGTAAAGTCTGCTTAGATGTACTAGAAGAATTGTGCGATCGCTACACCGCCAAATCCCAAGAGGTAGAAATAGATATTCCTAGTGACTTGCCTTATGTATATGCTGACCCAGAACGCATCCGCCAAGTGCTAGTGAATCTGTTGGATAATGCCATCAAATATACTCCCCAAGGTGGCAAAATTAGCGTTGCCGGATTGCACCGCACTACCCAAAAAGTTCAGTTTAGTATCGGCGATACTGGGCCTGGTATTCCTGTAGAGAATCGCGATCGCATCTTTGAAAATCACTTCCGCCTACAACGGGATGAAGGTACAGAAGGTTACGGGATTGGTCTTTGTTTATGTCAACGCATCATCCTGGCCCATTATGGTCAAATTTGGGTAGACTCTGCTCCCAATAACGGAGCATGGTTCCACTTCACACTACCAGTTTATCCTTCTTAGAGATTGGTCATTCACAAATGACAAATGACAAATGACAATTAAAAACTTGAGACAAAGCGATCGCGCCCCCCGGTCTTTGCTTGGTAGAGTGCTTTATCTGCCTGCACAATCAAATCTGAAGGTGAGGATTCCCAAGTGGGAACAACAGTAGCCACGCCCATACTTAGCGTGACATACTGACTCACCGCAGATCCATCGTGAACAATTCGCAAATCTTTGATTCCCTCTTGTATCGCTGCGGCAACGTGAACTGCGCCAGATGCAGGGGTGTATGGCATAATCACAGCAAATTCTTCGCCACCATAACGCGCTACTAAATCCTGATTTTTTTGCGCCTTGAGGCTTAATAAAGCACCTACCTTTTGTAAACAGACATCCCCAGCCGGATGACCATATTTATCGTTGTAAAACTTAAAATAGTCGATATCACACAAAATCATTGACAGGGGACACTCCTCTTGTGCCAGATTAATCCACTGAGTATTGAGATAATCGTCAAAACGGCGACGATTTGCCAACTCAGTTAAGCCATCTACATTGGCGAGGTGGTGCAAAGCTTGGTTTGCCGCCTCTAACTGTTTGTAGATTTGCGCTTGCTGTAGCAGGCGACGCAATCGCTGGCGCAATACAGGCCAGTGAATTGGCTTAGTGACATAATCAGTCGCCCCTGCTTCAAAAGCACGGTCTACAGATTCTTCATCATCCAAGGATGTGATCATCAATATGGGAGTGCGCTCCCATATCTTAGAGATCACCGTATTATTAAGGCTTGAGTCAGTATCAAAGGTTGCAAGGGCTGAGATTAAATTATTCCTAGCAATCTGGAGTAAGTGCTTACAGCAGGTAAAACCATCCATCACAGGCATTACAGCATCTAGCAAAACTATATCCGGTTTGATAGTCTCGTAAGCATCTAAACATTGCTTACCATCATTGGCCTCGACCACTCGATAACCTTCTTGTTCCATAGCTTTACGTAACAAGACTCGGATGGTCTTGTCATCATCAGCTACTAGAATCAGTGGTGGTTGCTTAGAAACAGAAAATGGAGTTATGCCTGACATGAGTTGCTTTCCACTTGCAGAACTATTCTGAAAAAGGCTGTGCAACTCAATCGCATGGGAGCGATCGCTCTTTTCATCAATGCCAGGATTTGCGGCAAAGGTATGTCTGGCTTCACAATCAACTGTTTTTTGACAAGAGAGGCTCTTGCGTTACTGAGCCAAGCAAGCGGTAGATAACTAAGTTGCATAGACAATCTATAATTGGAACACGAAGGCAATTCTTACCTTTTTGTTCGCCTATGGTTAGGGGAGGAAATCTTACTTTTATATTTCCCCATTGTTAAAGTCAAATTACGATTTTTTTTAAAATTGCAAATGTAAACCTTAATGATTTAGTTCTGTAGTTAGTTTAGAAACCTAACGATACAGGACAAAGCAATTATAAAACTGCGCTCAGAAGATAGTTAAGACTAAATATTTATATCACTTGACTCAAATTTATTTAGTCTATTCGACAAGGGTTACAAATGTCTAGTCTAATTACTATAGACTAGACATTTCCCTTGGTACAAAGCTTTATTGTCGAGTCATTCTGGGTTAATGAAATAATTAAAAACTCTTATTTAATTCCGATATATTTTAGATCAATTAAAATTGATAGTTATTTATTATAACAACCAGTAGTTTAATAGCTAATATTCTATAAAATTAGATATGCTAAATTAAGAGTTATTGAACAATTAAATCTGACAATTACTTCAGAATTAAGATATAACTTTCATCTACAAATCAAAACCTATTTACATTCACTAAATCTTTCAAATGCCAGACTCATTAATGTATCACCAAGATCACTTTGTTGTTCTAGAAACAAATCAACCAGAACAATTCCTGACCCAATCAGAGTTATTAGAAAAGCTCAAAATAACTCTCCAACAACTCGTAATTCAAGATTTGCCGCCTGACTTGCAAAAGTTTGATACTGCGGAAGCTCAAGCACAATATTTACTTGACACCACTTGCGAATTAGATATTGCTCCTGGGCAATATTTGCAGTGGTATGCAGTCCGGTTAGAAAAGTAATTTTTTGGTTAGCGTTTCACGGTATGTGGAAAACCTCTCTCTAAATCTCTCTCCTAAGAGGAGAGAGACTTTGAATTTTCCCCCTAACCGAGCCGGGAAAGGCGTTAGGGGGTTAGGTGAATCGTTAGCTTTTCCACATAACGTGAAAAGTCAGGCGTTTGATTCAGGATTGCTACATAAAAGAATCGAGTTTGGGTAACGATAATTTTTGTTCTTGACTATTAGACATCTCCAGAAATTAATTATGCGTTACCTGAAAACCTTTTAGAGACGTTGCAATTGCTAGTCTCTACATTGGTTTTCGGAGATGTCTATTGACTACTGACTAATGACTCTTTTTGAGTATTGATCAGTGCTAGCTCAATTGTATTTTCTGATGGCTGCGTTATTTCAACCTCCAATCCAGGGCCAAAATAGTTGGTCATTTTTTCCTGCTTTTTTTGCCAGACATCAATTGGTATTAGCGGTGAATCAAATTCTAAAATTAGGGCATAGTTGCCATTGACTTCTGCTTCTCGCAAGCCTGTGACTGTTGGTCGTTCCTGATCTGAGGGACTCAAACCCAGAAAAGAAAGTGTTGTATCTAGATGAGCATCTTGACCGTAAGAATATCGGGTGATGTCTTTGCGAATTTTATTTTGAGTATCAGTTGCTTGCTGTTGGCGCAATATCAATGCTGACGGTGACGTAGTTTGGGTAAAGGGTACTGGCTTGAGTTCATTAGCTTTCAGCGCCAATCCTCCTAACAATAGAGGAATTCCGTAAAAAAATCCGACAAGATTTAATGTGGCATTATTAGCACCATAGGCGACGAAACCCATAATGGTTAATATGCCGCCGATGGTTAAACCGAGTGTTCCCAAAGAGATTTGGCGTAGCATGAGCTTAAATTAATATAAATTCTGAATACCTCAGTTTTATTATCATCGGCTATGAATAACTAATTAGGGAAGAACATCCTTCCTAGACAGTAGTATTCAACCAACTCAAAATTGCTAGGTTAAGACTGATACGCTAAGAAGTCAAGGGGTTCTGCCTTTTTTATATAGCGGTTCTTATTCAGATGCGTTACAACATTACATCACGAGGTGTAGGGTCTTGTCTTTGCCCATTGGTGTCAACTTAACCAGAAACTTCTTTAAAACCTCGTTTCCAGCCTCTGGCTGGAAATGCTCTTCAATTGGGCTGCTGCTGCAAGTCTTGAGGCTCCGCCTCAATGAGGGGCATTCCCAGTCGGAGACTGGGAACGAGACAAGGGCGTATTATTGCCCCAGAATTTTGGATTTTGAGTTAACTTAAAATTTAAAGGTAGTTAAAACAATTCGCAATTCGCAATGACGCTCGAAGACTCGCTAACGCTGCGCTAACGCAATTCGCAATTACGTTTTGTGACAGGGATTTAGACCCCGACACAAAACGCGCTGCTTGATAGAACCAGGGGACTTAAACCCCTACCACTTGTTAAAGATAGGAAAAAAATAATGGATTTACAGACTATAAAAGAACGAATTGTCGCAGTTCAAAGCAAACGCGAGTACCTGTTAGGTCTACTGGAGCAACCAAATTTGGGAACTTTGAGAGTTGACGTAAATCAGGCTTTGGAAGAACTGGATGAATTAATTGATGAATTTAGACGCACTATTCCGGTAGAGTAGAAATTATCAAAAATTGCGTCGGTTTAACCCTCAACTTTAGGTTATACCGACGCTTTTCAGTACTATCATCTCCTCAAATCCCCAGAATTTAACTAAGTGTGAGTTAGCGAAGCAACATAGCTGTATAATTTATCCTGCAACTGAACCATCTCCTGCACGCTGACCTAACTGCCTAACTAAGGCAATAAGTTCGCTTGTAGGTACATCTTTCTTGCAAATGTTATCAAAGTTTGACATTGCCTTTGTACCGTGAAAATTTAGGTCTTCCACTGAGGAGTAACCAAGGATCTGGGTGTTCGGAGATATAGTTTTAATTTGACTAGACGCACTCCAGCCATCCATTACTGGCATCTGTAAATCTAGAACAATTACGTCAGGATGGCAACGTTTAACCATTTCTATAGCTTCTTCACCATTACTGGCTAAACCTACTACTTGAATATTCTCCTGGCAAGAAAAAACTAATTGTAAGGTTAAACGAGTCAGTTCGTGGTCATCAACTACTAGAACACGCAAGGTAGAAAGCTCACAGGATAACATTAACATTTAGGGAAAAGACGAAATTATTTCAGAACAGCCTCTCTAGTTTATGGGAACAAATGGCAGCACTGACTCTATCCTATGGTTGAATAACTTGTGTGAATCCATAACAAAAAACTTAGATAATACCGATTCAATTAATGATTGCAACACATCCTTGGGTAAAGACGCGATGAATCGCGTCTCTACAAATGGTGTATTTGTCGCATTCTTTTTTGAAATTGGTATAACTTCTCAAAAAAATCAAGTTTTCTAAAAAAAACTAAGTTGAGCTAGTTGTCAAGGTATAAGTAACTTATTTTTTAATCAATCAGGTTTGAGGCTGCACCACTTGAGCGTAATGCCATATTCATGAGAATTTTTTGTGAATTAGCTTCTGGAGAATCATCATAAGGACGCCGTTGAATGTAAGTGCCGTCAGCTTGTAATTCCCAAGCTTGGCGATTATCTGCGAGCATAATTCCCATAATTTCTTGCAAATCTTTAGCAATATCAGGGTCTTTCACTGGGGTAATTACTTCTACGCGGCGATCTAAATTGCGGCGCATCCAGTCGGCGCTGCCGATATAGATTTCTTCTTGTGTATTGTTATGAAAATAATAAATCCGAGAATGTTCTAAAAAGCGACCGATAATGCTGATTATGCGAATGTTTTCACTAATGTCTTTGAGTCCTGGGCGCAAACAGCAAACGCCCCTGATAATTAAGTCGATTTGTACTCCGGCGCGGGAAGCTTCGTATAAAGTGGCGATAATTTCTGGATCGACTAGAGAATTCATTTTGGCAACAATGCGTCCAGAAAATCCATTTTGAACATTTTCGATTTCGCGGCGAATGAGTGCCAAAAAGCGATCGCGCATATTCACAGGTGCAACCAGCAACTCTCGATAAGACTTTTGCAGGGAGTAGCCTGTCAAGAAATTAAATAAATCTGTGATGTCAGCACCTAATTCTTCACGACAACTAAATAATCCCAAATCTGTATACAGCCGTGCCGTTTTGGGGTTATAATTACCAGTGCCAATATGCACGTAGCGGCGTATCCGGTCTTTTTCCCGCCGTACTACCATGACGGTTTTGCTATGGGTTTTCAGCCCCACTAAACCATAGACAACATGAACTCCAACTCTTTCTAGGCGTTTTGCCCAGTAAATATTATTCTCCTCATCAAATCGCGCCTTTAATTCCACCAGCACGGATACCTGTTTATCATTTTCGGCCGCGGCAATTAAGGCGTTGACGATGGGCGAGTCACCAGAAGTCCGGTAGAGGGTCATCTTGATGGCTAACACATTCGGATCGTAGGCAGCATGGGTAATAAAGCGCACCACTGTAGCCGAAAAAGATTGATAGGGATGGTGTACTAGTAAATCCTTTTCTCGAATCACAGCAAAAAAGTCTTTTCCTTCGTCCGTCTCCAGGGTATCTGGGTCTAAACTCGGTTCTCTCAGTCTTTGCAGGCGTAATGGTACAACAGATTGGCGTGGTGGATCTTTGAGTTCTGGCAATGGCAAGGACATAAAATACATCAAATCCCGCAGTCCCAAAAGACCATCTACTTCGTAGAGATCGCTTTCTGTTAATTCCAAATCATGCAATAATCGCGATCGCACTATTTCAGGAGTCTGAGATTGAATTTCTAGCCGGACAGGACTTCCACCCAAGCGCCGTTTTCGCAATTCCTGTTCGATCGCTAACAATAAATCATCTGCTTCATCTTCTTCTAAGACCAAATCGGCATCACGAGTAATGCGGAACGGATGATATTCTTGAATATTCATCCCTGGAAATAGAGATTCCAAGTTATGAGCGATCGCTTGTTCTAAAGGTACACCAGTCCAGTGGGCAGGTTTTTCGTTGTTCTGATCTCCCAACTCCGGCGGTATGGGTAAAAATCGGGGGAGAACACTGGGGACTTTAACTCTGGCAAATAATTCTTCTTCGGTGTCTGGGTTTTTGACCACAACAGCCAGATTCAGACTGAGATTAGAAATAAAAGGAAAGGGATGACTAGGATCGACAGCCAGAGGAGTCAAAACTGGAAAGACTTGTTCCTCAAAATAACTGTTGAGATGAGTCCGTTGTTTTTGATTCAAATCTATGTAATCCAGAATATGGATGCCATGATTTACTAGTAGAGGACGAAGTACTTGCTCAAAATGTTGATGCTCTTTCTTTACAAGAGGAGTCAGGGTAGACCGAATATCGTCTAACTGTTGTTGTGGTGTCCGACCATCAGGAGTCAACAGGGTAACTTTCGCCTCTACTTGTTGCTTTAAACCAGCAACCCGCACCATGAAAAACTCATCTAAATTAGAGTTGAAGATTCCCAAAAACTTCAGGCGTTCTAGAAGAGGCGTGCGATCGTCGCAGGCTTCATGTAATACTCTGCCATTAAATTCTAGCCAGCTTAACTCTCGGTTAAGATAATATTGTGGATCGTTTAAATTGATGGGATTAGCGCTTTTTTTAGATTTTGCCATAATGACTTAAAGGCAGGCAGATATAGCCCATTGAAGTGGGGGACAATAAATATAGTAAGTTAAATGGGGCTTGAGCATAACGCTGAGGCGATCGCTAATAGCATCTGTTAGGACTGGTGCCAAATTTCAGCTTTAAGGGACTGACAACAAATAAATTACCCAATCTTGTGGGGTGGGCATCTTGCCGCTCCGATTATGCAACTTATAGCTATTTTCAGCTAAATAGACCACGCGGTAGGGGCACAGCATTGCTGTGCCCTTACGACAAATGTGGTTCAAATACATGAAAACTGCTGTAAATGCCGATTAGTTTATTAGCCTCGGAATTGATTCCGAGGTGGGATAGCAACGAAGCGGGAGATTGAAAAAATGTGGGTAATATCCAGACTTAAAATCCTGGACATTCAATTTCTCATAAAAATACACTTAAGATTTAGCAAATATATGACATAGGCATTTCTGAAAATTTTTGACTGATTATTAAGCAAAGTTTACAGAGAGTTTGGGTATTAGAGGCGGTCTAAAGCCGTACTTGCGGTATTTTTTGGAGTTGCTTTTCCAAATATAAAAGTTTGTATGTATTACTACAAATGCAATACAGGCATTAATTAGGCAAAAGGTTGCTGTATCTCTAATTTTATTAAGATTTTGATGCTGCTGTCTTAGATCCTAAACTAACAATTTTTTCTCTTAGTTTTTTTAAACTATCACCGTCTAAATTTTTTAAAATCCAGTATTTTTACTGAAATGATACTCAGGGTTCAAGGTTATATTGAGAACGTAAAGATAACAACTGAGGAGTTTGTTAATCATGAAAATATCTTCAATTCTCAAAGGAAGCATTTGTGTATTAGGTTTGGTTGGTGCTGGTAATTTCTTCGCAGCACCTGCAAACGCAGGAGATGCTGCTGCTCGTGCTGCTGTTACAGTTAGCAGAGCTGATGGTGCTACTCAATCCGTTAGCGGTGAGGTGGTGCTACCTAGTGGTTTATATTTCCTAGGAGCAACACCTGCTACTCAAACTTTATTAGTTACGCCTGTGATAGCTACTCCAGGTACTACTACTGAAAGCATAACAACTCTAGCACTTAGCGCAGGAACTCCTACAGCCATCCCAACTGGTGGAACCATTCAAGGAGTCATTATTGATATCCTCCAAGGTGATAATGCTGTCACTGGCAGTAACGCTGCAAGCATTCAAGATGCATCAGCGATTATCAAAGCCGCTGGTGGAGTCAATGGCTTGGGTGGTTTAGAATAGACTTGTTTTTGCCTCACAGAAAATAACGGTAGTGTAAAAATCTATCGGCTTCTAGCCTAGATGCTTTTACACCTCGCGTTGATTTTCAGTGTCTTTTTGGGTATTGCTTGAAGAAGCATTACCAGCAGTGGAGACAAAATCACTGTAATATCCCCACGCTAGGCATTTGCATCAAAATATTTGGTAATAGGCTAATCAACTTTCTGACTCACTCCCCTTTATCTCTATCAATAGTTTTTATACTGGATAAGGTAGAGAGCCAGTGAGACGTGACAGATTGAGTAAAAAATACAGCACCTTGAACGTAGTTGAGGGGCTGTATTTTCACAAATATCCACTAAATTACAAAAAAAACCTGGTTTATTCAATAAACCAGGTTTTTGATATTTGTTTAAATAGACATCTGGTGAAATACTGTTCGGTTAAGCCTAATAAATAACTCCAATGTAGGTTGGGTTGAGGAACGAAACCCAACATTATCGAGGTTTTGTTAGGTTTCACTTCGTTCAAATCCAACCTACAAATTTTCTTAACCGAGCAGTATTGACATCTGGTGAAATTAAATATGCGTTATCCAGAACCCTTGTAGAAACGTAGCACCGCTAAGTCTCTACATTCTTTTTCACTCCTATGTCTAAGAGGATGTTTTAAAAGTCCTTTTATCGGTAGCAAAACGTTCTAAATCCCCCTAAATCCCCCTTAAAAAGGGGGACTTTCATTCCGGTTCCCCCCTTTTTAAGCTACGGTGTACACACAAGTTATCAAATCGCTACCAGTCCTCGAATTACCCCACCCTAACCCTCCCCTTGTAAAGGGGAGGGAACCGGATTTTTCTTGTTTCCCCCCTTTACAAGGGGGGATTAAGGGGGGTAATTCGACTTGTGTGTACACCGTAGCCTTTTTAAGGGGGGTTAGGGGGAATCTAGAAGTGCCGAAAATCACATCAAACTACTTTTAAAACATCATCTAAAATATACTTCACGAAATCTTTTAAATTAGAGTTTCGCCACATCACCCCAGCCACAAACCCAGATTGTTCAAGAATTTGGGTGTTTTTTTATTGGGTTTATTACTCTTTTAATTTCTAAGTGTCAATACTTATACCAGATTTTAGTAGTCTAGGAATCAAATTTGCTCATAAGTTACAGCTATATTGCTCATGCAAATCTAAAAGAGCATGAGGAGTGGATGATTCATGTATAGCGTGTTTCGTCAATTGCCTGTAACTATACAAAGAAGTATTTACTTGCTGGGTTTTATCAGTGTAGGTAATTTTATTGCAGCGCCAGCATATTCACAACAAGCTGTAGCGCGTGGTGCTGTTTCTATAGTTTCACCTTCCGGTGCTTATCAAAGTGTTAGTGGTGAACTGTCCTTCCCCGTTAGTAATTTTTTAACTTCCGGCACAAACACAACTTTAACAATAACGCCTATTTTTGCAAATATTGGAGCAACTAATGAAAGAATAACTTCTTTATCTCTCACAATAAGCACACCCACAGACATAGCAACAATCAATAACAATTCACTTATTAATCCAATACAAACAGTCAATAATCCAATATCAATTATCGATGCAGCATCTCTCATTCAGACCATCAACAACACTAATAGCTTAGGGGCTTTGGAATAGTTTCAAAGCCTCTCCCCCACAGGGGGAGAGGTTTGGAAGTGGGGTAAAAATCCGTGGCGCGAAACGAGAAATCAAGACTTATATATTTTTCTTTTTTCGTATGAAACCACCCTGCTTGCTTAAAATCGATAACCACCTTTAATTTGCATATCAAATCCATTTTCGCCTGTACCAACTTGAGATTCTAAAAAAATATTATTATCGGTAAAGTTATATCTAAAAATAACTCCGTAGTTTAAGCCAGATACACGGCTACTTAAACCTATATTCCTTGTAGCGGAATTTTTAATATAAGCACCAACAGAAAAATTAGTACCGAGTCTTTGTAAACTCTGTAATTCATAGAAAATTTCTTTACCTAACTCTATGTTTGTATTAATATTAAAACCTGTACTAGTACTAAAATCCCCATTAAACAGTCCTAGAAGTTCTCCATTTCCATTATTTTGAACAAAAGCTATAGCAGGCGCTAAAGAAAAGCTGAAATTTCTTTCTTGATGATTAAAGTAATAGCTTAAAACAGTAGATAAAGGATTATTGCTATTCGATGCACTATTCCAGTCAATTTTTAAGGATGGTATATGAGTATTGATAGCTACAGGTCTTTTATTTGAGTCTAACTGGACATGAGTTTTAATATAGTTAACCAGAACATTAGCATATATGCCCATAGATGGTTCAGCTAACCCTAAATTATTATTAGAAACTCCTGGCGCTGAGTTAGCATTTATGTTAAACCAAGTTCCCAAGCTAGCACTATAGTTTAAATCACCAGCCGAACCTGCTGTTAACAACTCAACTGATGGTAAAGATAGATAACCATTAAAACTTTTATAAGTCACACCTATGAGATCAACTCTGGTAAGCTCAAAATAATCGAATGCTAAATCAAATGTTCGGACTGGAATTGGTACTAAAGTATTGTCTCCCGAACTAAAACGTTGGACAAATTGTTGACCTTGGGAGTTAGTCAAAATAACTTCAGCAGCACTAGATTCGTTAATGGGACTAATGCCAGTATTATTTAAAGGTATTTGACCTCCTATGAAACTCAGAGGGCCAAATTTTTTATTAGAAAGTCTGACGCTTGAAAAGAAGGTATCACCTGGGTCTAAAAGTTCAATGTCTTTTTGTAAAAATTGGACTGCGCGTTTGTAATTTCCGGTTCTTATTTGCAATATCCTAGAATTATTGGGAGTAATTTTACTTGGAAGTGTGAAAGTTCCAGATACCTGTTCTAGACCACTAACTGCATTAGAATAGGCTAAAGTGCTATTCAGTCTGTTATTGATTTGTCTTCTTTGATTTGGTGTAGCCTTTGTATTTAAGGGAACAAAACCTTCTCCGTTTTTAAAGCTTTGTCGCGCTTCTGCTATACTTTTGTCAATATTATCTATTTTAATTGCTTCAAAAATTCCTCCTAATGCCAGTCCTAAAGTAGAATTAGCTGTTTGTGTGCCATCAATACTTAAGTCACTTAAATTAGCTGTAATAGAGAATCCTGGACTAGCAAAAATATTAGAATAAGTCGCACTAATTTTTTCTGGATCATATTGAATAATGCTGCGATTATGAGGATAGTTAACATATAATCTGTGCCAATTATAATTTTTTTGTGTTTCTGATAGTACTTCAAATACAGGCGCTCTTTTCCCGAAAGATATCCATAATAAAGAATTAAGATAATGTAAGTCTCTCTCAACTGGTGTCAGGTAAGGATTGACTGCTATATTCAACAAATCAAAATTATCAAATTTGTTAAGCTGGGCAATCTTAATACCTGGTGTTGAAGACACAGGAGCAGTAAAACCAAAACCTTCACCCGTCAAGATATTACCCCATAAAATCCCAGCCGATTCTAAAACAGAATCAGGAATAATTTCGCCTAGTTTGAGTTTAACATTTCCCTCATCTAACAGAGGTTTTAAATCCGTAGTCGGAAAGCCTTGGATAATTAGAGGGGTATTAGTAGCATCTAATAATTTGAATAAAGCTCCGCCACCGTCACTGCTAAACGTGGAACCACTACCAAGAATTGGTGTAGGATTTTTCAGAATTGTGACATTAGGATTGTCAGGATTAATTCCGCTATTAATTATCACTTTACCAGCAGGTACTCCTTCAGGATTAATTAGCTGTCCTGCGATAGAAATTACCGAAAAGTTATTAAGTTCAGCTTTGCCAATTAAATCCTGAAAATTCACAGGTAAACTAACAATATATTGTAATCCCCAAAATCCTTGGGTTGATGTCATATTTTGGATACTGTAACTTTCAGAGCCTTTACCTTGGGAAATAATACCTATTTGTGTACCTTTAGTTTCAACTACTAATCTATTCTGATCAAGAAGCCAATAAAACTGATCAGCTTTAGGAAATTTAGCATAAGTAAATTTCTCAATAAACTGATTGTCTTCAGAAAATCTGACACTTGTATCGGTATCTATATAATTTTCATCTTGATTTGGCTTAAATAATTGAGGTGAAAAAGTCAACCTATCTGTTGGATTAACAATCCACGGATACCTATTAGCACTAAATGTTAGAGCATCAATAATAATTTTTTTTTGATTTGCTTGTTGTTGCTTTTTAGCTTGACGGAGTTTTTCTATTAGTAATTGTTGCGTTGTTGTATGTGGTTTCTGTTCATTTGAAATTGATGGTTTAGTTGTATCTGGTTTAGATTCATTCTCATCTTCCTCAGGTGGCTTAGGAGGTTCTACTTTATATTTTTCAATTGGAATAACATCAGCTATAGTGAATCTACTGAACCGTTTAGTTTTATACAAGTTTGATTTAGCGTTTTTTAAAGCCTCTTTTAATAGTGCTTGGCTTTGGTATTTATCTACTTTATCGAAATAATTTAAACTTTTACTACCATGATTTGCACTATCATTTAATGTTACTGTAACCTTATTCTTGTTGTCTATATTTAAAGCGCTTGCAGATAATTCAATAAATAGAAATTTATAGAAAATTGTTGAGGATAACAAACATACAATCAGAAGTTTTGCATTTTTTTTGAATCTCATTAGGGAGATTTTGAGATTTTTATGACTTGTTTTTTTTATAATATTCACAATACAACCCGTTGTTTAGTAAACTGCTTGGCATTGGCTAATGTCACAAAATAATCATTATTTAATACTTAAACTTCGGATTTATTATTAGTTTTTTTGATTTGATGCGTTCAACCATTTTTCAGTAAATTCTAGATAGCCAAAATTTTTTTGATTTCTAATACTGTAAGTAAGGAATAAAATAGGATTAAGCAGATTTACTGCAACAAGAGTTTAATTCTTGCTCAAAAATTCAACCTCAGCAAAATCACCACAACTAAAAAGTTGAGCTATTATTTAACCGTATAAATACGTAATTCGAGGATATTCAATCAAAAAAGTGGAGTAAAAAAATATGTTTCAAGCTACTCGTCGCCGTCTCGCCATTTGGTATACTACTGTCACTGCTGTATTACTACTACTGTTTGCCAGTGGCGTTTATTTATACGTCCGCAGTACACTTATTGAGCGCATTGACGATACCCTTAACCATGTAGTAGAAATAGTAGAGCGCTGTCTAACAACAAGCCGTTGTGCGTCTACACTGATATTTGAGCCAATTAATGCTGATGCAGATAAATTTCGCATTAATAATCTAGAAACCAGTTTTCGTGATAACACCGACACCTTAGAAGATGACCACATTGACCTAGAATGGTTTAGTCCGACTGGTGAATTACTTTGGTCAACGCTATCTGAACCCTTAAATATTCCCCTTCATGCCAACCGCACTGGTGAAACTGTGCCCGTAGTTAAGGGAGATAATGAAAATTCCAAATTCAAGACGCCATTAATCACGTCTCTACCTTCACCACTGTTATTGCGGCAAGTTACCCAACGGGTGGAAGTGGGGCGGCAAGTATTAGGATATCTGCGTGTTAGTCATCCCTGGTTTGAAGTCACTAAACCCAGTCGCCAGTTAATTTTTGATTTGGCGCTAGGTATTGGGTTAATGGTGCTTTCTGTGGGTGCAAGTGGTTGGTTTCTTTCGGGTAAAGCAATGGAACCTGTAGGCGAGTCTTATCAACGCCTCAAACAATTTACTGCTGATGCTTCTCATGAACTTAGAAGTCCTATTACTTTGATTCAAACAAATGTGCAAGTCGCCCTTGCTGACTTGGATTTAGCAGAGACAGAAACGACTAATTCTTTGCAGTATCGACAACAGTTAAAGGTGGTGGAACGGTTAACGCAGCGTTTGGGTAAGTTAGTTAATGACTTATTGTTTTTAGCACGACAGGATAGTGGTATTAGCAAAGATATCTTTTCACCTTGTCCGCTAGATGCCTTGCTGATAGAAGTGGTTGAAGAACAACAATTGTTAGTCCCTGAAAAAAAAATAGCTCTTTCTCTAGACTTAGTTGATCCTCCAGCTTCCGAAACTAGCCCGGAATTATTGGAAAATTGGTTTACCCTTGTGGGCAATTGGGATCAACTGGTGCGGCTGTTCACAAATTTGATTGCTAACGCCTTGCATTACACACCAGCCGGTGGACGGGTGAAAGTTGAATTGGCGCGGATAGAGGGAATAAATCGCGTTTCTGGACTACGTTATACCAGCGCCCAGTTGCAAGTTAAAGTGATTGATACTGGAGTGGGAATTCCATCAGTTGCACTACCACGCTTGTTTGACCGCTTTTATCGGGTAGATCCGGCACGGACTCATACAACTGGGAATACAGCTACAGCCGGTGCTACTGGTTCAGGATTGGGATTAGCGATCGCTCAAGCTATTGTCGAACATCACCAGGGTCATATTCAAGTTGAAAGCACTCAAGGTATTGGCACTACGTTTACTGTCACTTTACCAATAACTCTTGAGTCTTAATTCGGCAATAAATATTTGTTTCCTGTGATAGATGTAGAAAAATAAATAAATTACTTTATAACTAATTTATATAACAACGGTTAAGACAACAGACGCGATAAATCGCCGTCTCTACAAAGGACTGAATTATTGTAAAGACGGTGATTTATCGTGTCTTTGCGATTAGCGGCGTGTCATTAAAAAACCTTATCCGAACTGTATTGTGCCCTCCCGTTGCCAAAGGGAGGGGTTGGGGGTGGGGTGCAATGACTTTGGTTAGCATAACTAATTATGGGGACATGATATTACTCACTATGTTCAGCCTTATGAATGAAATATTTATGTCTAGTTTTAGATCATTATCCAGTCTCTAGTTAGATATAAAAAATAGATATCTTGTTTAAGATAATTTATATGTAGATAAGCTGATTTAAACATCATTTTTTTTTGCTTTTTTTTAAAAAAGATAATTTGATGTTTTGCTAGGAGTCACTATGAATATGAAGTCTCAAAATTTTCGCAAGTCTGCTGAGTTATTTGGTGCTGTTTTTGGGGGATTACTGATTAGTTTGCCAGCAATTCCTCAAGCACTAGCACAACAATCAGTAGCACAAGAATCTATTCCCAAAGTTAACCCTTGTCCGAGAATTTTTTATGAAGAACCACATAACACTCGCGTTGTAGTACCACAGGGATGTCCTCCCAATGCGCTAACTCAAAGACTAGCTGCTCAAGGGCTTCTTCCCGTCTCTGCTACGCCATCACAAGAGCAAATAAGATTGGGTGTAGGTGGTGAAGCTGCACAACCAGCCCCAAATCCTCAAACTCAACAGCCTTCAACAGGAACGGTTTCCACTGAGCAACCACTAGTACAACCACGGCAAACCCCCAGCACGACGATCGCACTGGCAAATGGTACTGTTAATGTCAGGTTGGTAAATGACACTGCCGCTAATGTAACTTACCAAGTAATTGGCGATACGGCACCGCGATCGCTACAAGGTAAGTCTTATGTAACACTACAAGGTCTACAAGCACCAGTAACAGTGACATTTGAACGAGAAGATGGCGGACAGTTGATAGTAACTCCACAACCCTCGTCAGAATCAGGAAGCTTGGAAGTTAGATTTAATGAAGCTACGAATGCGGCACAGGGTAGAAGCGCTTTGAGAATTGAACGAAACGGTTCAGTGTTTTTGAATTAGAAATAGTTAGGAGTTAGGAGTTAGGAGTTTAGAAATAGTTAGGAGTTATAGCGGTTCTCGTTTACGTGAGGTACACACGTAGGGGCACGGCACTGCCGTGCCCTTAGGGACTTCCAACAAATAAATTACCCAATCTTGTGGGGTGGGCAACATGAGCGCCCATATACAAGGGTTCTCGTGTCGCCCACCCCACAAGAAGTAGTTGAGTATTTTTTTATTTGGAAGTCCTTTACACCTCGCGATATAATGTTGTACCGCACCTGAATGGGAACCGCTATAGGAGTTTAGAGATAGTTAGGAGTTAGGAGTGAAGAGTGAGGAGTTAGTTATTAGTTACAGCAGATTGCAAGTTGGTGAGGTACAGATAATTGTAAGGGCATGGCAGTGCCATGCCCCTACGGGTGTACCTCATTTACCTAAAATACGCTGTATATGGTAGTGCGTTAGGCTAAAGCCATAATACACTGTACAAAAGATTTACTCCTAACTTATAACTCCTAACTCAAAACTTCTATTCACCGTTGAAGCATTTTAGTTAGCTGATCCAACAATTGCACTTCTTGTTTGCTGTCTTCCAATGTTCGCGCCAGTATAATTGCCCTTTCGTAAAAATTCCGAGCAGTTAGATAATTACCTTGTTGCTTGTATAACTGAGCGTAAGACTCAAAAGATTTTAATTCTTCTCGCAAATTTTGCAATTCTTTAGCGAGTGTTAAACGTTGCTCTAGTAAATCAAAAGCTCGTTCATAGCGTCCGACAGCAGTGTGAGCAGTAACTAAACCGTCAATTGCCCGTAATTCATTAGTGCGATCGCGGTTTGTTTTTGCTATCCGCATTGCTGCCCCATAAGTGCCAATGGTATCTTGATAATTTCCAGATGCTAAGTAAGCATCTCCTAAATTATTTAAGGTATTTGCTTCACCGACGGCATCGCCAGTCTGACGGCGAAAAATTAAAGCATTTTCATACAATTTAATTGCCTTAAATTTAATTGCCTTATTATAATCTCCCAACCTGGCAGTTACTAATCCCAAATTACTTAAAGATAGCCCTTCTCCTTCAATGTTTTTGACACCGTGAGCAATTGCGAGTGCATCTTCAACAGAATTCCTGGCAGCAGCAAATTCTCCTTGTTGCAAGAAAAATGTACCGATATTATTTAGCACAAAAATCTGAGATTGGAAGTCTTTAGTATCACGAGCGATCGCTAATCCTCTTCTTAACGCATCTTCCGCTTCTTTTAAACTACCTAGCTGCACATAAGCCTTAGCAAGCAAATTGTAAGTTAGTCCTTGTGCTTTCAGGTCGCCAATTGCGTGATATAATTCCAATGCCCGCAAGCAAGACGCAATTGTTTTATCGGCATATCCTGAAGCGTATTGTTTCTCACCGATACGCAACAAGCTATCTGCTTTATCTCTTGATTGTCCCCCAACGGAACTATTTATTGGACGGTGGATTTGCTGCGTAATATCAACCGCACCCGCAGCTATGGGACTCAGCAAAAAAGTAAACAGTAAAAAGCCCTGTAAAAGTATTTGGAGACGAGAAATCACACCTACGTAAACTAATAGCCTGGGAAATACAAGCCGTTGTTTCATAAAAATTACCCCTATTGCGGGTTTAAGTAGAAGGTCTAAGAAAAAGTTTTAATTTTTTAATTGAAGACAAACAATATACGCATTTACACTTAAGTTATGATTGCGCTCAATCTTCCCCAAAGTATATAGCGCGGATATCTGTGGGTAATTTGTCCTCTAGCATACGATAGCCTTCCTGGAGAAAATCGGCTACTTCGTTAGGGGCGATCGCTTCTCCTTCGGCTTGCAGATAAGCAGCAATTCTAGTTTCACTCCAGTGGAAAGTTTGAGCCATTAACACGATTAATCGTAAAACTGGTGGTAGTTGGTCTAATGCCTGTTGTACATAGCACCATAATGGCGGCGAAGTAGCTTGCAAAGAATAATGAATTGATTCTGTGGGTGGTACTTTAATATCGTTAATACAGAAAGCTGTCATATTAATTAACCAATTTTGCATGGTTAAAGTTTCCTCGCCTGATTCAGAGGCGGTTAAATTTAGTCCACCGAGTTCGTAGTAGATATGTCGCCAGGTGAGGGCAAACAGATAATCTGCCTGCACAGGCGATCGCGCCGAATGCCGAATTAAGGTATACACTATGGGACTATAGCGGCAAAAAATCACCGTGAAGTACTTTCCGGCATCTGGATTTTGCTGAAACAGAGTCAGTAGTTCATGGTCACTGTGATGGAACAGCGACTTCACCAAGGGGTGATTAGCTTCGGGAAAATGAGGAATTTGCACAAGCCTTTGAGTTGATAGTTGTTAAAATAGTTTTGGGAATTGAACTCCCGTAGCTAATCGCATAATATCTTGGTGTTGTCCAGTTTGTAGCCCAAACTCAGACTAGTTGAATATTGATAAACTAGAAACAAAGACTTAATTTTAGTCTTAATCGACAATCATAAAATCGGCTCCCTTATAGAATCCTTATTTGTTCATGGTTATAGCAGTTAGTGTGATATCGTTCCTGCTCAGTCCCCTTACATTAGGCTCCTTTCTGCCTTCCCTGCCCTTAGATAGCCTGTTCTCCACCCAAGGCATTATGGTGATGCTGCTAGCAGCTTACGCTGGCGCAATGTGGATGTTTCTCACCAGTGCCCCAAAAGTACACACTGTAATGGTGTCGGATTTGGAGATTGCCCGACAGTTGTATGAAGGGCTGCTAGATTTGCCAGCAGCTGAGGTGCCATTGCACTACTACTACAATTACGAACAAACTATCGGCACAACTGGCATTGATCCACTATATATGTCTACTGGGCCGAGCTTGTCTAGCAAAATGATGAATAATGCCAACGATGGGCTGTGGTATCAATTGAAGAAAAACACCCAGCTACATGTCATTACTGGCGCGAGTTTAGGTAGCAAAAATCAGCAACGCCACGTTTGTTTTGATCACGACTGTCTGGAAATGATTTTAATGCGAGTTGAAGTGCGCGGTTTGAAATTCAAGATTCGCAACCAGAAGCCCCTGAATTTTTTGGTCAAGGACTATGAAGGGCGCGTGATTGAGGTGGCTGAAGTAGCGAATTAGTTGTTAGATTTTAGATTATTTTAGGTTGGGTGGTGCGTAGCTTGCCATATAGGCATCGCACCACCCAATATTTTTTAAGTCAATACGGTTCAGTTAAGGATTTTTGGTACTAATTTTAGACCTGTAGAGACGCGAAATTTCGCGTCTTTACCAAGGTTTTTGGGCTTAACTGAACTGTATTGTTTTTTAAGTAGCTAGTACCGCAAGGCGGAATTCAAAATTCACGCATTCAAAATTCAAAATTAAGACAGAGTAAGCGTTCCGTTGATTTTGAATGGTCTGTTTATTTACGCCGCGCTGTACTAGGTAAATAAATCAAAGTTTGTAGTGAGAACTTTAGTTCTGATAAACCTTGCTATAGCAATCCGATTTGATTTCTGAATCACTTGTAGAGGTAAGGGACTGGGGATTGGGGACTGGGGACTGGGAAGAAAGAATAAAGGTGTACTGAGTTTTGTTCAAAAATCAAATATGAGTCCTATATGAGCCAATACGGTTTAGTTAAGGATAATCGTAGGTTGGGTTGAACTTTAGTGTTACCCAACAAATCACCGAAAATGTTGGGTTTCGTTCCTCAACCCAACCTACTCAGTTTAAGGTTTTTGGCGCTAACCCAAGCGTATTGTGCTATGAGCGATGAATCGCTCACTACAAACCTACCTAACTGAAAATGCCTCGCTGAACCGCCGCGTCACAGGCTCAGTGATGAATGTCAAAATTGATTTTTTCCGAGTCACAATTTCACCTGAAGCAGACATACCTGGTGTAAATTCTACTTCTTGACCCCGGACGTTAACTGAGTGTTTACTTAGCTTAATTCTGGTGGGAAAAACTAAGCCTAATTCTTTATCAACAATTGCATTCGGACTGACTTGCGTAACTTCCCCATTCACAGTGCCAAATTCCTGGAAGGGGAAAGTTGCCATTTTTACTTTTGCCTTCATTCCTTCACGAATAAACCCAATATCACGGTTGAGAACTTTCACCTCTAGAAGCATTTCTTCCCCTTCCGGCAAAATTGACAGCAATTCTTCACCTGATTGCACTGGCCCCTTGGTGGCTTTAACTCTGTAAATTGTACCGGCAACGGGAGCTTCAATGGTTTCTAAAGCTTGTTGCTTCCTTGCTTGTTCTAATTGACCTTGAACAGTTGTCAGTTCTTCTTTACGCTTGTTGAATTGGGTCAAAATTTCGCTTTGGCGTTCTGATGCTACACGCTGCGCCTGACTGCGTGCAGCATTATAAGCTTGTTCTGCTTGGCGAATTTCTTGGACTTGGGCAGCAATATCTTTTTCTAATGATGTGACTTTATCTTGAGCCTCTGTGATTTTATTCTGGGCGTTAGTCACTTCATCTTGCGATCTAGTGATTTCTGTCTTTGCACGAGTTAATCTTTCTTGGGCATCCAAGTAATCGACACGAGGTACTGCACCAGGAGTCATTAGGGTTCGTAAGCTTTTTTCCCTTTGTTCTGCAAGGGCCAAATTACTTTCAATTTTAATTCGGATGCTATCTGCATTGGCAAGGTTAGTTTTGGCATTGCCAACGCTGCTTTTGGCATTCACTAAGTTGTCTTGCAACCGAGTCAAGCGGACTTTGGCTTGATCTATGAGTGATTGTTGGCGATTTGCTTCTGCTTCCGCCCCTGCTTGCCGCGCTTGGAAGTCTTGCAGGCGAGAACTTAAAAGTTCATCTTGCAGTTTCGTCCCAGCAGTTTTGCCTCCGGTGCGTTCTGCATCCAAACGTTGCAAATCGTCCTGAATCAATCTAGAAGATTTGACTAGGCGGGAAACATCGGTTATTTGCAAGTCTGGATCTTTTTGAACCAGAATTTGACCTTTAGTAACGCGATCGCCTTCTTTAACTTTAACAGCAACAATTGACCCCCCACCCAAGGATGTCACCGGTCTTACCTGTGCAGAAGCAATTAATTCCCCTGGTGCTGTTGCTACTTCATCTATTTGCGAAAAGTACGCCCAAGCGATCGTTCCAAATACGATAACGCTCATCGTTCCCGCTAATAATCTCGTGTACAGGGGTGGCAATTCCTGTACCGCCTTCCCCAATTCATAAGTGAGTTGTTCCTCTGGTTGGGCGAATCGCTCTTTTGTCTGACGTGCTTGAGCAGCATTTACCATATATTTTTGTCCTTTGTCATTTGTCATTTGTCATTCGTCATTTGTCCAAAGTCCAATAGTTATTCACTAATGACCAATGACTAATGACTAATGACTATTCAAACTGCTAGATAACGCCGCAAAAAACTTTCTAATGTCTCCAACTGGAAGTTATAAATTGCTTCTAAATTGGCAATTTCATCTTTTGTACAGAAAAATTCATTTGCTAGCAATGTGCGATAAGTTCCCAAAGTTTTTTGGATTTGAGGATTAATTAAACCCAATGCACTTTGTAACCCATCAATGGCAAATAGTGGTGAGTTAATTATTACTGGCTGTTTATTGAAGATCCGGCCAAAAATCCGGGGAATATCTTCTCGTAATAAAATGTCTGGCCCTCCCACTGGTAAAATCTGGTTACGAGCGCCTTCAACTGTCACAGAATCCACCACTATCTTTGCCAAATCATCGGTACTGACAATTGAGGTACGGTTTTTGCGATCGCCAATTAACAAATACAATCCCGTTTGCCGAAATTGTTCTACTAGTGGCAGCAAGTTAGATGCTAATCCAGATGGGCGTAAAATAGTGTAATTTAAGCCACTAGCTGACAAATATCGTTCTACTGCTCGTTTGGCTTTAAATACAGGAGCATCTTCATATCCGCGATCGGCTCCTAGTACGGAAATAAAGACAAAATGCTCAACGCCATTGGCTTTGGCTTGGTCAATGAGTTCAATATTGGCGCGGTAATCTAAAGATAGGGCATCGCTATCAGAACCGTGGGCGCTGATAACATACTTGACACCCCGACTAGCTTTCTGGATATCTCTGTCTTCTAGCAAATCACCGATAAAGATTTCTGCGCCCCGGTGTTCTAACTCGCTATAGCGCGAAGTCAGGCGGACAAATGCCCTTACAGACTGTTCTCGTTGCCGTAGCAGTCGCACAACTCTGCGACCGATTCCTCCCGTTGCTCCAGTTATTAGAAACATATAAATACCTAAATTGAATAGTTACAGGGTTTATATAGCGGTTAGCTCGTTTGTATGCAATACACTTTGACCTCACTTCCATTCCTCTCTCTTTTTAGGAGAGAGGCTTTGAATCTTCCTTCCTGCTACTAGGGAAGGGGTTGGGGGTTAGGCATTGGTGTCAACTTAACGTAAAAGCCAGTCTAGAACAAGCTTTTAGAGATTACCTCTTATCTCATTTATCTCGTTCCCAGTCTCAGACTGGGAATGCCCATCCTTGAGGCTCCGCCTCCCGAACTCGCGGCAGAGCCGCTTTTAATTTGCATTTCCAGCCAGAGGCTGGAAACGAGACTTTAAAGGAGTTTTAGCTTAAGTTGACACCAATGGGGGTTAGGTCTTTATTAGCCAATAAGTCACACCTTATTTATCTTAATCTCAAAAAATTATCCCCCACATCTTTGTAAATGCAGGGGATAGGGTAAATGAGATTAGTTTTACTGGCTCAACAAGTTAACAGCTTGTTCAAGCGACATCTTAGCCTTGTGCAAATTCAGCAGGTTCTCCTGGTCGTATCGGTCAGGATAGCTCATTTTCCTGCCCTCCAAAGTTATCCGAATTAGTGCTGCTTGCTCATCTGTGGGTGAATTCATCTCTTCTATAGCAGAACTGATTATCTGGATAGCGTTAAAGTTAGGGAATTTTAACCCTTTACCTTGCTTCATTTGTTGCAGCGCTAAAAGTGGAAATGCCATCAGAGTTACGATGTACGAGGTTTTGTATCCTGCATTCCCGGTTGGTTTAATGCCGTATCTACGACACAAGTCGCGTAATTCTTTAATAGTCTTGATTTCAAGTTCGGAACGCGTGAACATAAAATAGTAGTGTCCATTTTTGAAATTGGATATTGGTGGTTGTACTTCCGGCAAGTTGTAGCAACCACCAAAAAACAATTTAATCTGCTGCCTACCAGTGATTCAGCTTATATTTATATTTCTACATAAATGCCTAACCCTAAAGGTCATTCAGAAAATTTAAAACCATTTAAATCAGAGAGGGAAGAACCTTTAAGTGAGCGTCTTAACTTACGTGTTACCAAAACTATGAAGGAAGAACTATCTACCAAGGATGATCCTCCAGAATTTTGCCGTCGTGCAATCCAGGAAGCGTTAGATAAAGATAGAGAAAAGTAATCTCAAAGGGATAGTTGTTACAAGTGGGTGAATTACTGGAATGAGTCAGTAATTAAGCATGTTGAAAAAGCAATATGCTTGATTGCTTGCGGAAAACACTGAAATTAGTAAGTAAAAGCTACTTTTACTTGCGGAAAACACCAAAATGAGAAAGCAAACTGGGGTTTGAGAAAGTAAAAGCTCCTTTTGCTTGCGGAAAACACCAAAATGAGAAAGCAAACTGGGGTTTGAGAAAGTAAAAGCTCCTTTTGCTTGCGGAAAACACTGAAATGAGAAAGCAAACTGGGGTTTGAGAAAGTAAAAGCTTATTTTGAGTAAGTCAAATGCCATTTTGCTTATTAAATTCGACTTGATCAATTTTTTCGATGCATTAACTAGCTAATGGCAAAGACCCGATAAATCGCCGTCTCTACAATAATCAGTCCTTTGTAGAGACGGCGATTTATCGCGTCTCCTGCCTTAACCGAACCGTATTGTGAGTGTTGATGTGATAACAAAATCCAGGTTGCAAATTTCGGGGTAAGCGAGTCATGAAGTCAGACAAATTCTTATTTAGTCCTCTTGAGAGGACTTTCGCTATTAGCCGTAGGTTTCTAACCTATGGCGGGTGATGGATTCAAATGTGAGATTGTGGATTAAGTCATTGCAAAATGTGACATTGCCCACACGTCCGCCTCAGAATAAATTCTGCGGCTCATAGCGAAAGTCATCTAAAGCTGACTGAAATTCTTGTTTTACCCGCATTTACCGCCAGAGGCTAGAAAGAAGCTTGAAAAAAGTTTTCCCAATTTAAAATCCCCCTACATCTTTGTAGATGCAGGGGGAGTATTAACAATTCAAAATTGTTTCAGATGGGTATTTAAACCCTTTGTGCAAGCAGCCCACCTCAAGAACTATTCAGCAGCTTTGTTATTAGCTCTATTAGCCCGCGCCTCAGCCGAAGCCATCACCTCATCCATATTCTCTAACACTTCGCCAGGGAAGTTTTCCAAAACTCTGGTAGAAAGAGCAACCCGCCCTTTACCCTCATCCAAGTCAATAATTACAGCTTTAATTGACTGACCAACTTGAAATACCTTTTCTAATGAGTCGATGAATTTTTGGCTTACCTGCTTGATATGAAGCAAAGCCCCCATACCATTTAAATCCACAAACACACCAAAAGGTTTGATACCAGTAACTTTACCTTCCACCAGTTGACCTAGTTCTAATAAGCTGAAGTTGCTAGAACGAGTTGCTAAACGCTGGGAAAGGATGAGTTTGTTGGTGTTTTTATTGATTTCCAAAAAGCCCACAGTCAGATTTTGACCTTTGAGAGCTTCTAAATTATCACGCTCTGCCAGGTGCGATCGCGGAATAAACCCCCGCAAAGAAAGAATATCGACGGTGACACCACCTTTATTCACACCCATAACCCGAACTTGCACAGTCTGAGCATTCTCCTGCATTTCGGCCAATCGTTCCCAGATGTGCTGAATTTCCAACTGCTTTCGAGAAAGGGTGACTTGACCTTCTGCATCCTGATCTCGGATAATTAAAAACTGCATATCCTCTTGCAATGGCAGCACCTCCGATAAATCGGTAACTGCTCTCAAAGAAGCCTCATCGCGCGGCAGAAAAGCTGACGACTTGCCACCAATATCGACATAAGCTCCATCATGGTCAAGTTGGAACACTTTGCCATGTACAACCTGTCCCTTTTGAAACTGGTAGTCATGTTTTTCTAATGCTTTGGCAAAATCGTCCATTGTAAACGGCGAATTGGCTGTTTGAGAAAGTTTCGATTCGGAATTCATGACTTTTGAAGATTAATTGTTATTTGATATGGTGCAACTGGAGTTTAGATTGTCATTAGTCACTTGTCATTAGTCATTTGTCCTTTGCTAATGACTAATGACTAATTCAGTTGACTAAAGAGTTGTTGGACTTGCTCCCAAGCATCAGCAGCAGCTTTAGGATTATAACTGGCACGACGGTCACAGAAAAATCCGTGATCAGCTCCATCGTAGCGAAACACACGATGAGGAATTTTATATTTTTCTAATTCTGCTTCAATCTCATCTACTTGTTTGGGTGGGATGCTAGCATCTTCTCTACCAAAGAAGGCATAGAGAGTGCCTGGAATTTCTTTGGTACGGGTAACAGTGGGAGCTACACCTCCTGGTGTGCGAGTCGTAATTCCAGCACCGTAGAAGGAAGCCGTAGCTTTAATATCTGGTAAGGTAGCTGCAAGATATGCGACATGACCACCAAAGCAGAAGCCAATACAAGCAAAACTATCTTTTTTGACTTGAGGCAGATTTTTCAGGTAGTCAATTGCTAATTGAATATCGCTTAATAACTCTGAGGCTTTAGTTTGGATCGCGTAACTTCTGCCCGTTTCAATATCTTCGGGTGTGTATCCGGTTTCAAAGCCAGGAGCAGTCCGTTGAAAAAGTGCAGGTGCGATCGCTACATATCCAAGTTTGGCAATCCGTTCTGTCACATCCCGAATGTGAACGTTAACACCAAAAATCTCCTGTAATACCACCACTCCTGGGTAAGTTCCAGCTTCTTTTGGCTCTGCCAAATAAGCTGAAATTTGAATATTATCTTGCAAAAGATTAACCGTTGTGGTAATTATTGCTTGCTCTGTCATAATAATTTTTACCAGTGCTATATGATTAACCGTGTGTTTATTTGATATAACTATGCCAGTATGTCCAGGCTATTTCCATTTAAATTATCAATTACCAATAGGAGCGCATTAGAAATTTGTACCAGAAAAACTTCATGTGTAAATAAAATATTTGACATGTAGCAGATACAGCTGGTCAGTAAAAGAGTGTTGAGTTAAAAGTGCTGAGTAGGAAAGCAACACTTAAATACTCCCCACTCCCCACTCCCCACTCCCCACTCAGTATTCAGGAGGTTTGCTGATGATTCAATTCCGTATTCAGCCAGACAGCGAAATTCCCGCATCAACCCAGCTGTTTAATCAAATCCGGTTTGCGATCGCTTCTCGGCAATATCCCCCTGCTTACAAATTGCCAAGCACAAGGGCATTAGCAATGCAAACTGGGTTACACCGTAATACCATAAGCAAAGTTTACCGTCAACTAGAAGAAGACGGATTTGTTGAAAGTATGGCTGGTTCAGGAATTTATGTTCGTCCCCAAGGTCATGAGGGCGGTAGCAGGCTGCAATCACCAATTCTCAAACAAAATCCTGATGCATATCAAGTTGTCCAAAAAGCACTCGATGATTTGCTCACTCAAGGATGTTCACTCAATCAAGCCAGAGAGCTATTTTTAGCAGAAATTGACTGGCGCTTGCGTTGTAGTGCGCGGGTACTGGTTGCAGTTCCATCTTATGATATGGGTGCTGGTGAGTTGATGGTCTATGAATTAGAGCGATCGCTAAAAATACCAGTCCAGTTGGTAGCAATGGAAGAATTAACTGCTGTGTTAGATAAAACTACCTCTGCGACAGTAGTTACCAGTCGGTATTTTATCAGTAATGTGGAAGCGATCGCAGCTCCTAAAGCTGCACGGGTAATTCCTCTCGATATCTACGACTACAGCAAAGAACTCAGCCTCTTGAAAACTCTACCAAAAGAAAACTGTGTAGGTATAGTTAGCCTCAGTTCCGGGATTGCACGAGCAGCAGAAGTCATCCTCCACGGTTTACGAGGAGATGAACTATTAGTGATGACTTCGCAACCAAAAGATGCTTATAAACTTCAGGCAATGGTTAAACGGGCTGAAGTAATCATAACCGATCAAGCCAGTTTTGCGGCAGTCCAAGCAGCCGTGCAAGCATGTGATGAAGATATTATTCGTCCACCAAAGCTGATTAAGGTTGAAAATTATATAGGTACTAACTCAATTAACTTGCTAAAACGAGAACTGGGTTTGAGTTAACCTAAAAATAGTAAATAAGTTTGTAGTAAGGACTTTAGTCCTTGTTTTTAGCACAAAGCGTGCTTAAAACGTACCAGGCATTGCTGTCAATTATCCAATAAAGGAACTACTAAGAGGCGATATGAGTATCCCACTTCTAGACCATCCCATAGAAGAAAAACTAGTGACCGTCGCAGATGTTTCTTGGGAGGAATTTAAAGGTATTGAAGCACAGTTAAAAGACAACCGCAATGTCCGACTCTCCTATTTGTCAGGAATATTAGAAATTATGTCGCCCATTGGTGAAAAACATGAGTACGTGAAAAGAACTCTCGGCTACTTGCTAGAAGCTTACATGAGAGAGTTGGGAATCCGGTTCTACGGTCGTGGTGGTTTTACTCTAGAAGAACCTGGGTATGCTTCTGGTACACCCGATGAGTCTTACAGCATTAATACAAAAGCAGAAGTTCCTGACATTGTTATTGAAGTTATTGTTACTAGTGGCACCATTAATCGAAAAGAGTTATACAAACCCAAGAAAGTCCCTGAAGTTTGGTTCTGGAAATCTGACCAGATAAAGATATTCCGTTTAAATGCGACTGGCGAGTATGAAGAAGTAAACCGTAGTGGTTTCTTCCCGAATTTAGACCCAGCTTTGTTGCTGCAATATATCGGATATCCTGACCAGTACGACGCTATTGCCGAATTTGTGCAGGCTATCCGAAAATAACATTAGAATTCTTTTGTCTCACCGATAATCCTCAAACAAGCTTGGGTAAGAGTGCCATTTGTTTATCTGGAGAGAATTGTCCCTGGAGATAAATACTGTAACTAGAATTGCACCTCGACCTTTTAAACCTGCAATGACATTTTTCGATATGACTAAAGAACAATTCTTTGCGACGGCAGTTGTTTCTCCCAAGGGGAGACGCTACGCGAACAAGTCGGGAAACCCGCCCAACGCACTGCCTCGCCTTTGTGTGAGGCTAATTCATACTTTTAATCAGCAACGCCGGAAAAATAAGTTAACTCGCTTGCGGCTGTGCGGTGTTAATTCGCAAAAACTCTTGTACCCGTTGCAAGTAAGTTGACGCATCTTCCAACATCGGGAAATGCGCTGTGTTAGGAATCATCACAAATTCCACTTTGTCACTCAATGCAGCTGCTTGACGCCCCATCTCGGCTGGAATAATCTTGTCATACTCCCCTGCTACGAGTAGAGTCGGTACTGTTAGCTTGGCAAACTCTTGGGGCATCACTTCAGATTGAGCCTTACTGACTGAAGTAAAAATTGTTCCTAAAGCCGCATCGTAATCTGCTTCGAGAAAATCTTCCAAAAAAGCTTGCCGCTCAGAATGTGGTATGGAACTATGCAGAAATCTGGCCATAAACATTTGGTCAACAAATGGAATTTTGCTTAACCACTTGGGGCGGAATTTAACTACATAGCCACCAAATTTATGAAAAGCACTAAAGGATTTTTCATCGTACTCAAAAACGCCGCTACAGGTTAAAATTCCTCGTTCCACTCGTTGGGGGTAGCGGTTAAAAAATAAAGTAGCAACAGACGCACCCATCGAGTGAGCATTGATATAAACACGCTGAAGATGCAACCCATCTAACAAAGCTGCCAAATCATCAGCGTATTCCTCTAATTCATAAGTTAATTCTCTAATTGCCTCTGATTCTTCCTGGAGAGACTCAGATTCGGCAACAGCTTCACTTGCTTCGGCTATGGTTGGCTTTCCACCAGAACGGCCAAATCCCCGCATATCGTAGAGTAAACAATCAAATTGCTCAGATAAAGCATTCGCGGTATTTTGCCAATACCTAGCCGAACCAGCCCAGCCGTGCATGAAAATCATCACTGGTTTTACCAAAGAACCAGATGGTTTTTTCACCCATTCGTAGTAATGCTCAACGCCACGAACTTTAATATAAGGCATTAGTCATTAATCCTTTGTCAGTTGTCATTAGTCATTTTTCATTGGTACATAGTTATTATTCCTTAGTTTTTGCCTAATGACTAATGACCAATACTTCGACTACGCTCAGTACAATTGACTAATGACTATTAGGCTGATTCTGGCTTCGGTAGTGAAGATGGATGTATTATCAGTTCAGCAGTCGATCGCTTCTCGACCATTTCCCGTGTTACTGTACAGCGTGTCACATCCTTACGGGATGGTAACTCATACATTACATCCAACATTAGTTCTTCGACAATACCACGTAATGCTCTCGCACCAGTTTTACGGCGGTAGGCTTCTTGAGCGATCGCTCGTAAAGCATCTGGTTTAAAATCTAACTGGACATTATCCATCTTCAGCAGTTTTTGATACTGCTTCACTAAGGCGCTGCGTGGTTGGGTGAGAATCGCCATCAACGCTTCTTCGTCTAGCGGATCTACTACTGCTACCATTGGCACGCGCCCAATAAATTCGGGAATCATGCCAAATTTTACTAGATCATCTGGTGCTAGATGGCGGAGAGTATCTGCTGCCCGTTTTTCCTTCGTTTGTCCTTCTCCAGGTTGCACAAAGCCTATTGCTTTTTTGCCAACTCTCTGATCCACAACCTTTTCTAAGCCTACGAAAGCACCACCACAGACGAACAAAATATTACTTGTATCAATCTGGATGCAGTCTTGATAGGGATGCTTACGCCCTCCTTGGGGTGGTACATTGGCGATCGTTCCCTCTAACATTTTCAGCAAAGCTTGCTGCACGCCTTCGCCAGAAACATCGCGGGTAATTGACGGGTTCTCACTCTTGCGAGCAATTTTGTCAATTTCATCAATGTAGATAATTCCTCGCTGCGCTTCCTCTATATCCAAATCTGCCACCTGTAACAGTCGCAGCAAGATATTTTCCACATCTTCTCCCACATACCCCGCTTCTGTCAGCGTCGTAGCATCAGCGACGGCAAAGGGTACATCCAGGATTTTCGCTAGGGTTTGCGCTAAAAGAGTTTTGCCGCAACCAGTCGGGCCAATTAACAAAATGTTGGACTTTTGCAGTTCTACAGCATCATCAGCCCCACCTTTGCCACTGGCTTTAGACTGAATCACCGCCAACCGCTTGTAGTGATTGTAAACAGCTACTGACAGGACTTTCTTGGCTTCGTCTTGACCAATAACGTGTTCATCTAGATACTTTTTAATCTCTCTTGGCTTGGGTATTTGATTAAACGAAATACTAGAAGATTGAGTCCGCCGTTTTTGAGGTGGTTCTGCTCTTGGTGCCGGTTGTGCTGCCGCACCATTGGTATCGAGTAACTCCTCGTCTAGTATTTCATTACACAAATCAACGCATTCATCGCATATGTAGACTCCCGGCCCCGCGATTAATTTACGCACCTGCTCTTGAGACTTGCCGCAAAATGAACATTTTAAATGGGAGTCGTACTTAGACATACCAGCCTCTTATTTCAGAATGGTGACGTTCTCCCCTGCTGTGGGAAGATTTTGCCTGGAAATGACCTGATCAATCAAACCGTAGTTCTTGGCTTCTTCTGCCGACATGAAAAAGTCGCGCTCAGTATCTGCTTCAATTCTTTCTATGGGTTGACCAGTATGATGAGCCATTAACTCATTCAACTTAGCCTTAATGTAAAGAATTTCTCTGGCTTGAATTTCAATGTCAATGGCTTGACCTTGAGCGCCACCAAGTGGTTGGTGAATCATAATCCGGGAGTCGGGCAGAGACATTCGCTTACCGGCAGCCCCTGCTGTCAACAAAAATGCCCCCATGCTCGCGGCTAATCCAAAACAGATGGTAACAACATCAGGGCGAATTTGTTGTATTGTATCATAGATTGCCATGCCTGCGTAGACCGAGCCGCCGGGAGAATTAACATACAATTGGATGTCTTTTTCTGAGTCTTCGGCGTCTAGGAATAACAACTGAGCCACGATTGAGTTGGCTACAGTATCATCTATTGGCGTTCCCAAAAAGATAATCCGCTCTCGCAGCAGGCGGGAGTAGATGTCGAAAGCCCTTTCTCCCATGCCAGACTGTTCTACCACCATCGGTACGATGTTGCTAGGGCTGCTCAACTGGGAGTTAATGTTTATTCGACTTTGGTTGCTGATGGGGTTATTTGCCGACTGCGATACAAGCATACAAGCTTTCTTTGACGATAATTTAGGACAGATGTTTCAGCAGCAGATGCTGCCTTTTCGACGAATGGGATTTTTATAAATACGTGTTAACCATTATGCCTCATATAATTTCCTCTCGTGCAACACAGTATCAAGCTCAGGCAATAACATATGTCACAATTTGCTGAAAATTCATTAATTCTTTAATTATCTGTCTTCAATCCCTAATTTTTCAGGAGTTAAGAGTTATGGGGCATTGGTTATTTCTCCCCCTGCTCCCTCATCTCCTTTACCTTACCCATTTCACCAGTACTTTAACTCAGAACTGGTGAATTGATGGCTGTGGGATTTTTAATTATCCTTCTGTGACTTCTGTTGAAGCTTCGCTGGTTTCTTCCTCTGTCTGGGGTGCATCAGCATCAGCATCTGATTCTGCGTCTTCCTTTTCCTCTATGGGATTCAACGAGCCTTCAGGTACAAGTTCAACTGAGGAATGTTCTAAGAGCCAATCAACGATTTTTTCGGTTAATAGTTCGTTTTCCACGATTGAGCGCAGTTTCTCTTCATCAACGTCTTGCTCCTCTGGGTACTGTTCCAAAAGTTCGGTGACTCTGGTTGCGATTTCTTCTGGTGTTACCTGGATAGATTCGCGTTTACCCACTTCACGCAAGGACAAAGAGCGTTTGATGCGTTCAATTGCCTCAGGGCGCGATCGCTCCCGCAATTGAGGAATAATATCTTGAGTAAACAACTTCCTTACGTCCAATCCCTGCTGAGACAGCCGCATTGCTGTTTGCGTTAGCATTGCATCCACTTCTTGCTCAATCATGGTTGCTGGTAAGTCAACTTCTACGTGGTTGAGCAGTTCCGTTAACAATGCTTCCTGTTTATTTGTTTTTGTTTTGTCATCCGCCTCTTTTTGATATTGCTCGACCAAAGAAGCGCGTAACTCCTCTAAGGTTTCAAAATCGCTGATTTCTTGGGCGAAATCGTCATTTACTTCTGGTAATTCCTTTTCCTTCAGTTCTTTAAGTGTCACTGTGAAAGTTGCCGCTTTTCCAGCTAAATCTTCATTAGCATAAGGATCTGGGAACTGTGCCGCAATTTCTCTGGTTTCTTCAGGATTCATCCCGACTATTCCCGAAATAAAGCCTGGAATAAACTTATCTTCCTGCAACTCAACTTGAAAATCAGTTGCTTCGGCTCCGGGAATCGGTTCTAGTTCAGCTGTTTCGTCTTCGCCTTCACCTCTGGCGAACGAACCTTTAAAATCGACTACGGCAATATCACCGATTTGGGCTGCACGTCCTTCTACAGGAATTAATGTCGCCAATTCTTGACGTTCCTTGTCAAGGGTAGCGTCCACTCGTTCTGGCTCGTACTTGACTTCTTCAGCTTTAGCTTGTAAATCAGTGTACTGAACTAGATTCACTTCTGGTTCTACATCGACAGCAGCCGAAATCGTCAGAGGTTTTCCAGGTTCATAATTCTTAATCAAATCCTCAAAAGAGGAGCGTAATTGTGGCTGGCCTATTGCCGGGATAGCTTCTTGTTTAACCGCTTGCTCAATGCCGTCTTGAATTAATTCTTCCAGCGCTGCTGCCTTGATACGAGTTGTACCCAGCCGTTGTAGCAATATGGGCCGAGGTACCTTGCCTTTACGAAACCCAGGAATATTGGCAGTACTCGCTAAGTTTTTAATGACTTGTTCGTAAGTTTGCTTGGTAATTTCCGGCGTAATCTCTATTTCCAGGCCAATTTGGCTGGCGGGAAGTTTTTCCTGGGTAACTTTCATGCTTTGTCTCTAGTTTTCTGGTATTTTATACTCCAAGTACACACAAGATGCAATAATTGTTTGCGTTTATGGCTTGATGTGTCTTAAGGAAATGGGATGCCAAAAGGCTTTATGACATCCAAGGATGGATGTTTGTCCTGGGGCAAAGATCCAGTTTACTGCCAATCACCAAGGACTTGACATTTTACCTTCATAACAATTTAGTTAATGGGGGCATTGGGCATTAGTTATTCTTTCTCCTCCTGCTCCCTCATCCCCACTCCCCACTCCCTCTGAAACTTAGGAATTAATTATTTAGTGAGCTAACGCTGTGATATCCTGGTTCTCAGCGACTGGTTAGTACTCCCAAGTTAAAGTTATAGTATTGAGTCTAGCTATTATTAAGTTGTGATACAAGAGCGCATCTATTACCTAACCGTATAGCTCATTTTTATGTTGTGCTGGTTTTATCCATTGCCATCATAGTGTATTCATTTTGGTAAGCAACTTGGAAGCTAAGAGGTTCGTTGCCTTATAAGTGGGATGCTTATGAAACGGCTAAGTGCAGATATCTCCATTTTTCTGCTAAATGGCTGGTTGTTGTATAATAATATATAGTTTAAATCAATGGAAAAATTGGATAGCCATTGTTGTAGAGTGCAACATAACTTAAATTAGTAAATAACCAAAAAAATAAATGTATAAATATTTAGAGATTGACAGAAATAGACTAAATTAGAGATAAATATAAGCTTAATTGAAAATGTATTTCCAGGCTACGATCGCCATTTAAATATAAATAAATTTTCAAGTGTTCCAAGAAATTGCCAAAAAACCTCTTAAAGGAGGAAGTGAGTTTGTCTAAATCCTATCGTGTAGCTATTTTAGGGGCGACTGGTGCAGTTGGCACAGAGTTGCTGGAATTATTAGAAACCCGTAATTTTCCGATTGCTGACTTGAAGCTATTGGCATCAGAGCGGAGTGTCGGGCGATCGCTGCGGTTTAAAGGAGAAAATATCCCAATAGAGGCAGTGAGCGATCGCGCTTTTGAAAATGTCGATATAGTACTAGCTAGTGCGGGTGGTTCCACATCCAAAACTTGGGCAGCAATTGCCGTAGAAAAGGGCGCAGTGGTAATTGACAACTCCAGTGCCTTTCGCATGAACCCGGAAGTTCCCTTAGTAGTGCCAGAGGTGAATCCAGAAGCCGCAGCTAATCACCAAGGCATTATTGCCAACCCCAACTGCACGACAATTTTAATGGCAGTGGCAGTATGGCCATTGCATAAAATCAAACCAGTGCAACGCATCGTAGCTGCAACCTACCAATCTGCTAGTGGTGCTGGTGCTAGAGCAATGGCAGAAGTCAAAAGGCAAACAAGCGCTATACTACAAGGACAGCCGCCAGTCGCTGAGGTATTGCCTTACCCATTGGCATTTAATTTATTTCCGCATAACTCACCATTAAACGATTTGGGTTATTGTGAAGAAGAAATGAAAATGGTCAACGAAACCCGAAAAATATTTGGTACGCAGCAAATCAGAATCACTGCGACCTGTATACGGGTTCCCGTACTCCGGGCCCATTCAGAAGCCATTAATTTAGAGTTTGAGACTCCCTTTAGTGCAAAGGAAGCCAGAGAGATTTTAAATTCCTCCCCTGGAGTCAAGTTGGTAGAAAATTGGGAAACTAACTATTTTCCGATGCCAATTGAAGCAACTGGTAAAGACGAAGTTTTCGTAGGAAGAATTCGTCAGGATATTTCTCATCCCTGTGGCTTGGAATTATGGTTGTGTGGTGACCAAATCCGCAAAGGCGCAGCATTAAATGCAGTACAAATCGCCGAATTGCTGGTAGAAAAAAATCTACTCAAACCTGCGAAAGCTTACGTTTCAAGCTAGTCATTAGTAAAAACAAACAACTAATGAAAAAGAGCAAATGTGCAAATTACTGTTGAAATAAATTTGCACATAGGTTATTACAATAGAAAACCACCAAGATATAAAAACATGGGTAATCAGGAGTGAAAACAGGGTGGGAGATTTTGGCAATGTTTTAACCGCTATGATTACGCCGTTTAAAGCAGACGGTAGTGTAGATTATGATGTAGCGGCAGAACTGGCAGCGCATCTAGCTAACAACGGAACAGATACATTGGTGGTGTGCGGCACAACTGGAGAATCCCCTACCCTAAGTTGGGATGAGGAATACCAGCTGTTTGTCGAGGTATTGCAGTCCGTGGCAGGAAAAGCCAAGGTGATCGCAGGTTGTGGTTCAAATTCTACCAAAGAAGCGATCGCAGCCACCGAAAAAGCGTCTAAAATAGGAGTACATGGTTCCTTACAAGTAGTCCCTTATTACAACAAACCGCCACAAGCGGGATTGGAAGCGCACTTTCAGGCCATAGCACAAGCCTGTCCCGACTTACCTTTGTTGTTATATAATGTCCCAGGTCGTACCGGACAAAACCTTCAGCCAGAAACAGTTGCCCGGTTAGCTGAGGTTAGCAATATTGTTGGAATTAAAGAATCCACTGGTAGTATAGATCAGGCAAGCGAAATTCGTCGCTTGACACCAAAAGAATTCCACATCTATTCTGGTGATGATTACATGACTTTGCCCTTGTTAGCGATCGGGGCGAAGGGCGTGGTAAGTGTGGCTTCTCATCTGGTAGGAAACCAACTACAGCAGATGATCCAAGCTTTTAGTGCGGGGCAAATTGAGGTAGCAAGCGAGATTCATCTCCAACTCTTCCCGTTGTTTAAAGCTTTATTTCTCACTTCAAATCCCATTCCAGTGAAAAAAGCACTGAAACTTCAAGGTTGGGAGGTTGGTTCAACTCGTCCGCCCCTATGTGAAGCTGATTTAGAAGTAAGTCAAAAGTTAGAAGCAGTTTTGAAAGAACTTAGTTTAATCTAGCCATCATCTGGTTAAGCGCTGGTAATCTGCTGCTTTATAAAGATACATATAAACAATGGTCATAATTGTTCATAAGTTGCAATTTAAAAATCTGTGTTAGGACTGATAGACATACTATAAATTCGTCAGTGTACAGTCGATTTTATTGAATAAAAAATTGAAATCTTCAATTAAAACTTGATTGCTTTGGGACTGAAGTAAGAGACAAATGATGTTGTCTTAAATACAAGTTCGTTAACTATCAACTAAATTAACCACAAGTAACAATCTAAGGAGAAAATGGCTAAAAACGAAGCTAATAATTCCGCCTTGAAAATTATTCCTTTGGGCGGTTTGCACGAAATTGGGAAAAATACCTGTCTTTTTGAGTATGACGATGAAATTATCCTGTTAGATGCAGGATTGGCTTTTCCCACAGAGGCGATGCATGGAGTAAATATTGTTCTGCCAGATACAACCTATCTGCGGGAAAATCGCCACAAAATTAAAGGGATGATCGTTACTCACGGTCATGAAGATCATATTGGCGGAATTGCTTTCCATCTCAAGCAATTTGATATCCCTGTGATTTATGGGCCCAGACTAGCAATGGCAATGCTAGAGGGTAAATTAGAAGAAGCAGGAGTGCGCGATCGCACAGAAATCAGAACAGTTCTACCACGCGATGTGGTGCGGATTGGCAAAAACTTTTTAGTTGAATATATCCGTAATACCCACTCCATTGCTGATAGTTTCACTGTTGCCATTCACACTCCCCTTGGTGTAGTCATTCACACAGGGGATTTTAAAATTGATCACACCCCAGTGGATGGTGAAAAGTTTGATTTGCAAAGGTTAGCAGAACATGGTGAAAAAGGCGTTCTTTGCCTTCTAAGTGATTCCACTAACGCTGAGATACCAGGGTTTACACCTTCGGAACGTTCAGTTTATCCCAATCTAGAGAGAGTATTTAGTCAAGCTACTGGGCGATTATTCGTCACTACCTTTGCTTCTAGCGTCCATCGCATCAACATGATTTTGGATATCGCTAAGAAGCAAAACCGTGTAGTAACGATTGTCGGGCGTTCCATGCTGAACTTGATTGCTCATGCCCGCAATTTAGGTTACATCAAGTGTGAAGATAATCTGCTGCAACCGTTGCACGCAGTCCGCAATCTCCCTGATGAAAAAGTACTAATTTTAACTACAGGTTCTCAGGGTGAAACGATGGCAGCAATGACTCGCATTGCTAACAAGGAACATCCTCACATTAAAATCCGCGAAGGAGATACAGTAGTATTCTCTGCTAACCCAATTCCCGGAAATACGATCGCAGTAGTCAACACCATTGATAAATTGATGATTCAGGGAGCGAAAGTGGTCTATGGTCGGGATAAAGGGATTCACGTCTCTGGTCACGGCTGTCAGGAAGAACAAAAGTTGATGATTGCCTTAACTCGACCCAAGTTCTTTGTGCCATTTCACGGCGAACATCGGATGCTAGTGAAGCACGCAGAAACGGCTCAGAGTATGGGCATTCCCGCAGAAAATATGATCATTATTCAGAATGGTGATATTGTCGAACTGACTGAAGATGCCATTCGCGTCGCTGGGAAAGTGCCATCTGGTATCGAATTGGTAGATACTACCAGTTCGGGTATGGTAAGTGCCAAAGTCCTGCAAGAACGGCAACGCATGGCTTCAGAAGGCATTATTACGATCGCAGCTGCTATTGATTGGAATGGTAAACTGTTGGCAAAACCAGAAGTTCACCTACGGGGTGTAGTTACCAGTGTAGAGCGATCGCTCCTACAAACCTGGGTCAAACAACGGATTGAAGAAATCTTAACTGTGCGCTGGACAGAATTTGCTCCTGGGGAAGGTCAAGCAGCAGATATAGACTGGGGTGGATTGCAAGGAACTTTAGAACGAGAATTGCAACGTTCCATCCGTCGAGAATTGCAATGTCAGCCATCTGTGACTTTGTTAATGCAAATCCCTGATGAGCCACCTGTAAAAGTTGCTGATGGGAGAAGACGCCGCACTCGGACTGCTGCTCAGGTAGCATCATAGAGAATTTAGAATAAACTAATTAGGGTGTGTTAAAGCTTTTTAACACACCAAATTGTTAAAAAATAATGCTGCGTTAAAACTTTTTCTAACGCATCATTAACGCATAACTTAGTTTAAAATGATGACTGCTTATATTAAAAACGTCATCAAAGCTTTAATCATGATATTTAATTATTGGTCAATTAAATTTATTCAAGTTGTAAATATAATTGATTATTTCATATTTTCCATTATTTCTTCACAGATACTTGGATTTTGACTATACATATCACTTCTACAAAAGTACTTAAACTGATCGGTCATGCTTATGATTACTTCTGCTTGAGGTACTGGAACTTCGTAACTTTTTATAGGTTTATAAAGCTTATCTACTACTCTCGTTTTATAGGCTGAAAAACCCTGTACAAATAACATACTCTGTCTTGCTTCCTTACAGGTTCTTGTAGATTTTTCAGTTTTTCCAGCAGAATAATTATAAGTAAAATTAAAAATTTGAGTAGTTAATAAAGAATCCTTCCTACATAAATAATCGGTAATAGCATCAGCTTGAACAACAACTATATTGTCTATGGATATTCCTTCTCTCTGTTGATCAAAACGACCTCTGTAAACCATCTCGTTCTTTTTTTGAGGAATTTTAATTGCAAAGTTGAATTTAGAAACAAATAATGAAGGTTAAAAATTGAACATTAGGATTCAGTGAGCAGTACGGAAGTTATACGAGCTATTTCATTCTCATCTAGCCCGCCTCAGAATAAATTCTGAGGCTAATAGCAAAAGTCGTCTAAAGACGACTAATAAAGGCTTTTAGTCGTCTTTAGACGACTTGGGCTATTAGCCCGGAACTTTAGTTCTGGGCGGTTTATCTTAGAACGAAATAGCCCTGATCATGGGCGACTTATATTATGCAGAAATTGAGGAATATACTCAGATCACTACAAAAACAACTGCTCACAATTATTAAATATTTGATGGCGCTAATTGGACTGATTGCGATCACCTAAGTATTGCAATCTTAAACTCGGCAAAGCGATCGCTCTCAATTAACCCAAAGGTATACTAGAACTAAAGTACACACTGTTAGTGGCGCTCCAAACCTTAGATGTTCCCAAAAAGTTAGCTTGTAACCTAAATCAGCAGCAGCTTCTACAACTATCAAATTTGCAACTGAACCAAACAAAGTTAGATTCCCAGCCAAAGTTGATCCAGCTGCCAACAATAGCCAATACTTAGTGTCACCTGGAGAAACCAGGGGATGCAATAAAAGTACAGCAGGCACATTAGAAATTAAGTTAGATAAAACAACAGTTACACCCAAAAAACTCGCAGCAGAGTCGATTGCATGGGTAAATGGCTGTAATAAATTCAACTTTTGCGTGACTTTCGTCAAGATAAACAATCCAGAAAACATCACCAACAGGTTCCAATCTACCTTTTGCAAAATGCGCTGGGGTTTAATCCGGCGAGTGATTAGCAACAAGCTAGCAGCAACTAAAGCAGACTCCCCTAACGGTAAACCGACAGTAAATGCAATTAGTAATCCAATTGTGATAACTAATGTTTTTTTAAATAAGGGTTTAAAAATCCGTTGGTTGCCAACTGTTACCTGTTCGCAAGGTTTGACTGAGCGCACATCTGGGTAAAGTAGCCACAGTAATATTACCTGAATTACTAAGCCGACTAAGGCAACTGGTGTCAATACACGTAGAAATTCTAGATAGGAAATACCTGAAAAAGAGCCAATCAAGATATTTTGAGGATTACCACTCAAAGTTGCTACCGAACCTATATTAGTTGCACCTGCGATCGCTAGTAAATAAGGTATCGGATTTAAACCCAAAGCTTGAGTCAAACTCAAGGTTAATGGTGTAAAAACTAGCGCCAGAGTGTCATTGAGAAAAAAGGCCGAAAGAATACCACTACCAAAAGTTAAAGCCATCAACAAACCCAGAGGACTGCGAGTGATACTCAATATCACTGATAGCGATCGCCTAAAAAACCCTGCATAGGATAGGTTGGCATTAACTACCATCATGCTCAACAGAAATACGATGGTATTGGCATCAATAGCCTGCCATGCTTCCTGTAAATTCAGAACACCTAAAGCGATTAAAAAGCCAGAACCGACCAAAGCGATCGTGGCGCGGTTCATCCGTAAACCAGGAATGTAGCCCAATGCTAACCCCAGATAAGTTAGCCCTAAGACGCTATAGATTGCAAATTGGAGAAAAATCACTTCTTTAGTGAGACTTTGCGACAAATGAATGTTTCATGACTAGCTGCTCTGTATCTACTGATAAAGCCAACCCACCTAGCTTTCAGCCACAGCAACGTCTACAAGACTTCTCTCTACTTCTACAGTCTTCAGCTAGCAATGAACAGAACACACTTACCTGAGAAAGTGGGAACACGGAAAGGAAAAATGCCTTCTAGGGTATTACTGATGTTTATACTTAGCAAAAATTCTTTTAGAAAGACCTTATATTAAGTTCTGTAAATGTTACACTAAAACCTATCCAATGACGGATGTCTTTACTAAAATCTAAACTATGTCAAGTTATGAACAAGATCGTAATATTACACTACCGATCCCCAGAAAATTGCGATTAACTTGACGTAGTAACCAACTAGGTTCTGACTTAAGTGGCTAATTAGGTATTACATTATATCGCGGTCAGAACGAGATTCTTCCGGGAAACTTCGTTGCCACATTGTATATATTCATCAAAAAGATGAATAGCCTCAATAACACAGAGGATTAACCATGAAGGTATTCAACAATACCACTAAAAAGATTTTTCTGGCAAGCTGGGTATCAATCAATCAAGCAGAAACTAGTGACCATCAAGTAACCCAGCTAAACCCTTCTATTTCCAAGCCTTACTGGGATATTCTCCAACCACTACGGCAGCGTTTAGAAAATATTCAAGTCCGCGATCGCCAGCTAGCTCACCGTTTGTGCAAGCTAATTCCATCTCAGTGTCCCTTTGAGCGCGATGTCAAAATATTTGGGAAAACTTTGTTTCACATTCCACCGATGTGCAAGCTCAACCCTTTATATGAAGAAGTGGTTGGTTTACGTTTCCGAGCGCTGTGCTATCTAGCCGACGAGTGTGGCGAAGATGTATCGCAGTACTGCTAATACTGTGATATGAAGACTCAGGGAAAAGTTAGGAGTCAGGAGTAACGTGTCTGGGATCAATAATATAACTCCTAATTCCTAGCTCCTAACCATTTTTTATTATTTTTTTACTATTTCTTTTGCCATTTTTGAATGGCATCTTGAGCGTCTTCGTAAGCGCCTGTCTCCTCTGGCACTAGCGCAGCAGTCGCAATTGCGGCATTGCGATCTCCTTCGGTGGCGCGACGCTTGGCCATGTCTAAAATTTTGTCACTCCATTTATTGATCGACTTTTGGGCACTATCAAAGCCTGGTTGACCTGCTGGTACTTTCTTGGCAACTTCAATCGCCCGATTGTAAGTAGATGCCTGTCCAGACTTGATTAAGGCATTAGCTGCATCTAAAAGAGTTTTGTTACTTACATACTGCTTGCCCTCTAACCGCCACAGGTTAATTGCTGCTTGTGCTTTGGCATAAGGAGCTTCATCTTTGGTGATTAATCGAGCAGCAGCAATCGCGCTAGCATACTGTCTTTCTTTAGCACGTCCCTCTGCTAAATCTAAAATCATTTGGCTCCAAATCTTAATATTCTCCTGAGCTTGATCGTACAGTGGTTCACCAGGTCGAATTTTCCGAGCTGTAGCGATCGCCATGCCCAAATCGCTAGCCTGAGTTTGTCTGAGCGACATTTTCGCTAGGTCTAATACTGCTTGATTCCGCTTTTCTGGCTCGGAACTAGTAGTTATTTGGGCGCTAGATTGATTTTTAAGTCTAACTGGTGGAGTGCGTAGGCGTAGCCCGTCGTAGACATCGCTTGGTAAATTCTCGATAACCTGGCGATCGTTCGCAGTAGCATTAGGTGATGTGCTTGATATTTGCTTAATTTTAAAAGTTTCTTGATTACGGAGAAAAACTACGGCGATTAAACCTGCTACCAGCAGGCTGCCTCCGCCCCATAAAATAAACTGTTTCCAAAAAGGGATGCTTGGCTGATTGGATGGCAATCGAGAAACGTAACCTTTAGAGGAATTGGGAATAAATCTTCCGCTCGGATTCACTCCTAAAGAAGTTTCCGCCATTGGCTCGGAAACTAAGCCGGTAGCTGACTCCTTTCCTTGTTTACCTTTAGATTTTTCGACCTTGGGAGCCTTCACCTGTTGGGAGGAGTTCACAGTAGCTTCTCCCCATCTGCCCCGTTCTGCTGAAGTTTTAGGGTAATCGTCGAGGGGAGGAGCCGCAAGGGCAACAGCAAAAGATTCTTCAGGATAAATCACCGGTTCTGATTGCAAGTCGCTTTCCATTGCCAATTTTGGCAAGATTACTTGCTGCCTTGATGGGATAATAGTGGCAGGGTTTTGGACAGGACGCCAGTGGTGGTGACATACTTTTGGCATGATCAGGCTTAGGTAGCTTTCTAAATCTGCCAAGTTGCTGCCATTACCAGAACGTAAAGCTTCTAACAAAACTGCTGTAAAGAATCCGTGACCTAATTCGCTACTTTCATGGGAAAATTGCTCTGGTTGACAAGAAAGAATTGTCGCAAGCTGTAGTTCTTGGGCTAATTCTATTGTTTCTTCGCCAACCGGAGCATCTGCTTGAGTGCCAAAAGCGCGATTTATATCAAGTAGTAGCAATACATTTAGATCAGCAAGTTGCAGACTTTGCATTAGCGATCGCAATTCTATGCCAGTCTCTTGCACCATTTCGGGGTTGCCCTCTGCTGGCATTAAGTAATCTTTGCCCTTGTAGTTGACCCCATAACCGCTAAAAAATAACCACAGATAATCTTCTGGTTGCCAACTTGTCGCTGCCAAATCCTCAAGCAACAGTAAAATATTCTCTTTAGTCGGATAAGTTGATCTATCTCCAATCGGTGGTGAAGTATCCGTCATTAGCAGGCAGTGTTTGGGGAGAAAACCTGCCTCCGTCACCAAAAAATCCTCAAGTGCCTCAGCATCTGCTTGGGCACAACTTAAAGGTTGAAATAACTGATATTGATTGATGCCAATTGCGATCGCCCAGTAATTTGCCATCCCGCTATTTGTCAGTTATTGTTTGCTGGTCTTAAAATTGCGGTTGGCTTTGCCAAAAAAACAAAGCTAACCTATGTTTTATAGTCTAGGTGATTCTGATCGAATCTTAAGTTAAAATGTAATTTTTATTACGCTTATAGACCGGAAAATACCTTTTACCTAATTTCAATAACAGATCATCACTAAGGAGATAGAAGGTCATGAGCAAGATTTCTGCTCACCTACCATCATCGATCACTCCCTTTTCATTTATTAGCCAAATTGCCGGAAGAATCCGGATAATTCCTTTATTAGTTTTGCTCATATCTACTGTTCCTGCGTGGTTTTTGACGGAAGCGATCGCGCCTCAGGTTGTGCGAGCTTACACCGCTAGAGTTGATCTAGCTATTGACCGCCTGCCAGATGAAAACTATGAAACTGTTCTCAGGAGGGCAGAAGCAGCCGCTAGAGCATCTGCTCAACGCAGCTTTGACCAAGATATCTTGGTGACAGATGTTTCAATCATTGTGTCCGTACAAAATAATGGATCGATCGCACCAGTTTTGGCATTAGATGTCAGTCGTCCCGAATGGCGATCGCGTCCTGATGCTCAAATTTGGGCGACTTATTTCAAAACGGCGCGATCGCTACTTTTCTTGGAAAATAGCCAAGAGTTACCCAAAAAATAGCCGAAACCCTTATTTTCAGTAGGGGCAATTCATTAATTGCCTTTACTGTTGTCCTTCGCGTCAGTGGATGGCCTAGAATAGTAAGGTTGTCAAGAATTGCGATATCTGCTGACATGGCTGTTCCTAAGAAGAAAACTTCAAAATCAAAACGAGATAAACGTCGAGCTACCTGGAGGCATAAAGCCGTCGTCGAAGCTCAAAAAGCCCTGTCTTTGGGCAAATCAATTTTGACTGGACGTTCTACATTTGTATATCCAGCTGCTGAAGAAGAGGAAGAAGAATCATAATTTCCCAGTCAGGAAAAGCGTGAACAGCACCGATAGATTTGATTGCCAAAGTCACCAATCAAACTTCTTACCACTGGATAAATGCTTTTTTTAGCTTTCCTGATTGCATTATGAATCTTAGATACTCTACACAAGCTCATTAGATCGAAAAAATTGGTAGTGAGTAATTGGGAATATCCATTACCCATTACCTATCATTTACGAGTAACAATCAAGTAATAATATAAAGAGTCAAACATTTGGTGCTGTTGGCAACTCAGCAAAAAAGCTTGTACACATCTTGAGAAAACTTATTTTTCTCTAACTATGCTAGGAAAATATTTTCAGAAACCAGGAAAGGAAGAGGGCGATCGCGTCCCTCCTGGTCAACACTTAGCTAAAGGTTTCCCCGTATTAACTTACGGTGCAACTCCCGAAGTCAGCATTGAGGAATGGGAATTTCGAGTTTGGGGTTTGGTAAAACCTGCTACTTTTAGTTGGTCAGACTTTATGGCTCTGCCTCAACACGAATTTACGGCAGACTTTCACTGTGTAACGCGCTGGTCTAAACTGGATGTCAAATGGACTGGCATAAAAGTTACAGATTTCATGGGTCTGATTGAGCTAGACCCCAAAGTAGCCCACATTATGGAACACTGCTACGGCGGCTACACTACCAATATTTCTGTAGAAGATTTTATGCGCGAAGAAAACTTCTTTGCTTTTAAAGTCTTTGGTGAAGACCTTCCATCTGAACACGGTGGCCCGATGCGGCTAGTTGTTCCCCATCTGTACGCTTGGAAAAGTGCTAAGTGGATTAATGGTTTGGAATTTTTAGCTGCTGAAGAACTTGGTTTTTGGGAGCGTAATGGCTACCATCGCCGTGGTGAACCTTGGGCTGAGGAGCGTTATAGCAACGCTTTTGGGCTTTAATAGTTCAGAAGGGTTAGCGCATCTCAAACCCTATTGGCAAGCGGACTTACCTGATCAGCAATCAAGTTAGAAACAAAGTGGCACTATCCAGGCTAGGGTAAGATTTAATCGATCTAGCCCCAAAGTTCGAGTAATGCCAGCAGGATTTGAGAACAAGAAAAGTAAAACCAAAGCATCTTTTACACCCTTCATAGATAGCTTTGAGATTACCAATGAAATCAATTCGCAATACCTGGACTTACCTCGGCTTCGCTCGGCACAAGTCGCTCGGCACAAGTCGCTCGGCACAAGTCGCTCGGCACAAGTTCGCAATGGGCAACTCTTGGAGACGCTAAAAGCGAACGCCCCGCTACGAAGAGAGCAATTCGCAATTAAATTAAGCCCGACACTAGGGGTGGCAATAGTGCGTAGGTTTTGGCTAAAAAATAAAAATGTGTAGGTTGGGGAGCCACTGCGCCCTTGCGGTTCCCCGACTTGAAGCACGTGGCGTTTGAGGAACGAAACCCAACATTTCCAGGGCTTTGTTGGGTAACACTAAAGTTCAACCCAACCTACAAATCTTCAAAACCTACGCAGTATTGCTAGGGGTGGGGTTTCAACCTACCAAGAGAATACAAGGATTTTTTCGCTTGACTTCGGGCGAGGTTTTGAACATGAAGCTTTTTCGATAAATTTCAGGAATACTTCAATCGTCAGGTTTACACCGTACCAGTGTCACAACTTCCTGCACTTCATGAACAAGATTTGTGGGCAGGATTGACAACAGTCATTGGTGATAGTTTAAAACAAAATTATTTTTGTCAATTAGTAATAATACTGAAAAAAGCGTAAAATCTTGAGTATAAGATTAACTTTTGTACTGGATTCTGAGGCAAAAACGAATGATGCTTTTAAATATGAGGCGATCGCACGCCCAAAAATTCTGTTGATTAGCCCCATTTTTATCAGAACTTTAAGTACTATTGCTTATTGACAAAAGTAAAATTATCTTAAACTCTCACTGATGCTACGCAAACGTGGTTCCTTTTTCCGTTGCTTGCGTGTAAGTTCTGTAGGAGAGAAGGGAAAAATAATTCTAGAGATAGATTGACAATATATTTGTTCAGCGAAAGTTTCCTCCCTTCCTAGCAAACTGGTTATAATTATCTTCCATCTCTTTCAGAAATCAAATTCTCATCTACACAGAATTTATATGGGACGTGTTCGTTCTAAATCTGACCTACCGACAAAAATCTGTCCGGTATGTCAACGTCCTTTCACATGGCGTAAAAAGTGGCAAGATTGTTGGGACGATGTGAAATACTGCTCAGAACGTTGTCGTCGTCGCCGTTCTGAAGCTCAAAATGAAACTAACCGCAACACAGACGCAAATAGCGCAAGAGATTAATGGAGTCACAGGTGCAACCTAAATTAATTATTCATGGGGGGGCTGGTAGTTCTCTCCACGGTAAAGGCGGATTGGAAGCGGTGCGCCGATCGCTCCATACAGTAATAGAAGAAGTCTATTCTCTACTATTGTCAGGAGCAACTGCCTCTGAGGCGGTGGTGCATGGTTGCCACATGCTCGAAGATAATCCCCGCTTTAATGCTGGTACTGGTTCAGTACTACAATCTGATGGGCAAATCCGCATGAGTGCTTCCCTGATGGATGGCGCATTAGGGCGGTTTAGTGGTGTAATTAATATTTCGCGGGTGAAAAATCCCATTGAGTTGGCACAATTTTTACAAAGTTCGCCAGACCGAGTACTATCAGATTTCGGATCGGCTGAGTTGGCGCGGGAAATGCAACTTCCCAGCTATAATGCTTTAACTGATTTGCGGTTACAAGAGTGGATACAAGAGCGCCAGGATAATTTTAAAAGTGCAATGGCTGGCGTGGTAGCAGAACCCGAACTGCTAGAAACCAGCAATGCCGGACGCGGCACCATCGGTGTGGTAGCTTTAGATGCATCTGGTAGGCTAGCTGCTGGTACTTCTACTGGTGGTAAGGGCTTTGAGCGGATTGGCAGAGTAAGTGATTCTGCGATGCCAGCCGGTAATTATGCTACTAGTAATGCTGGTGTTAGCTGTACTGGCATTGGTGAAGATATCATCGATGAGTGTTTAGCTCCCCGGATTGTAGTGCGTGTAACTGATGGGATGTCCCTGAAGGAGGCGATGCAGCGATCCTTTAGAGAAGCGCACCAGAACCAACGGGATTTGGGAGCGATCGCCTTAGATTGTAGTGGAGCGATCGCTTGGGGGAAAACTAGTGAAATCTTACTCGCCGCCTACCACGACGGCGAAAAAATTGGCGACACCTTGGAATGGAATGATAGTGAATTGATTGGCTATTGTTGAATAAATTCTAGCGCCTGAGTTAAAATTTCTTGCTGGTCAACCATTGCGGCTAATTCTTGGGCTTCATAACGCCCCTCAAAAGCTTCTAGCGCCGCTCTTTTCAATGCCACTTGATATCCTTGTTGCAGAATATCGATTAATTCTGCCTGATTCAAGTAATAACCACCAGATTTGCGGCGCTTGTTTATTTTGTTGATTTCACGCACTGTATTTTCTATCGAAACATCCCAAGAGCGAGTAGAACGTTTTTCGGCCTTTTGTTTAATTAAATGGATGAGCAGAATAACACCATAACTATCAATTTTATTGATTTTGTCACCAAGGCTCATTTCTTCTAACTCATCCACCAACAGCAACGCCTCATGGATTTTGCCTTGTTCTAGAAATTGCCTAAGTTCTAGCAGTTCTTCCATGTTATGTATTGAGATTTTGGCTTCACTACTAATCTAGCTAGATTAGATATCTTGCAAAACTCCGGGTTTATGCTTTAAAATTCCACATTAACCGCGATTAACACTGATGAATTATTTATGTTGATCTGTGGTTTTATTTTCAACACTTTTCCTTCGCCAAGCTGGTTTCACCACCTGACGACTACGGGCAATTACCAAAGAATCATTAGGCACGTCTTCTGTAACAGTGGAACCAGCAGCTACGTAGACATCATCTCCCAAGGTAATTGGAGCTACTAAAACGCTATTGGAACCCGTTTTTGTCCGATCGCCTATTTTTGTACGATGTTTCTTTACGCCGTCATAATTGGCAGTAATTGTACCGGCACCAATATTCACCTGATTGCCGACAACGGTATCACCTAGATATGACAAATGTGCTGCATTGGTGCGATCGCCTAATTGAGTATTTTTCAATTCCACAAAATTCCCCACACGGCAACCAGCACCCACCTCTACCTGACCGCGCAAATGAGCATAAGGGCCAATTCGGCTTCCCGTCTGCACAGTGCTATCTGTCACCACTGAATACTGCACCGTGACATTTTCAGCCAACTGGCTATTTTCAATTAAACTTCCCGGGCCAATATGACTTCCTGTTTTAATCACCGTATTTCCGCGCAGGTGAGTTTGGGGTTGAATAATTACATCCGGCTGTAATTCTACAGTTTCATCAATGGTGATGCTGGTGGGGTCGATGAGAGTGACACCCGCAAGCATCCATTTTTCCTTGACTCGTTTTTGCAAAATCTCGTAGGCTGTTGCCAATTGCAGGCGATCATTAATGCCGAGAATTTCTTGGTAATCTTCCACATCCACCGCCATAACTTTTCCCACTTGAGTTACGGCATCAGTGAGATAGTATTCTTTTTGAGCATTGTTTGCTTGTAGGTGGGGAAGCACCTTTGCCAAATCTGGCCAGCGAAAGCAGTAAACTCCAGCGTTAATGCGGTGATTTTCTCTTTGAGCAGCAGTACAATCCTTGTGTTCGACCATTTGCTGCACAATATTTTCATCGTTACAAAAAACTCGCCCGTAGCCCGTAGGGTCGGGTAGATGGGAGGTCAGAATGGTGGCAGCGTTTTTATTTTGGGCATGAGTTTGTAACATCTCCTTCAGGGTTTCGCTACGTATTAACGGTAAATCGCCGTTAAGTACCAGCAAATCCCCAGTGTAGTCTTCCAAGTGAGAAAGTAATTGCTGGATGGCATGACCTGTCCCTAGTTGCACAGTCTGTTCAACAAACTCCAAACTAGGAATTGAATGCATGGCGGCTTGCACTTCCTCCGATTGATATCCTACGATTACGATTCGCCGTGAGGGCGAAAGTGGTTCTACACTTTCGAGAACTCTCTCCACTAGCGATCGCCCACCCAAAGAATGTAAAACCTTGGGTAAGCGTGATTTCATCCGTGTGCCGCGTCCCGCCGCTAGAATTGCTACAACTACCATAATTAGCTATCAGCTATCAGTGAAACTATGATTAATGCTGTTGGTACTTTCAAATATCGGCTCAAATCATACCAGTTAATCATAGAAGACTGAAATATACAATGAGTCAGGATTATAGTTCAGTTCTGTATAGTCAGACGTGGCTTTTTAGAAATTACCATTCGTTCACAAAACTTGCAACAAGAATCTGATAAAAGGGGAGTGTCAAATTCTGATGTAGTTAGGGCATGGATTGCACAACTGCCAAAGCCTAAGAAAAAGACTATAGCTGATTAGATATGACTATGTTTTGTTTAAAGTTTTATAATAAGCTGTTCCACAAATAAAATTGCATAATTACGGCGCTCATGTTGCCCACCCTACAAAAGTTATATAAATTTTAGATATGCAAACTAGATGTGGTTTAGCTTACCAATTTTCGCCGCTCCGGCAGCTACAAAATTTCTTACTCCCTACTCTTTTTCATAACAGGAGAGAATAAACTCGGCAAATTGCTGCATTAATTTAGGATTACGCCAACCGGAATCAGTTTCTTGTTGCATCACTGAAAGTGCTTCTACTGAAGTAAAAGCTTTTTTGTAAGGTCGTTCGCTCCTTAGGGCATCGTAAATATCAATTAACTGAAATACTTGCGCCAGGTAGGGAATATTATCCTCCTTGAGTCCATCAGGGTAGCCTGAGCCATCCCAGCGTTCGTGGTGATGACGAATAATGGGAATTACACCCCGCATACTGCGTAGTGGCTGGCAGATTTTTTCTCCGATCAAAACATGCTGCCGCATAATCTGCCAATCTTCGGGGGTAAGTTTGCCTTTTTTCAGCAGCACAGCATCGGGAATACCTACCTTACCAATATCGTGGAGATAACCACCCCACATCAAATCTCGAATTTGGTAGCGTGAAAAATTGAGGTATTCACCAAAAGCTAGTCCCAGTTTTACCAAGCGTTCACAATGATTGCCTGTATTGGGATCGCGGCTTTCAATTGACATAGCAATGGAAAATAGTACTTGTTCGGCATGTTCTAAATCTTCGTTCAGCCGCTTCTGCCGCACTAAGGACTTTACACGCGCCGCCAGTTCCACACGATCAAAGGGTTTGGTGAGAAAATCATCTGCCCCAACTTCAATCCCCCGAATGCGCGATCGCCTATCATTTAAGGCCGTAATAAAAATCACTGGGATTAGCCTAGTCTGCTCATCCTGCTTGAGTAAATGGCACACTTCAAATCCATCCATTCCTGGCATCATCACATCCAGCAAAATCAAATCTGGTTGTTTTTGAGTTACCAAGTCTACAACAATGGAACCACTGTCCGCCTCAATCACTTCGTATCCTTCCATCCCCAAGAGGGCAACAGCAGTCATCCGACTGGCGGCATGATCGTCAACTACTAAAACCTTCGGCGGTTCTAAATCAAACTCATTCACTTTAGAACCTTTGGTTTGTAGTGTTCTAGCGACCAATGAATCATCACCACAGTTAACATCAGCTTTTATCCAAGAAGACACTACTTGGTTATCTTTAAACATAAGGTCTTCTTGAGATAAGCCTAAAGAATATAGCCTCCACATTATTTTGCGATCCTACGGCATGATTTGAATCGATACTTTTCACTCTGCTAATCGGGTTTGGGTCACTAACAATTTGTTCTGTAAAGCCTGTATGGTTGGATTTCCATTGAATCACAAAGCCACTCCAGTTTTTTGCACAAGTTAACAGTGTCAGATTTCAAAAACAAATTTAATATTCAACTATATCTGAGCCAGTATATTTGAGCCAGAGTTTTAATAGGGATTATCCATTATCTCAAGCTACGTATCTAAGTTTTTCTTCGCACTGATCTTTTATGTTACAAACAAGGGGTATCTTGTTGTCAAATTTTTTGTTTTGCTTCTAATTCCAGTATGATCAATTGGCACAAATCTTAGAGGATGTTTGAAAAGTCCTTCAGCGTGTGTTTCACTACCCTGGCTACCGAGAAACTGCTACGAGAGAATAGGAGTTTTGGGATTTGAGATCCCACCCCTGAGTCGCACTTGAGGCTCAAGCCGACCCTTTTCAAACATCCTCTTAAGTCAGGTTTTCTACGGATATTTTTTCATCTAGCGGCGCTAAAAAGCCTTGTTATTGCTTGTTTTATCTGGAAATACCCGGTTTGGAATGTTAAGTCTTTATGGTAAACATTATGTGTATAGCTTTTTACTTACTCAGTTATAGCAATATTTTATTACTGTCAACTATTACGTAGTGTTTAATACTACTAAAGACCGAGCTACAAGTTAGGGGTTGGTAGTAAGCACAAAGCGTCCTTAAAAATCCAGGACTAAAGTCCTTACTACGAACTTTTATAACCCTTCAGAATTAATGAGGCAGACCACTAGTGCTCTGTCTCATTAATTCTGATTGATTAGTTTGTTACCAAAACCCTGTAAAGACGCGAAATTTCGCGTCTCTACAACCCCGCAAAATTAATGGGACAGACCACTAGTTCCCATAAAATCTCTGCTTTCTGTTCCCAATAGCCACCTTTTTCGCCAATGGGAGGTAGGCTCGAGTGAAATGATTCACCAAACTCTTGAGAGACAAAGGTGAAAGAAGCATCTGCTGTTAACTTAGGTGTAAAATTCTCTAAGTCTGACATTTTATAAAAAAACTAAATAATCACCAATGCCCCTCAAGAGTTCTGAGTAATGAGTGCTGACTTGGGAGTGGGGCAGACGAAAGAATAACTCTTAACTCCTAACTCCTAACTCCTAACTCAGCACTGTTTTGCCCAATCCCCAATTAATTCCCCATTCCCAATGCCCAACCCCCAATTTGTTGTTTCGCCAGTTTGGCTGTTTGAACATCTAGAAGATCCGCAAGTCGTTATTGTGGATTGTCGCTTTTCTTTAGGCGATCCACAACTAGGGCAAAAACAGTATCAAAAAAGTCATATAAATGGATCGTATTACTTAGATTTGAATCAGGATCTTTCCAGTCCAGTGGGTAAACATGGTGGGAGACATCCTTTACCTAACCCCAATGATATCGCTAACAAACTTGCAGCGATTGGGGTAAATTACCAAAAAAGTTTAGTTGTAGCTTATGATGATTCGCGCCTTGCCTTTGCGGCTCGTCTATGGTGGCTGTTGCGCTATCTAGGACATGAGCAAGTAGCAGTACTAGATGGAGGTTTTGCTGGATGGCAAAAAGCTGGGTATCCTGTTACACATGTCGTTCCTCAACCCCGGATGGGTACGTTTGTAGCTCAAGCACAAACAGAAAAGGTGGTAGATATTACAGAGGTGAAAAGCCTCAAAGACAACCATGAGGTAGTATTGGTAGATTCTAGAGAAAGCGATCGCTACCGAGGTGAACGAGAGCCAATTGATAAAATTGCCGGACATATTCCCGGTGCAGTCAACTATCCTTGGCAAGAAGTTACAGACTCTTCCGGCTACCTACTGCCTCAATCAGAACAACGCCGTCGTTGGGAACAGCTAGAAACAGCCGAAGAAATCTTGGTTTATTGCGGTTCTGGCGTTACTGCTTGCGTAAATTTACTTTCTTTAGAATTAGCTGGCATTAGCAAGGGTAAACTTTATGCTGGTAGCTGGAGTGATTGGATTAGTTATTAGTCATTAGTCATTGGTCATTGGTCATTGGTCATTGGTCATTGGTCTAAATAATTGGACTTTGGACAAATGACAAAGGACAAATTTCAAAACTGACCTAATTCCAAATTGTAATTAATACTGAAGAACCAGCCATCAAAATCAATGTTTTCGGCGGTTGAACTACCTAAACTCACTCCAGCCTGCACATTCATATTGCTGGTATCTGATATTCGGTAATTTAAGTGCCCGAATAGCCGATGAAATTGGTCTTCTCGATCGCGCTGTGTAAAGTCCGAAAAGTTCACCTGGTAGTCAATACCAACCTGGAGAGGCTTTTGCAAGTAGTAGTTAAGAGACACCCAAAAGGAATTGATTATGCGATCGCGACTTTGGGGATCAGCAAAATTTACACTCAATTCGTAAAAGCTATTTAGTATTAATTTTGAAGTTAGAGGATCTCGCCGTCCTAAAGACACTTGCAAAGAATTCTCATTTAAAAAGCGATCGCCTGCTTTGAAGCTATCCAGGCGATCGCTGTTGTTGGCATGAAATAACTGTTGATTGCTCCAACTAACTTCTCCATACATTCGCTGCGATAGCTGCTGGTAAATACTAAGATTAAATTTTACCTGGTTGTAAGAGTATTGTGACTGATTGATATAACGAATGAGATTGCCATCAATTGAGCCGTTTAAAAAAGTCTTAGCTCCTAAAGGGAAATATGCAGAGGCTAACGTCAGTCCAGAAATAATTAAACCATCTTCTACAGGAATATCGTTTGAGGAAAAAATATTACTCGTCTGGAAGTAGTCTACACGCCCTTGTAGATAGCCTATAGGTTTAAACTTAGGTACTGGTTGTTCTGTTGGTGGAAAAGTAGGCTGTTCTAAGGGTCGCAACCGCACCCGCAACCCTAATTCGCGATCGCTATCAGATTCAGGTGGCTTTTTTGGCGATCGTAGCAGCTGCATTAGCTTCTCTAGCCTTTGGGACTGATTTATCTCAGGTGGATTCAAGAGCTGCTCTGTTGAGTCTGGAGGAGCTGTAGGCAAATTACTTGGCTGCGATTCTAGCTGTGGAGAGTCATTTTGCTTTTGAATATCCCCAGGTTCTTTGGTTGTGTCTGGGGCTTGAGTAGTTTCGGGTGTTTGCTGCACCACCTTTAACGGCATCTGCGAGTTTAAAGGATGCAACTCACTGGACTGCTTACACCAAGAGTTAATTACCTCTTGCTCCAAATTTTGACATAGCTGATAATTTACCTGTGTGCTTGCTAAATTTTTAGAATGCCAAATATCTGTATTTGCAGATTCTGACGCATCTACTCTAATGCAACACCAGCTTCCACCACTGGAAGCTAACAAAATACAAAAAAACAAATTCTTCCAGTTTTTGAGTCGCATCTGTTAGATTGCGTTGATCGCGTTTGGCAAATGTAGACCCATAAGCAATATCGGAAGTTCCAACTCAGAATATACAATTGAATGCATCTATTTTAGCTTTGTAGGTATATACTGAAACTACAAATTGAAATTGCTGCTTTTCGGATTTTTCCCCAGATTTTTTTTTGCAAAACTGAGATGACCGATATAGTTGACTTTATGTTCAAATTTAGTGAAATACAGGCAGTGAGTCATTTTACAACAGTTCCCTAACAACTTTTTGTCCTTGTAGCTGATCTGATTAGAATGGATTATCTATCAGGTACTACTTATTGAATTGTTAATATCAAGCAAGTACTAACCTTGAAATGTTCCGCAGGCTTTATTCTATCAAATGCAACTTTCATAAAAAAACTTAATCAACTCAAAACAGGATTTATTTGTTGTCTATTTTATCTACTTAAATGTAGGCTAAAGTACAAATGAATTTACTAAGTAAACTCGCCATAAAAATTATAGGTAGGTTAAAATTTAAATTTTTTGGTATTAATTGAAAATCAGAAGTTCTCAAACTATGTTTTATAAATCGTTTCCATTGTTCGTGATTAGTTTATGGGGAGTTATAGTACTGCTGCCAAATAAGGTAAGTGCCATAACTCCTCTAACGCGAGCGGAGATCCAGAACCTCCGCAACATAGTACAATTGATACCTAAAGATAGACAGAACAAGCGTCCAGCACACAAATCAGATGCAATGACTCCTGGGGATGGGTTGTCAACTGGCCGAGCTTCCTTAGCAGACTTACGCTTTAATGACGGCTCTTTAGCACGGGTTGGGGAACAGGCTATATTTCAATTTTTACCAAAGACTCGCAGCTTTAGACTGTCAAACGGAACCGCATTGTTGCTTATCCCACCTGGAAGGGGTCAAACACGTATACAAACGCCAAGTGCAGCAGCAGCAATTCGTGGTTCAGCATTATTTGTACGCTACGACAAACAAACAGACACCACGATTGTGGGTGCGCTGACAAATAGCGGCATTGAAGTTTCTAATAAGGAAGCTTCTCAAACTCAGATGCTGCAAGCAGGGCAGATGATGGTTATAGTTAAAGGCGAATTTAAGGGATTATACGATTTTGATCTAAGAAATTTTTATGAAACGAGCGATATGGTTCGGGGGCTTGATTTGACTAGGCAAAATCTTACGCCTACGGCCGATCCAGCGAATCGCTAGCGTTCAAGCTGAAACTGCTGCGGCTTTGAGGGCACAGTCGCCAATAACAGGTGAGGGAATAGTTGAAAACCCATCTTTTGCAGACCTAACTACTAGTCCTTCAACTTCCAGGGCAAACAACATTATTACAGGTAATTCCCCAGTTGACCCAATTGCAGATGATTCCCCATTAAATTCCTTTGAGGGCATAAGACAAGACCTGTTAAATACTGGGCAGCCTTCTGGAATAAATAGTAATAAGAATAATGTAAATACTCAAAATCCTAACGTAGTACCAAAACCAACAACTTCTGTAGTACCAAAACCAACAACTCCTGTAGTACCAAAACCAACAACTCCTGTAGTACCAAAACCAACAACTCCTGTAGTACCAAAACCAACAACTCCTGTAGTACCAACACCAATCACTCCTGTAGAACCAACACCAATCACTCCTGTAGAACCAACACCAATCACTCCTGTAGAACCAACACCAATCACTCCTGTAGAACCAACACCAATCACTCCTGTAGAACCAACACCAATCACTCCTGTAGAACCAACACCAATCACTCCTGTAGAACCAACACCAATCACTCCTGTAGAACCAACACCAATCACTCCTGTAGAACCAACACCAATCACTCCTGTAGAACCAACACCAATCACTCCTGTAGAACCAACACCAATCACTCCTGTAGAACCAACACCAATCACTCCTGTAGAACCAACACCAATCATACCAACCACATAAACGTAAATTTATACCCGATGCTAGGGGCAGAAATATAACAACTGCAAACTACTGCCTCTACAGCAACCAAAGCAAAAAGTGATATTCCCTACGACCAGAGAACATCTGCTAACGCTAGATTAAATCAAGGACAGGACTTAAACAGGGTTCACCGGATATCCTTATATAGTTCAATGACGTTTTCTGTGTAAGTTCCCAGGAACTAATTTTTTGCTAGAGAGAACATAAATTTATGACTTTTGATTACGACCTGTTTGTAATTGGTGCGGGTTCTGGAGGTTTGGCGGCTTCCAAACGAGCGGCTAGCTATGGGGCAAAAGTGGCGATCGCAGAATATGATTTAGTTGGTGGCACTTGTGTGATTCGGGGTTGCATTCCCAAAAAACTCATGGTCTATGGATCTCACTTTCCTGCACTGTTCAGTGAAGCTTCAGGCTATGGCTGGAAAGTAGGTAATGCCGAATTAGACTGGGAATATTTCATTACATCTATAGATAAGGAAGTTCGGCGACTGTCGCAACTACATATCAGCTTTTTAGAAAAAGCGGGAGTGGAATTAATTTCTGGTCGCGCCACATTGCTAGACCCCCATACAGTACAAGTTGATGGACGCAAAGTTACAGCAGATAAAATTTTAATTGCTGTTGGTGGGCGTCCGATCAAACCTGATTTACCAGGGATGGAATATGGCATTACCTCCAACGAAATCTTTCATTTAAAAGAACAACCAAAACACATCGTCATTGTTGGCGCTGGTTATATTGGCACAGAATTTGCCTGTATCATGCGTGGTTTGGGTTCTGAGGTTACACAAATTACCAGAGGTGAAAAGATTTTGAAGGGGTTTGATGAGGACATCCGTACAGAAATTGAAGAGGGGATGACGAACCACGGAATTCGGTTGATTAAGAATAATGTGGTAAAAACAGTTGAACGCGTGCCGGAAGGTTTTAAACTGACTTTATCAGGGGAAGACCAGGAACCAGTAATTGCCGACGTGTTTTTAGTGGCAACTGGTCGAACTCCGAATATAGATGGACTAGGTTTAGAAAACGCTGGGGTTGATGTTGCTGCTACTTCTATGGAAGGGCCAGGGTACAATACCACAAATGCGATCGCAGTCAATGAATATAGTCAAACAAATCAACCGAATATCTTTGCCGTTGGCGATGTCACTGACCGAATCAATTTAACTCCCGTCGCCATTGGCGAGGGACGAGCCTTCGCTGATAGTGAATTCGGCAATAACCGCCGCGAATTCAGTCACGAAACTGTTCCCACAGCCATATTTTCTACCCCAGAAGCCGCTACAGTCGGCTGGACAGAAGCGGAAGCACGGGAAAAACTCGGCGATGCCGTTAAAATTTTTCACACTCGCTTTCGACCTATGTACTATAGTTTGACTGGTAAGCAAGAGAAAACAATGATGAAGTTGGTGGTTGACAGCAACACTGACAAAGTGCTAGGCGCTCACATGGTGGGTGAACACGCTGCTGAGATAATTCAAGGTGTAGCGATCGCAGTGAAGATGGGCGCAACTAAAAAAGACTTTGACGCCACCGTTGGTATCCATCCCTCAGTAGCGGAAGAATTTGTCACAATGCGGTAGTGAGATTTAGGAGTTAGGAGTTATGAGTTAAGAGTTATAAGTCAATACAGTTCAGATAAGACCAAAACACTTGTAGAGACGGCGATTTATCGCGTCTTATAGAGACGGCGATTTAGTAGAAATAGCGCTTAACTGAACCGTATTGAGTTATAAGTTGAAGAAAGAAACTCATAATTTAAAAGTTAAAATTCTTAACCCTTCTCTACGAGACGCTGCGCGAACGGCAGGTGTTACAGTGAGCTTGTCGAACTGCTCAGGGCATCGCTTCTCAGTTCTAACTATCTACAGCTTTGCAATATATATATCTTCACGGTTTCGCTTCTGGCCCTAATTCTACCAAAGCGCGGGATATAGGCGATCGCTTTGCCCAAATTCACACAAAGCTAAAAATTCCCGATCTAAATGCTGGCGATTTTTCGCACTTAACAATCACTCGTCAAATTACTCAAGTTGCCGCAGAATTCAGTAATAATTCTACGCCAGTAACGCTTATTGGTTCAAGTTTAGGCGGCTTGATCACTGCCCACTTGGGACAGCAATATTTACAAATACAACGTCTTGTGCTGCTAGCACCAGCTTTCGGGTTTTTATCCCATTGGTTGCCCAAACTAGGCGATGAAGAAGTACAACGGTGGCAGCAAGATAAATATATCATGGTCTACCACTATGGGGAGGAGCGAAAACTTCCCTTAAGTTACGATTTCGTTACAGATGCTGCCCAATACCAAGAGAAGTTTTTGCAACGTCCTATCCCCACCCTGATTTTGCATGGAAAAAACGATGAAGTCATCCCCATCGGAGCCAGTCGGGACTTTGGGCGATTGCGTCCTTGGGTAAAGTTAGTCGAACTCGACAGCGATCACGCCTTAGGTAATGTTATGGAAGAAATTTGGCAGACAATTCGCCTCTTTTGCCAATTACCTTGAAGCTGTAAAATATTAAACTCTCACATAAATAATGTCCTTAGTCATTTGTCCTTTCTTTGGTTACTAATGACAAATGACAAATGACAAATGACCAATGACTAATGACTAATGACTAAAATTATGCTTCCCTTTATCCGGTCAGATTTAGCCAAATTTACCGCTTACAAACCTCACCCCAGCAGCGATACAGCCGAATCTGTCTCCGGGCAATTTGATCGGCTGGATACAAATGAAAGCCCTTATGATTTACCACCTGAGTTAAAAGAGAAGCTAGCCTGGACATATCAGCAAGTAATTGAAACAAATCGTTATCCCGATGGCGGACATGAGACACTTAAAGATGCGATCGCCCAATACGTCAATGAATCAGCCGCCATCTCGCTATATACTGCTGCCAATATTTCTGTTGGAAATGGTTCAGATGAACTAATCCGTTCTTTATTAATTGCCACCTGTCTAGGAGGAGAAGGTTCAATTCTAGTTGCCAATCCCACTTTTTCTATGTACGGAATTTTGGCACAAACTCTGGGTATTCCTGTAGTCGCGGTGGGTAGAAATGAAACAAATTTTGAAATTGACTTAAAAGCTGCACAGGCTGCGATCGAAAATACTCAAAATCCCCCGATTCGCGTAGTTTTTGTAGTGCATCCCAATTCACCGACTGCCAATAGTTTAACTGCGGCAGAGTTGGCATGGTTAAGAAGTTTGAACGAGCATATTTTGGTAGTAATTGATGAAGCTTATTTTGAATTTAGTCAAACTACCCTAGTAGGTGAATTAGCACAGCGCCCTAATTGGGTGATATTACGTACTTTTTCTAAAGCCTTCCGGTTGGCAGCTCTCCGTGTTGGTTATTGTATCGCTCATCCCGAAGCGATCGCCATTTTAGAAAAAGTTCGCTTACCTTACAATCTCCCTAGCTTTTCCATAGCAGCAGCATTAGTTGCTTTACAAAACCGCACACTCTTGCTAGAATTAATTCCCCAAACCCTGAGTGAACGAGCCAAACTCATCGAAATTTTATCCCAGCAACCAGAACTACAAATTACCGCAAGCGCTGCTAATTTTATTTACCTACGTCTTAAACCAAATAGCTTTAAGTCACCAGATGGTGCGTTAAAAACTTTCCACCAGAAGCTTAGAACAGTTGGCACTATTGTGCGACACATTAGCCCAGGATTGCGAATTACTGTAGGGACAATAGAGGAAAACGCCCGCACCGTTAATCGAGTCCAAGCTGTTTTGGCAAATTTGGAATCTTAGAAATTCACTCAGTAATTAAATCGGTTGTCCACCTCACTGCCCAAACGGCGTACTATTCCCACTGTTTGTGGCAGCACACCTACTAAAAGAGCAAAAGCAACATCCGGCAGAATAGCCACTATATCTGGTGGAAAGTATTGTTCAAATTGATCGAGAATTTTCTGAACTCGCTGCCCAGGCACTGGGTTTTCTGTAATTTGTTTGATCAATCGAATCCACTGTCGTCTAATCAAGTAAGCCTTCTGGCGTTCTTCATTAGATTCGGGAGTTAATAAAGACAGATTACCTATGGGCAGTGCCCTTTGGCAATCACAGTCGTAATCCCCACCTACAGCAGCCCCAGGCCCAGCAAACTCTGCATGGTAGCGTTTAAAAAGGATTAATCCATTTCGTCTACGACTATTGACGATGAAAACTTCCCCACTGTGTAAACGTGTAAGGATATCCGAGCCTTGTGATTGCTCAGTTCCATCTTGCATGACAAGAGAGTCAAGGAAACTAGCTTCAGGGTAATAAGTTGATACCATAGAGGTCTGATAGCGCCGATGCTGTTCGCTATCCATGTTTTTTAAATTTTTAACGAATTTGGTAGTAGTATGCACTTCAAAACAGAATTAGCTGTTATCTCAAATCAGGTTTTTGAATTCTTTATATTATCAAGAGTATTTTGGCCAATTTTACTAAGATAGTAATAAATAGGCACTCTTTATTAATTGAGTGATCATATTTTATGAGATATAACTAGATTTGTCTTCCAATTAGGATAGGGTTTTCTTAAAGTTTTTATAAAGATGAATATCTTAATTAAAAAGTTATTATGAGCTATTTCTAATTCCCTCAGGGCAATCTTACAGCTATTTATATGATAATTAATTTATTTATCTATATAAATATTCTAAAATTTTTGTTGTTTAATAGTAAATAAAAAAGACAAAATTTAATAATTTCATTAATCATTTAAGTTTTTCAAAGCTATAATTTTATTAATATTACGAATAAAAGGAGCCATACATAAAAAGCCCAAATAAATATATTTAAAACAATTATCCAAAGCTATATACATCTAACTATTTAGATATATATAGCTAATATTAGCTGAGTTTTTAATTAAGTTAGTTTCGGATTTTATTGTCGATATTGGTGATAATTTTTCACCAAAGTTATTACAAAATCAAAACTTACTTATTATTGCCCAAACAAAATTCAAATCGTGGAATCAGCACTCAGATGCTTGTGCAATAACATTTGGCTTGAGCGTCTTAGGAAAAATGTATTCCAACTCGATTCGACTTTATGTACCCGATATCCCAGTTTGAAATAAAGTTGCCTTGCTTGATGATTATTTTCCAAAACGTGGAGATATAAGTCTTGAAATCCCCAGTTGCAAGAAACTTTCTCACAGCTAGTCAGTAAACCTGAAGCCACACCATGTCTACGGTATTGTGGGTGAACTGCTAAATTAGATAAGTAAGGAAAACCCGTGCCAACCTGGCTCCACGAATCACTGTAACGTACACCCAGTTCTACACTTCCCACTAGGTTATTAGCCGCACCAGTAGTAGTTTCAAAAGCGACTAAACAAATATGACGTGACGGAGGTGATGCCATGCGATGCCTTAAGTCTTCGTAAATACCGAGACGTAGCAGTGGAAAAGCCCATCCCCACAGACCCTGTTGGGTGTGAAAGCTTTCGGCAATAATTTGAGAGACACCGATCAAATCAGCTGGTGTAGCTGTACGAATTTGAAATTGGCAGCAAGCTGGATTGATTGGCTGTTGCTGGTATGGATGAAAAAACCGATATTTCAAGGCTAGTTTAGTATTGATTTTATTCAACGAAAATTTACTCAAATATCCTCAAACACCATTTAAACTGAAGAAAAACTTTATATCTGCCCAGGATATTGAACTGACCTAAGATTGCTAATTTGCTTTTGCTTGTGGAGCATACAAAGTTTTACACTTTAGCTTGGGGCTTTATAACCGATATTTTTGGAATAATCTTAAAAGTTACAGCTTCATCAATCTACAAATCGTTAAGTTCAGCCCCTTCAGGTGCATCCCTTGCTTTAGGTAGGAAGGATATCAGTCTGTTTACCACAAAAACATCTGTAAAGTCGAACAGGTTTAGGTGAATGGGTAGATAAATAGCATAACCTGTCCGTAGACATTACCTACAAAATTGTTAAGTAAGTACACTACCCACAAATTCTGGTTGGAAATCACCTTTAGTTGCAGTACTGAACTTGCTTATGCAATTGCCGCTACACTAACAGGACTTTACTACTAGGTCATAGGAACAGTGTGTGCAGGTAGTGGGGAAGAATCTCCAAGATTCATAATCCCTAACTTCTTAACCCTACACTTGTCTTAATGATAGTTCTGATTGCTAAATTAGAAAGAGGTATTTGTCTAATAGTATACTTTGGCTTTAAATCTTATTGTTTTAATCTTGCTGACTCTACCATGACTACCATAAATAAAATTTACCTGCAAGTGTTAGTACAACGGCTGCAAAGGGAAAACTTAATATGCAGCTTCATCTGGATTTGTCAGCTAGCTATGAGCGCTGTATCTAGTATCAGACATTGCTCACAGGAGGTAAAGGAAAATTTGGCAAGCAAGCAGCGACTCTGTACCCCTAAAACTGATTATGAAAGCAATTACACTGCACCAACGCAAACAGTAATAGGTATAAGCCATTGAGACGAATTACTGTGCGTAAACGCTCCTACACTCAGCAGTCATGTAGCCAAACAGCCTTATTGGTCGAAATGCTCTGCTCTTACCTGACTCAGAAAAATTCTAACCTGATCAGATTATTCTTTATCCGACTGCCGTTGCAGCAGGAAAGCGGTGCATGAAATCCCAAGCAAACAGTAAGCCTAAAATTTTGGTTGTCGATGATGAACCAGACAACCTTGACTTGCTTTACCGCACTTTCTATCGCGACTATAAGGTGCTAAGGGCGAACTCTGGCCCTGCGGCACTCGATCTGCTGGCTCAAGAGGGGGAGGTTGCGGTGATCATCTCCGATCAGCGGATGCCGATGATGAGCGGTACAGAATTTTTGAGCCTGACAGCAACTCAATATCCAGATATTATCAGGATTATTTTAACTGGCTACACCGATGTCGAAGACTTGGTGGAAGCAATCAATGCTGGTAAAGTATTCAAATATGTAACCAAACCGTGGGAAGCTGAGGAACTCAAAGCATTGGTACGCCAAGCTTTGGATACTCACAATGTCCTCAAAGCCCGCACCCGTGAGCTTACCCGCACACTCCGACAAGAATCGCTGCTCAATACTGTCACAAATACGATTCGCAGTGCTTTAGACTATCGCCAAATTTTACAGGCAATTGTAGATACAGTGGGTCAGATGTTGGAGGTGGATGTTTGCCTGTTGCGTCCCTTCCAAGATGAGCAGTTAGCGGATAAAGGATTTATTTATCAGAAGACTCTTTCTGAAGAAGCAGGGGAACAGACACCAGCAGAGGTGCAGGCAAATAATTCTTCTGCTGTGTCCCTCTCACCCTCTGTCCCTCTGCCTCTTTTGGCTCAAACGGTGTGGGAAACCCGTGAAGTCCAGGTGATTCACGATGTAACTGATGATGAGCGTATTCACGGTAATACTCCCGAACTACGCCAACGTGGGGAAGCTTTTGCTGCTGCTAACATTTGCTCTAGTTTAGTTGTGCCATTGATCTGCCAACAAGAACTGATGGCAGTGCTGGCACTGCATCAGTGTTCTCTGCCTCGCTTCTGGGAGGATGATGAGGTGCAGCTAGTGTTGATGGTGGCGGATCAGGCAGCTTTAGCTTTGTCTCAAGCTTATGCTTACGAACAAGTACGTGCCCTTGCCAAGCGAGAAGCCTTAATTAATACAATTACTAGTGCGATTCGCTCTAGCTTAGACCCCCAAGATATTTTTGCGGCGATCACCCAGCAATTGGGACAAGCTTTACAAGTCGATGGCTGTGTTCTGTCTTTGTGGACAGAGGAAGATGAGTTTGTCGAGTGTGTAGCCTTGTATGACAGTTTTCAACATTCGGAAAATTTGCATAGGCACAGCCCAACCCAGGCATTGCCAGCCCCAGACAATAATCCAGGTAGCAAAAATCATCTAGTCCCTCCGAGATTACCCTATTCTCAAGCATCTATACAAGAGAATCCAATCCTCCAACAAATGCTACAGACTCATGAACCTGTGGTAATTGGTAATGTGAGCCATTCTCCCTCAGATGTGCAGGGTTTTGATTTGCCGTTAAACATGCCAGCGCGATCGCTAATGTTTGTCCCATTATTGGCTGATGGTAAATGTATCGGTAGTATTACTTTGCATGAAGGTAAAAAAGTCCGCCGATGGCTGTCATCTGATATTGATTTGGCGAAAGCAGTAGCAGCCCAAGCAGCGATCGCTGTGCAGCAGTCATACTTGTATCAAAAAACTCGCCAACAAGCTGAACGCTTACTGGAATTAGATAAACAAAAAACCGAATTTTTCCAAAATATTTCCCATGAGTTTCGTACACCCATCACCCTGATTCAAGGGCCTTTAGAGTCGGCGGTGGCGGCTGGTGAAGGATTATCTTACTCTCAAAGTGCGATCGCCCTGCGTAACTCTCGCCGCCTACTGCGACTGGTAAATCAACTCCTAGATTTACAACGCCTGAATGCAGGGAGAATGCAGCCTAGTTTCCATCCCTGCGATTTAGCAGAATTTGTCACCCAAATTGTGGAATCTTTTCGTCCCTACTGCGAGAAAAAGAGATTGCATCTTGTCACCCAGTTAGATGAATGTTCTCCGGTGTACTTAGACATGGAAAAATTTGACAAGGTGGTTTATAACCTCCTGTCAAATGCCATGAAGTTTACTCCCGAAGGTGGGACAATTAGTGTCAGACTAAAATCTGAGCGCGATCGCTGCATATTGCAAGTACAAGATACTGGAATTGGTATTGTTAAAGATCAAATTCCCCACCTATTTGAGCGCTTCCGTCAAGCTGAAGGTTCAGCAAACCGCTCCTATGAAGGTAGTGGTTTGGGTTTAGCTTTAGTTAAAGAATTGGTGGAATTACATGGTGGCCAAGTCACTGTGGAATCAGTTTACGGCCAAGGCACTACCTTTAGTTTATGGCTTGTGGCTGGAAATGCTCATTTACCCACACAGCAAGTACTAGAAACGCCTACCGAACTGAATACAAGCCGCGCTAGCGTAGAATTGGCTGATTTAGAATTGGTATCAACAACAGACAATATTGAAGATATTACAATAAACCCCTCCCCCAGTATTAATACTCAAGACTCAGCACTTAAGACTCAGCACTCAATTTTAGTTGTAGATGACAACCCGGATTTACGAACCTATGTATCTGAGATTTTCCGCCGCAACGGCTATCATGTACGCACAGCTCGTAACGGTTCTGAAGGGCACCGTCTAGCTCAGGAAATTATACCCAGCTTGATTGTGACTGACTTAATGATGCCCTTAGTGAGCGGACTTGAGATGATTCAGATGATCCGCAAAGAAGAGAAGTTGAAAGGAATACCAATCATTCTGCTGACAGCAAAAGCTGATGAGGAAACCCGCATCGAAGGTACAGAACATGGCGCAGATGCTTATTTAGCAAAACCATTCAACGATCGGGAACTTTTGGCGGAAGTTCGGAATCTTTTGGCATTGAAGGAAAATGAACGGCGAATCGTGGAGTTAAATACTTATCTCACAGAATCGGTGCTAAAGCGCTTTTTACCGGCTGTGTTGGTGCAAAAAGCCGCAACCGGAGATTTAACCTTAGATTTGCGCCCAGAACCACGCTTAATTACAGTTTTGTTTAGTGATATCGTGGGTTTTACACAGCTATCAAATACTCTCAGATCCCGACGAGTCGCAGAGTTGCTAAATGAATATTTAGAAGCCATGACCAAGGTTGTATTTGGCAATGGCGGCACTGTAGATAAATTTATGGGAGATGCTATTTTAGCTTTATATGGAGCGCCGGAAGAGTTAACCCCCAATGAACAAGTGCGTCGTGCCATCAATACAGCAAGAGCAATGCACCGCTCACTAGCTGAGTTGAACCAGCGCTGGCAAAACCAAGGTGTATTCGATGGTGACAGACTTACTAGCGTCCAGTTTCGGTGCGGTATCCACCAAGGTACTGCTGTTGTGGGGATGTTTGGTAGTGCTGAACGGGCTGATTATACTGCTATTGGCCCAAGTGTGAATATTGCTGCAAGGTTGCAAGCTGCTGCTGTTCCCGGTACTATCTTGGTTTCTGCTGCTGTGGCAGATTATTTGCAGGAAGAAGAAATTACTAAAGGTAGTCCGCTAGAACTTAAAGGAGTAGATGAAACAGTTTTGACTTTCGCTGTTACATCAGAAGTAATGGTTAATCGCTAAAATTTAGACTGGTATTGTGAACAATCCCGCAGGAAGACGGACGTAGCTCTCCCAATTGATCGGGAATAGCCATCAACTACTTCGTAGTTTTTTTGGTCTTACATTCCCTCCTCTTGTCAGGAGTCCTGGTTCCCAAGACCCAAATTTTTTTCTTCTCCCAAGGGGAGACGCCAAGGGCGATGCAACATATACCTATTAGTTTGATTTTCGCTTATGGCATTGATGGTCAAGACAATTTTTAGTTTACCAGAAAATTTTGGGGATTCGTTATACATCCAGAATTTGTTTATTGCATAAGCAAAAAACAAATTCTGGATGCAATCCTCACCCCCCGTGGTCACTGAGCTTGTCGAAGTGCTCCCTATCCTCACAGAGATGAGTACATTGAAGGTGGGGACTTCCGCGACACGTTAAAGCATTAGCAATGAGTAAGAGTGCCTAATCATATCCAGTTTATATAATATGACACCATCAATTGCAGATAAAACTCCAATTCCAACCAAAGTCTGGAGGCGACACACCGATCCACCAGCTTTATGGATTTCTGTCATTATAGGTTCAGTCTCTCTGCACTTGCTGGCGTTCTGGCTGATGCGCTCATCCAATGCATTTAGTCTTTGGTTTCCCCAACAAAGTCAATCTGCTGTTCCCATTGAATTGATAGACATTGCTCCTGAAACAAAATCAACAGCAAAAACAGTTTCGCCAAAGCCAGCATCCGCAACTAAAAAGTCTGTACCAGCACGTTCACCACAAACAGCACGAAGTACGACTAGAAATCAAGATTTTGGCGCAATAAATTCTGCGGATAATCTCCAGCAGAAGAGGCAAACTTACGCCTCTGAACCTAATAGCCAACCTTTTAGACAACAAAGAGTTGCTAGGGGGACACCGACACCGACACCGACACCGACACCGACACCTACAGTTCCAGTCGGTAATCTACCTTGGAACCGCCGTCAAGAAATCAAACTGGGAAAGGGAACGCTACTACCAACAGGTGTTCCATCAAATTCACCAGGTTCGGAAGCTGAAAACAGAGAAACTCCACGCACCTCTACTCAGGAAACTCCAGCAACTCCGGCTAAAGAAACTCTACGCACTCCTACTCAGGAAACTCCAGCAACTCCGGCTAAAGAAACTCCACGCACCCCCACTCAGGAAACTCCAGCAACTCCGGCTAAGGAAACTCCACGCACCCCCACTCAGGGAGCATCGGTAGCAATAGTAGCTCCTTTGCTTAGAGATGAAGTCAGTAGCTTGATACAATCAGGAAGATTACGACAAGATGCTTTACCCGACGTTATCGCTTTATATAGGGGAAGCAGCACAAAAGAATTAGACTCAAGTTTTCTTGTCCACAATTCTGGACTTGAACCAGCACAACTCTTGGCTAGCTTAATAATTGATAACAATGGCAACTTTCAACAGGCTGTAGTTATAGAAATAGAACCAGCAACACTTCGAAGTGAAAAAAGCATATACCAGCAAGTCCTCAGCGAAGTTTTCAAAACAGAAAACTTTATTGCTGCTCACAATAACGATGGCACAAAACCAGAATTGAGCGATCTGTATGTCAGGATCAAAATCCAACCTGCTAATTCCAACTAAACTCTTGAATTTTTGCAAAAACCGTGTTAAATTTATATGGTTGGAAAGTTGCGGGCGTAGTTTAGTGGTAAAACTATAGCCTTCCAAGCTATTAATGCGGGTTCGATTCCCGCCGCCCGCTTAGAAAAAGCTCGGAAATGAGGTAGTACAGCAGGATTTAAAACCATGTACTATCTATCTCAATTAACCGGATAAGGTACTTGAGGAAATTACTAGAGGTAGGTAGACTTGCTCCACAATGTACTAGTGCAAGCAGTTAGTCTGGGTTTGATAGAATAAACAGTTGAAAATAACTGTTTATTTTATGGAATACCTATTCTATAGTTATCACAAAACTTACAGATAGATAACACATAGCAAGCCAATACTACTACTGATCTATGTGTAAGCGATCGCCAACTTTGACAAAAAAATAAAAAACTAGAGGAATATCGTACAGCTTTAATTTTCGAGTTTTCCTCATTGCTTTAACATCAACAACGTAAAATATTTCTTTATCCAAATTTGCCGCTGACGTAATCTCGGGTATCTTCCTGTTGAGGATTATTGAAAATATTCTCTGTCAAGTTGTATTCAACCAGATATCCCATTTTGCTGCCCGTTTCTGTTGCCTGTGCATTAAAAAAAGCTGTCATATCTGATACCCGCGCTGCTTGTTGCATATTGTGGGTAACAATAATAATGGTATATTGCGACTTCAGTTCTTGAAGTAATTCTTCAACCCGCAAAGTTGAAATTGGATCAAGAGCGGAGCAGGGTTCATCCATTAACAAAACTTCTGGCTGAATTGCGAGAGCGCGAGCAATACATAAGCGCTGTTGTTGACCACCAGATATAGATAGACCACTCTGCTTTAGTTTATGCTTAACTTCATCCCATAAAGCAGCTTGCCGCAAACTCCGTTCTACCAATTCATCCATATCACCTTTATAACCATTAATCCTGGCTCCAAAGGCGATATTTTCATAGATTGACTTGGGAAAGGGGTTAGGTTTCTGAAAAACCATACCAACCCGACGGCGTAATTCTACTGTGTCAATTCTTTTGTCATAAATATCTGTTTCACCGAAGGTAATTCTTCCTTCAATATGTGCGCCAGGAATTAAGTCATTCAAACGGTTAAAACATCTTAGTACAGTACTTTTACCACATCCAGAAGGGCCAATAAAAGCTGTAATTTTGTTTTTGCCAATGTTTAGGTTAACATCACGGACTGCTTTGAAACTACCATAGAAAACAGATAATTGCTCGGCTTGTAAAATACTCTCGGAAGTAACGGTTTTTGAGCTTGATATCATACAAAAATTTCAGATAAGTACTGAAAATTTACAATTTAAATGAGGTTGATTTGTTTAGCGTGGCTGCTGGAACTTATTGCGTAAAAATATTGCTGTTGAATTCATTAGCATCAGCACTATCATCAAAACAACAATACCAGCAGCAGCATTCTGGTGAAACTCTACTTGAGGGCGAGAAACCCAATCAAAAATTTGAATTGGCAGTGCTGTAAAAGAACTTTGCAAACCTTGGAAAGAAAGCTGAGGTAAGAAAGTAATAAACCCAACAGCCCCAACTACAATCAACGGAGCCGTCTCACCAATCGCTCGTGAAAGTGACAGAATTGTACCGGTCAGGATACCTGGCAAAGCAATAGGAAAAATTTGTTCTCGAATGATTTGCCACCTATTAGCACCAAGGGCAAAACCTGCTTGTCGCAGACTATCAGGAACGGCACGCAGTGATTCACGAGTGGTAATGATGATAATTGGTAGAATCAACAAACTTAATGTTAAAGCACCAGCCAGCACACTGCGTCCCCTGGTGATTGGTTCCATCACCCGCACAAAAACTTGCAAGCCTAGCAAGCCATAAATAATCGATGGCACTGCGGCTAAATTTGCAATATTGATTTCAATTAACCGAGTAAACCAGTTGTCCTGAGCATACTCTTCCAAGAAAATCCCTGCGCCTACTCCTAAAGGAAAGGAAATTGAGGCAGTTATTACCAACAGCCAAATACTACCAACCAAAGGAGCCAATACCCCAGCAGAAGAGGCACGACGAGAGGAAAAACTGGTAAGAAAAGACCAATTCAAGCGGCCAAGACCATCAGTTAAGACATCTATGAGCAAAATAGCTAACACTAATAATGCAAAGGAAGTCGCAACCCAAGTTGCGATCGCAAAAACTTTGTCGAGGTTGTAGCGTTTATTGATCGATAGGTCAAAGTTCGGATTTGCCCCAGAGTCAGACAGATTTGTAGACTGAGTATTGCTCTTTGTCATTCGTATTTCTCCCGGAAGCGGCGAACAAACCAGTAACTAAAAACATTCAGGGTTAGGGTGATGAGAAATAAAGTCATACCCACCGCAAAAATAGTTTTATAGGCCAGTGAGCCTGCTGGTGTGTCTCCTTTACTTACTTGGACAATGTATGCTGTCATTGTCTGAATTGGCACTAGCGGATTGAAGCCCAACTGAGGATTTTGACCAGCCGCGATCGTGAGAATCATTGTTTCGCCAATGGCGCGAGAAATAGCCAAGATAAAAGAAGCTACTATCCCAGAAAGTGCCGCTGGCAATACCACTGAAATAATTGTTTCCCGCTTGGTTGATCCCAATGCATAAGCACCTTCCCGCAAACTACGCGGAACGGAATAGAGAGCATCTTCACTCAAAGAAGCTACCAAAGGAATAATCGAAACTCCCAGTACTAAACCCGCACTCAAAGCATTGAATCCCTGCATACCAGGGATGAATGATTGCAAGAATGGTGTAACTGTGAACAGTGCAAAGTAACCAAATACAACGGTAGGTACTCCTGCCAATACTTCCAGGGCTGGCTTTAACCATTTGCGAAGTTCAGCTGGAGCATATTCACTTAAGCAGATAGCAGCTAACAAACCTAGTGGCAATGCTACTGCGATCGCAATTACAGATGTGAGCAATGTGGCGCTAATTAGCACCATGATTCCGAACTGCTGATTAGTAAACAGTGGTGTCCATTGTGTGTCTGTTAAAAATCGCCAGAGCGGGACTTCTTGAAAAAATTCAACAGTCTCAAAAATCAGTGTTAAGACAATGCCAATCGTGGTTACAACCGAGACAAAGGCAAACAATGCGAATAAGGCTTTGACACCAGTTTCCACCGACTTACTCAAAGCCCGATTGGGCTGCCATAACTTGGAATTACTTGGTTTATTAGATAACGGGTTGGAAGTCATTTGCGGACAACCTCATAAATTAAAACTCCTTTGGTATTTATGGATACACTACCATTCTATGATAACTGCCCTAAAGCTGGAAATAAAGCTTACTCTCAAGACCGTAACCCTTAAATAAAGTCAGTATCAAGAGGCTTTTTTGACAAGCTACTACTTCCAGCTACTGGGCCTGAGTGCAAATTGTGCAGATAAACTTACATTCTCAAAAAAGTAATTAGTAGATAACTGTTACTTTTCTTGCTTAAGAAGGTCTTTCAGAGTAACGCCCACTTGAGAACCTTTACCCTCAAAAATTGAACCGACTTTACCACTACTAAAGCGTGCTTGAACTTCAGTCAGGATGTCGCTAGGTAAAGGCACATAACCTACTTCTGTAACTAGCTTTTGGTTGGCTGGAGCATAATTGAAATCAACAAAAGCCTTGACTTCAGGACGCGTTGCCGCAGTTTTCTTAACGTAGATAAACTCTGGACGAGCAAGCGGCTGGTAAGTACCATCGCTGATGGTTTGTGGACTCGGCTGAACACAGCCCTTACCATTGTCAATGCCAACCAGCTTTAACTTCTCTTTGTTGTTCTCATAATAGGCATAACCAAAGAAGGCTATACCACCTGGGTCAGCGGTTACACCTTGCACCAAGGTATTATCATCTTCACTAGCTGTGAAATCTCCTCGGCTTTCCCCTTCCTTACCCACAACTGCTTGAGTGAAATAATCGTAAGTACCAGAGTCAGTACCAGGGCCGTACAAACCTATTTTCTGAGCAGGAAATTGAGGGTTGATTTGGTTCCATTGGGTAATTTTGCCTTGTGCCCCAGGTTCCCACATTCTCTTTAGTTCATCAACTTTGAGGCAACTTGCAAAGTTGTTTTGGGGGTTAACCACTACAGATAGACCATCATAAGCGATCGGCAATTCAATGTACTCGATGTTACCTTTTTTACAGAGTTCCACTTCTTCCGGCTTAATGGGGCGGGAAGCATTAGAAATATCAGTTTCACCCGCACAGAATTTCTTGAAGCCGCCACCCGTACCAGAGGAAGCCACAGTAACTCGCACTCCAGGATTAGCCTTTTGAAACTCTTCTGCCATCGCCTCAGAAATAGGATAGACGGTACTAGAACCATCTACCTGGACTTTTCCAGATAAATTTGATCCGGCTGCTGTATTGGTGGCTGGGGTAGCGCCGCCATCAGATGCTGGGCTAGAGTTGTTAGAAGCTTGATTGTTATCGCCGCAAGAGCTAATACCAATTGCTAGAGCAACTAGGGGAGCAACCAACTGCACCTTTGAAGAGAACATAAGGATCTTTATAAATTGATGCTATGGATTAACAGTATGAACCTTAGCACTCTAGAGTAAGAGGAAGGTTAAGAAAAGGTTAAATAAATACTAATACATACTTATAGTTTATAAAATTTAAAGTTAATAAAGGCACACATCAAAAAGCATAATACTTTAATCCTTAATATAAATATTACCACTGATTAGTAATAAATAAAGTAAAATGCAAATAATTTGGGTACGGTTAAAATGATTTTTTGAACCTGCATATTTTAAATGAATTTACTGGTACGAATTAGCAATTAAGAAGCAGGTTTAAGAAGATGTTTAAAAAGTCATGATTGATGTATAAAATATTTTTTACCCCACCCTAACCCTCCCCGATATATTGGGGAGGGAACCGGATTTTCTTATTTCCCCCCAAAACATCGAAGGGATTAAACAACCTCTAAGGTAGGGTATTCCACAGTGAGATTGCAACCCCTCCCTGCTATTTGGGTTCTGCGTACCCTTACTTTTAAGAGAACTAGCAGTGTAGGCAAAGCTAACGTGGGAGAGTTCATATATTAATGTTTATACTGGTTGCTGTTGGTTTTCCCTTTTGCCTTTCCCTGGTTGACTGATAAATGTTTGCTGCTTCCAATCAATTACTATGGTCAATGATTGGCTTACTCCTGACAATGGGTGGCACTTTCCTAGAAGCTTATGGCATCACCTTACCTTGGAATTGGAGTAAGCACGGAATTCAGACAATTTCATTAGGTGTCACTTTTCAAGTTGGCGCAGTATTGTTGGTGGGTTGTTTAGGGGGCAAAAATGCTGGGGCGCTCTCACAAATTGCCTATTTAGTCATGGGGTTGACCTTATTACCTGTATTTGCCGATGGGGGCGGTATTGGTTATGTTAAATTATCTCAATTTGGCTATTTATTAGGCTTTATTCCTGGAGCTTGGATTTGTGGCTTGTTCGCTTTTAAAGCTAGACCTCGACTAGAAACTCTGGCCTTTAGTTGCATCTGTGGCTTGTTAACTCTCCACATCTGCGGTATTACTTATTTGATTATTAGCTATATTTTTCATTGGAAAGGCACAGAAAACCTACCCTTGATGCAAGCAATCCTCAGATACTCCTGGTTTGCACTACCAGGGCAACTAAGTGTGGTCTGTGCCGTTACTGTAATAGCATATATATTGCGTCACTTAATGTTTTATTAGTCATGAAGGGGCTAGAGGCTAGGGGCAGAAATTTAAAATTTTTCTAATCCTTAGTCCTTAGTCCCTAGTCCCTAATCCTAGCCCCTAGTTTCATGCTTTTAAAAAATCGCCTTTTCTGGATTGCTGCCTTCATAGCTTTTTTCTTAGATCAAATAACAAAATACTGGGTGGTACAAACCTTTAGCTTGGGGCAAACACTACCACTTTTACCTGGGATATTTCACTTCACCTATGTCACTAACACTGGTGCTGCTTTTAGTCTGTTAAGTGGGAAAGTAGAGTGGTTGCGCTGGTTATCTTTAGGAGTGAGTTTAGTATTGATAGCCTTGGCCTTGTTTGGCCCAACATTAAATTTGTGGGATCAGTTGGGCTATGGCTTGATTTTAGGTGGAGCTATGGGCAACGGTATTGATCGCTTTGTTTTAGGCTACGTCGTTGATTTTCTGGATTTTCGCCTGATTAACTTTGCTGTATTTAATGTGGCAGATTCATTTATTAGTATCGGTATTGTTTGCCTGTTAATTGCTTCCTTCCAAAAAACACCGACTTCAACTGACAGGTTGCATTAGGGAATTCCAACAAATAAATTATGGTTCTTCAGTACTTGTTATGCCAAATTATTAGTAACAACTATCAAAAAATGTAAAAAAATGTATCAAATTTTTGATACAACTCTTGTGGTAATTGACACGTAAGGAATATTTATTGTTAACTGTAAATATGACTCAGAACATTTTTATGTAAATTTACAGTTATGGCTAGCAAAAAAGATATTAAAATTTTAACAGAACTTCTTAATTTAGACGATATAAAAGTTATATCACATCGTCTTCATGATGGGATTGGAATAATTTTACAAACCGAATCAAACAAATTATATAGTACTTGCCCCAGGTGTGATACCAAAAGCCATAAATTACATCAAAATCATCGACATATTGTTAAGGACTTACCCTTTGGAGATCAACCAGTATTTTTAGAAATTAATAGACGACAATTCAAATGTGAAATATGTAAAAAACCGTTTAGTGAAGACCTGGATTTTGTTAGCAAAAAAAGAACTTACACAAAACGACTTGCACAGCAGATAATACAAGGGGTTTTAGACTCGGATATTCATAGTGTAGCATCAAAAAGTATAGTGACGACAGAAGAAATAGAAAGGATGTTAAAAGATGCATCCGAATCATTACCTAACTTAAAACCTTTGAATCTAAAAAGACTTGGACTCGATGAAATAGCTCTTATTAAAGGGAAAGGTAATTACTGTGCAGTACTAGTAGATTTAGATACATCTAAGCTCATTGCTGTTTTAAGCGATCGCACACAAGATGTAATCAAAAAAACTCTTATGGAATGGGGGATTGAGCTTTTAGGGCAAATAGAGGAAGTAAGTATAGATTTGTGGAAAGGGTATAAAACGTTAGTAACAGAATTAATGCCTAATGCCCAAGTCGTAGCAGATAGATTTCATGTAATGACACAGATAAATAAAGAACTAGATACACAAAGAAAAAAAGAAAAACGAAATGTAGAAGATTTAATTAAGAGAGCAAAATCAGCAGAGTAAAAAACTGATTATCAACAAATATTATTAGGATTGAAAAATAGTAAATACCCTCTGCTTAAAAATGAAGATAACTTAAACGAGGAGCAATTAAATAAACTTATACAAGTTCAGAATGTATCTCCTATCTTAAAAGTAATGCATGAACTAAAAGAAAAGATTAGAAAAATTTTTAATAAAACGAATGATTGGTATACGGGAGTATTTAAACTAGGTATGTGGTTATCAAGAGCTAAAAAATATTTTCCAAATAGTAACAATACTATTATTCGTTGGTTTGATGAAATCGTTGCTTACTTTGATAATGGTACAACTAGTGGTACGGTTGAAGGAATTAATAATAAGCTTAAACTGATTAAACGTTCTGGATATGGATTTAGAAACTTTGAAAATTTCAGAGTTAGATGCCTATTAAATTGGCATTTTAATTAACAGTTTGGCATAATAGGTACTGAAGAACCTAAATTATTCCACATAAAGTCGTTGACTGTTGACTGTTGACTGAAAACTCGTGAACCGTCAACGGTCAACAGTGAACAATAGCAATGGAATATTTTTTAGTTGCAAGTCCCTTAAACTATTAAGCCTGGGATGATTAATCCCAGGCTATTGATTACTAAAACCCTTGCTCAGTCCTATATGCAAAGACTTGATCTATTAGTTCCAGCAATTTTGAGTTTTGATATTACGCCAGTTTACATAACTGGTGTAAGAGGTTAAGATGCACTGGCGATCGCTAATGGCAAATTAGTATTCAGATTATTATGCCTCAGCTTTTAATTTAATTATCGGCTAGGAGTTGGCGAACTAGAGCCTGGAGTATTATTGGGAGAACCCATACTTGGTTCGGGATTGCTGTCAGTAGTACCAGACTCAGGTGTAGTTGGGTTTCCTGGTACGGTAATGCTGCCAGGAGCGCCAGACTCAGGTGTAGTTGAGCTTCCTGGTGCTGGAGTTAAGTTGCTAGGAGCGCCAGGATCAGATGGGGTAAGAGTTCCTGGTGCTGGAGTTAAGTTGCTAGGAGCGCCAGGATCAGATGGGGTAACGGTTCCTGGTGCTGGAATGGTTTCGGGAGTGGCAGATCCAGCTCCAGGTTCAGTTGTGCTACCTGGTGCAGTTATGCTATCTGGTGTGGTTTCTGCTGGTGCTGTAGTGCTACTAGGAACGCTAGGGGTGAGTGCTGTGCCGCCAGGACAACGGGAGTTGAGCGGAAAATTCTCGCATAGAATTTTCATCCCTTCTGGCGACATCTTGATTTCCGTTGGTGCACTAGTGGAGTCGCTACTAGATTGGGCTATGGGGGATTTACTGGATTCGGCTACAGCAATGTTAGCGGTGAATGCTAAAGATAAAGCTGCACCAATCAGAGTCAGAGATTTTCCCATCATTCTGTAATTAACCTCAACGGAACACTCGGCCCATTAAAACAGACAATAGGATTTAGAAAATCTTCCTAAATGAATATATTTAGGTTTGTTTCAGAATATGTGGATATGTAAAATTGGTAAAAATTAAATCTGTTACTTATCAACAACTAGTGTTTAAAAATACAGTTTTTCAATTATGGTTGTATTTATAAAACTAGTAACATTAGATTAAATAAGCCTTTGAGAATGGAGAGAAAATTTATGTTGATGTAGATAAGTGACAAAAATTACAAATAATTTTTGGTAATATGCTGAATACAAGTATAAATTAAATCAAATAATTACGTATAGATAATTTATGCTTTGGCTTATGAGTAAAATGATGAAAGACTAACATCTGAAATTGTAATTCGCCCGATTCTTCACTAAAAAGTGTGATGTGAATAGCCGATGAGTTCTCCCCAACCCCCTCACAAGCCACAAACGTTACTAGGTCAACTGACTCAAGCGGTACATACTATTCAAGCTAGAGTCGATTTTTCTAAATTGGCGCTCAAGCCTAATGCCAAAGTACCGGAACTCTGGGTGCAGGATGCGGGGGCGGATAAAGCAGAGGTATATCCACTGTTGGGCGATCGCTATATTCTAGGTCGTAGCTCCAAATCCAGCGATATCGTCATCCGTAACCCTGTTGTCAGCCAAATTCACCTGTCGCTATCGCGGAATTCTACTCAACGCACACCAGTTTTCGTTATCAAAGACGAAAATTCTACCAATGGCATTTATCGGGGCAAGCGTCGTGTCAATTCCCTAGAACTGCGTCACGGCGATATTCTGACTCTGGGCCCGCCAGAACTTGCCGCTTCTGTGCGGTTGCAATACGTCGATCCACCAGCCTGGTATGTGAAAGCTGCAAGTTGGACAGCTTATGGCGTTGGTGGTACTAGTGCCCTGTTAGCGTTAGTAATTGGCGTTGAATGGCTGAAATTTCAAGTTAAACCCCTACCTACAGCTACACGCGCCCCAGTAGTTGTTTACGCCCGTGATGGAGCCACTCCCCTGAGAGAGCCTCGGACTACCTCTCATGTAGACATGAAGCGATTAGAAGAATTTGGCCCTTATTTGCCTGCTGCGGTGGTGGCTTCAGAGGATAGCCGTTATTACTGGCACTTTGGGGTTGATCCTGTAGGAATTTTACGAGCCGTATTGATCAATAGCCGTAGTGGAGATGTGCAACAAGGAGCCAGCACTGTTACCCAGCAAGTTGCCCGCAGTTTGTTCCGTGAGTATGTAGGCAGACAAGATACCCTTGGACGTAAATTGCGGGAGGCAGTTGTCGCCCTGAAGCTCGAAACCTTTTACAGCAAAGATGAAATTTTGCTGATGTACTTAAATCGAGTTTTTTTAGGGGGAGATACCTCTGGCTTTGAGGATGCATCCCGGTATTATTTTGAGAAGCCTGCTAAAGAATTAACTTTGGCAGAAGCAGCAACCTTGGTAGGGATTTTACCTGCTCCCAACGCTTTCGATTTTTGTGGGGATGGGCCAAATAAGCTAGAAGCAGCCGAATACCGGAATCGGGTGATTAAGCGGTTGCTGGAGATGGGCAAAATTAAACCTGAGGATGCGAACCGAGCTAGACGCTCTACTGTCCAAATTAGTCCTAAAGTGTGTGAACAGCAAGCTAAGACCATCGCTCCTTATTTTTACAGTTATGTCTTCTCCGAACTTGAATCAATTTTGGGGGAGGGAGCCGCAAGAGAAGGAAATTATATCATTGAAACCAAGCTTGATCCAGCGATACAGAGCCAAGCAGAAGCAGCGTTAAATAATTCAGTGAACAACGCCGGTAGAAATTTTAATTTTTCTCAAGGGGCGGTAGTCACTCTTGACTCTAGTACAGGCAGTATCCTGGCAATGGTGGGCGGGACTGATTACAGAAAAAGTCAGTTCAATCGCGCTGTTCAAGCCAAAAGACAACCAGGTTCTACCTTCAAAATTTTTGCTTACACTGCTGCTATTCAACAGGGAATTCCAGAATCAAAAAGTTATTCTTGCGCCGCTTTACCTTGGCAAGGCTTTACCTATAAACCCTGTCGTGCTGGTGCTGGCGCTACTTTAGATATTGCCACGGGGCTTGCTCTTTCAGAAAATCCCATCGCCCTACGAGTTGCCAGAGAAATCGGGCTGAATAAAGTCGTGGCAATGGCCCAGAATTTGGGTATCAAGTCAACCCTTGATCCAGTTCCTGGCTTGGTATTAGGTCAAAGTGTAGTCAATGTTTTGGAAATGACTGGTGCTTTTGGCGCTATTAGTAATGGTGGTGTACGGAATCCTCCCCATGCAATTAACCGAATTTTAGACAGTGGTGATTGCGGCGATCGCAATGATATCAAAACCTGTCGTGTAATCTACTCCTTCGACCAAGATCCAGATGCTAACAGACGAGTTCTCTCAAATGGTGTAGCCGATGAGATGACTAGTTTGATGCGTGGTGTAGTTACCAGAGGTACTGGGCGTAGTGCTGCCATTGGGCTAGGAGAAGCTGGGAAAACAGGCACGACGGATAAAAACGTTGACTTATGGTTCATCGGCTTTATCCCCAGTCGGCGGCTTGTAACTGGTGTCTGGCTGGGAAACGACGATAATTCCCCGACATCTGGTAGCAGCGCTCAAGCCGCTCAGTTGTGGGGAAATTATATGCGGAGAATTACAAGGTAAAAAATGGGCATTGGGGATGGTAACTATTGATCAATAAATGATCAATGGACTTTTGTGAAAAGCTAGCTAGATTAGCTATAGAAGCAGCAGAGCAAAATGTTAGCTTAAATCGCTATGTAAGCCTTAAACTTGCGTGTTAAAGTTTTCTGCTATAGCCCACTTCCAAATCTGACCAACCGTTACACGCTCTAGAATCCCCTACAAAGCCTCTTAATCCCTTAGATGTAGCGACCTGCAATTATAAATCACCCAACCTGCAATCATCCTGGCTCAGTTGCAGTTAATCCTGGCTGAAGCACAATTATAGTTGCATTTAATCCTGGTTTGAAAATACCTTCATTGCAGGTTTGAGCAGATACTGAGAGCCGTTTCATAATTTGTCAGCGCTGATCTAGGGGTATGAGTAGCATTCACGCAGAAAACTGGGTTAAGAGATATTACATAAGCAATACAAGCATTTTTAGAAGCTGAAACCCTTATTTTATTGTTGAGCAGTGACTCGACGATCAGCAGAGCGTCAATGAACTTGGTTATCAGGAGAATCTTTATCTAATAAAGCTTTTAAGCTTAACTCGGTTTTCTGTTCCGATGATACTCATACCCCGGAATAGGGAATAGAGAATTGGGAATAGCAGCAACTTAATTCTCTTCCCCATTCCCCATGCCCTTCAGGAGTGCTGAGTTAGGAGTTATTTTTCTCCCTCATCCCCCTTATCTCCCCATTCCCCATTCCCCATTCCCCATTCCCCTATTATTGATATCCCTGCCAAGGCTTAACTTCCAGCGTGCCACTAGGCTTGAATATCACTTGGAAGTGGGCGAGAGGTTCTTTATTGTTGGGAGCAGCTACATTGGAACCGTAGACAGCGTTGAACATCTGGGGAAGAGGTGTTTCGCGGAAATAGTCAAAGGCAACTTGGTTTAGTGGTTCATAGTCAGCAATTACACCATCTTTGTTGACTGCTACCCGATATTTCAAATCTCGCGTAAAGGTGGGGGTACCACTCCAGGTTTGGCGAACTGTACTATAAAGCTTCTGGTTTAAACCTTTGACTATATTAGAGTCAGTAATTTTTGCACCTACTACCTCTGGTGTCCTAGCATACCCTCGCCAAGGGCTAACTTCTAGCACACCATTTGTATTAAATACTACTCTAAATTGGGCGATCGGTTCATTGGAAATAGAAGGGCGGCTAGCTGGATTGTAAAGTACCTTAGGTAAAGGAGTTTGCCCGACTCCTATATTTGCCTCTTTATTCACCGCTTTATAACCGACGATCGCTCCATCCGCAGCTACACCGAGACGATAGATCAAATCCTGTTGCAATCCTGAGCGATTAGTCCAAGCTGGATGAACTTGATTGTAAACTTGACGATTCAATGCACGCAACTGCGATGGATCAGTAATTTCTGGAACTGTATTTAAAAGTGCTTCTAAATCTTTAACAGCGGGCTTTGTATTAGCTGTGGATGTTGCTGTAGGTGTTGCTGTGGGTGTTGCAGCAGCTGTAGCTGGAGCAGTGATATTGTTTGTGGTAGAGCTAGTTTGCTGATCTGGTTTAGGCTGTGGTGGACGCATTTGGGGAGGTGGAATCAAGTTAAAAGCGATCGCAGCTACTGCTAAACTTGACACACCCACAGCAGCAGGTACAGCCTGCCTGATTACAGCCTGACTAGCACCGCCATAGCGTCTAGTAACAGGTTGTAGTTGTAAGGAAAGTTCCGGTAAAGTTTGGGTATCAGCAAAAAACTGATCCACAGCTTCGACTAAATCAAACAACTGCACCGTATTCAAATCTATTTCGATAGGCGGGCCTTTGGAATTGTTAGAGTTATCGAACCCCTCTGGAGCGCCTTCTGAATATATAATTAACCTATGTCGGTTGCTGTCAATTTTCCGAAACTCTACTAGCTCCGATTCCTGGTTGTGTGCCTGCGGATTGGGGACACTACTTAAAAATTCTTGGGCATAGCCACTAACAGCCCTCACCAAACTTTCAAAAAATTCCCGCCCTCCGGTTAGGGGTTGGTTGTAACCAGATAAATAACATTCTGCATTTACCAATATTGATAATTCCGGGCGCATTTCTTGGAAATGTGCAGCCCTACTGAGATCACTTAACCCTTCTAAAAGCAGTGTACAATTAGGCAAACTGTACTTACGTTGAATGTTCATTCCACTTCACCGTCAAAAAGACTAATCCAGAACCGTTGCATTCCAGCTGTACCAGTACAAAATAGTAATTGTCCTAACAAATTTATCGCTAGTTCATCTAATTTTGCATCAGAAGTTAATGCCAAGACGCCAGAACGTCGAGCATTCATCCGGCTCTTAAAATGCGCTCTAAACCGCTCTAGGTAATTAGATAGGCGCAAATTCTGTTCTAATGGAATCTGCTTTTCTTCCATTTGTTGACAGATCATTAATAACTGGCGAATCACTACAGTTAAACGCCGTGCTATGTAGCAAGCAATGACCACCAGAGCTTTTGCTTCCATGATACTTAAGGGACGGCGGATATGCGCTCTCCGTAGCGGATTAGAGCTACGCATCCGCCATAAATTCACCCTGTCTTTAACAATTCCTTTTAGATCCAACTCTTGAGCAAAAGTTAGGATTGCTTCCGAACCACCAAGCTCTAAAGCTTCAATTGCCAGTAAAATCAGGTCAATTTGCAACCTGGTTCTGCGAGGACACGTTTTAGAAGCGATCGCAGGATCTGGCAAAGTGTCCAGAACCATCGGCAGTGAATCTTGAGTTGGACTGTTGAACGGCGTTAAACTTGCTGAGACATTCATTCTATAAATACCTTGTGCGGTTCCAACAGACTAGATAAAACAAACAAATTTAAGATCGGTAGCCAAGACTTGAGCATTAAACTTGTAGCAGTAGCATGGCTACCTGATATATACATTACTTAACTCTTTCTACTCAAAGTTTTCCCTATATTGAAATCAAAATTTTAAAACATAACTTAATTCACCTCATTTATTTAGCGCAATACCTCTTCTAGCTTGATTTAAATCCTAATTATCGTCAATAAACGGCGAAGCTTCAGCCTCGACCCCCAGCGTATGACATTATAGTGTACGATTTTTCAGGTATCTGAAATTAGGCATTAGGCATTGGGCATCGGTTATTAATTGCTCTCCCTCATCTCCCTCATCTCCCCCTGCCTCCCCTGCTCCCCCATCTGCCCATTCCCCACTCCCCACTCCCCATTTTATGGATTTGAAGTCTCTCGTTCGTGACATCCCAGATTTCCCTAAACCCGGAATTTTATTTCGGGATATTACTACCCTGCTGCGTGATCCAGAAGGACTGCGCTACACTATTGACTTTCTAGCACAAAAATGCAATGAAGCTGGGATAACGGCGGATTATGTCATTGGTATAGAGTCGAGGGGATTTATTTTTGGTTCACCTCTGGCTTATAAATTAGGATCTGGTTTTATTCCCGTCCGCAAAAAAGGTAAGTTACCAGCAGCCGTTCATTCAATTGAATATGAACTAGAGTATGGTACAGACTGCCTAGAAGTGCATCAAGACGGTTTACACCAAGGTAGCCGAATTTTAATTGTGGACGATTTGATTGCCACAGGTGGAACTGCGAGTGCAACAGCAAAGTTAGTGCAGAAGATTGGCTGCGAACTAGTAGGATTTGGGTTTATTATCGAGCTACAGGATTTAGAAGGGCGTAAATATCTGCCAGACGTGCCGATTATCTCTCTAATAGAATATTAGTTATTTGTTATTGGTCATTAGCAAAGGACAAATGACCAATGACAGATGACAAAGGACAAAGGACAAAGGACAAATGACATCTACGAGAATTTCCTTGGAGACAGGTCGGGATTGGCTAATAACGCTAGTCACGAGTGAAACTTTTGTTTATGTAGGAAAGCGTGTATTGCAGGCATTACTGACTTTGTTGTTGGCGTCAGCGTTGTCGTTTTTCATTATTCAACTCGCTCCAGGAGATTATGTAGATACGCTGCGGCAAAATCCGAAGATATCACCAGAAAGAATTGAAGAAATCAAGCGACAATTTGGTTTGGATAAATCTTGGCCAGAACAATTTGGGCTATGGCTATGGCGAATCTTGACAAAAGGTGATTTTGGCACAAGTTTTATTTATCAACGTTCAGTAGCATCGCTGTTGTGGGAACGAGTACCAGCGACTTTGCTATTAGCGATCGCATCTTTAATTGTCACATGGGCGATCGCCATCCCTCTGGGAATCTTTGCTGCTGTTAACCAAAATAAGCTATCAGACCGGGTTTTACAGGTAATTAGCTATGCCGGACAAGGCTTTCCCAGTTTCATCACTGCCTTAGCGCTGCTGGTTTTTGCCCAAATCACCTCTCCTGTGTTCCCAGTGGGTAGCATGACTAGCATTAATCACTCAGAACTAACGTGGTTTGGCAAAATCTTAGATATCGGCTGGCACATGATTTTACCCACGATCGCTCTCTCAATTACTAGTTTTGCTGGTTTACAACGCATCACTCGCGGTGAATTATTGGATGTGCTGCGTCAAGATTACATCCAAACGGCTCGTGCTAAAGGATTGCCAGAAAACCGTGTAATCTACGTTCATGCACTCCGCAACGCCATAAATCCCTTGATTACCTTATTGGGTTTTGAATTAGCTGGTTTATTAAATGGTGCTTTCATTGCCGAATTTTTCTTCAACTGGCCCGGTTTAGGGAGGTTGACTCTACAAGCTTTACAAGCTCAAGATTTATATTTGTTAATGGCAAGCTTGGTAATGGGCGCAGTCTTGCTGATTGCTGGTAATTTAATCGCCGATTTAATGTTAAAAGCTGCCGATCCACGCATTCGCCTAGAAAATCTCAATTAGTCATTAGTCATTAGTCATTAGTCATTAGTCATTAGTCATTAGTCATTAGTCATTAGTCATTGGTTTAACGAACTTTGGGGGTTTAAGTCCCCAGCAAGACAGGCAGCGCGTTTTGTGTCGGGGTATAAATCCCCGTCACAAAACGTAATTGCGAATTGTTTTAACCCCACTCTCCCCATCCTCATCTCTATGCTGTCCGAAGTCTATTACTTGGTGCGCTCAAAAACTGACGGTAATTATCTCATAGCTCGTCCTGACACCGAAACATCAGGTTATTTATTGCTGTTTCAGGAAAACTTTGATGCCCTTAGCTATCTCAACACCCACGCAGCAGAAGTGGCAAATCGCTTTACTGTGGAATCTATTCCACGTACACAGTTAGGAAACTTGCTCAAACGCTGGGGTTTTAGCGGTGTGGGTATTGTGACTGACCCGTTATTGCCCAAGGTTGAGTTTTTACAGCACAGTTAAGCTGTACTTTCTATTTGTTAATTGCATATCGATCATAAATGTTGGGTTTCGTTCCTCAACTAGCAAGAGGAGCGATCGCACTTAATAAAACCAATTTTCTAATTGAAGTTCTTGAAAATCGGCATAGTCTGAAACATTATTTGTTACCAAAATCAGACCATTTACTTTTGCGATCGCTGCAATCTGTCCATCTGGATACGCGGGAGTTTTTCCTATAGTTACCAGTCGCGCTCTTTCTAAAGCAAACCATTCGGCTCCCACGTTATCATAGGGCAGGATAGCAATACTGCTCGGATAAGCAGGGGAGGCAGGGGAAGCAGGGGAGGCAGGGGAGGCAAAAACTCAACGCCAGCCTCCATTTCTCCCCCAGCTATTGAACAGCTTGCCTCAACCAAGAAATTCCTTAACCGAGCAGTATTGGGCAGGATAGGAATATTTGGCTGGACTATATGCAAGAGGTACTGCTCAATTCTCTCTCGCCTTTTAGAAGTGGGCAGACGATAGCAACCAAATAGCAATTCATGCCAAGTAACCGAAGCAATAGCAAATTCCCCTTGATACTGTTGCAACCTTTGGATAACTGCTGGATTTGGTTGTGGTCTTAATGACTCAGAGATGACGTTAGTATCCAGTAAAAAGCGGCTCACAAGATGATCTCTCGTCCAGGAGACTTGTCGCGTACATCTTTCCAAACCTCATCGGGATCAATCTCGGTTCCTTCTTCTATGAGTTCTTGACGAAATCGCTCCACAGATTCCCAAAAATCCGGCTTTCCATGCAACAAACGCTGATATTCAGCCGCAGGTAGAATCACAGCAACTTGCTGCCCCTGTTGCGTAATTTGTACCGATTCGCCTTGTTCAATTCCCTGAAAAATTTTATCTAGATTCTTAGGAACTTGCTCAATTGAATACTCCTGAGACATTGCGCTTTCACCTGTGTGCATCACTATTTATTGAAAATTACGAATAGTAAAAAATTACAGCAATTGTGCAAACTTGTATTAAGTAAATAAGGATGCGATCGCACAAGTAAAATCAGGCAATATGGGTGAATTCAACTCATCACCATTGAACAACGTAGCAACTAACTTTAAACTCGCTTGTTCACGTCGATAAACTTCCACCTGTTGGTTGCGCCAATCCACAATCCAATATTCCCTAACACCTCTTGCTGAGTAAAGCTTTAGTTTAAGTTCCCTGTCCCGCTTTTCATTTTCAATACCAGCAGATAGAACCTCTACTACAAGTTCTGGCGCACCAGTCAAATGTCCCGCCTCGTCTAAAAGTAGGGGCAATCTCTCATTGCCAGCCCAGACAACATCAGGAATCACATTATCATTATCGCCAAAAATTATGCCTGGAGCAGGTACGACCTGTCCCAAAGAAGTAGCTTGTGACCAGGTATCCAATGGAGCAATAATTCTGGCACAGACTTTTTGATGATTCCAGTGAGGCACTCTGGTCACAAACAATTCTCCGTCAATTATTTCATAGCGGTTCCCGTTATCTGGAAACAACTCTAAATCGGCGGTAGTCCAGCGCACTCTCTCAGATATTGGCTGGTTCATAAATCATTTTTGTTAGGGGATTTACCTATTTTAGACGGATTGGGCATGGGGCATTAGTTGGGAGTTAGGAGTTAGAAGTTAGGAGTTAAGAGTTATTACTCACCCCTTGCTCTTCCTACTCCCTCATCTCCCTAATGCTAGTAGGCTCTACACCACTACCTTTTCTAAACTCAACTTAGAACGCTTCACTTGCTCAGGAATCGCTACGGGATAATCTCCAGTAAAACAGGCAGAGCAGAAACTATTGGTGTCTTCTCGTGTCGCTTCTAGCATTCCTTCCCAACTGAGATAGGCGAGGCTGTCTACTTCCAGTTGCTTGGCAATTTCCGCTACTGACTTGGTAGCAGCAATCAGCTGATCCTGAGAATCGGTATCGATGCCATAGAAGCAAGGATGAGTTACTGGCGGAGAAGAAATTCGCATGTGTACTTCCACTGCACCCGCTTCACGCAAGGTTTTAACCAATTTACGGCTAGTAGTACCCCGCACAATCGAGTCATCAACAATAATTACTCGTTTACCCGCCAGCACATCTTTAAGCGGGTTAAGTTTCATGCGGATACCCGACTCGCGCATGGTTTGGGTTGGCTGAATAAAGGTTCGTCCAACATAGCGATTTTTAATCAGTCCTTCGGCGTAAGCTACACCAGAAGCTTGAGAAAATCCGATCGCAGCTGGGATACCTGAATCAGGAACACCAAAGACAATATCGGCATCTACAAAGGATTCTTTAGCTAGTTGATGTCCTAAGCGCATCCGATAGCTGTACAAACTCTCGTTGTGCATGACGCTATCAGGACGAGCAAAGTAAATCATCTCAAAGATACACAATTTCCTCTGGGGCTTTTGGCTCCAATGATAGGAAGCTAAACCGGATTCAGTAATCCAAACTAATTCACCTGGTTCTACGTCTCGCAGGTATTCGGCTCCAATGATGTCTAAACCACAAGTCTCGGAAGCCAAAACGTAACGAACTGGATTACCAGCCAAAGTGCCAATTACTAGAGGGCGAATGCCATTGGTATCACGGACACCCATAACGCCGTTAGGAGTGCCAATAACTAAACTAAAGGCTCCTTGGCAACGATGGAATGCTTGAATGGAACCTTCTAGCCAATCTGCACCAGCGTTGATTGCTTCTGCGATCGCAAAAGCGATCATTTCTGAGTCTGTTGTCGTGATTAAGTTGCATTTTTTCTCAAGCAATTCTTGACGCAATTGCACGGTATTGACTAAATTGCCATTATGTGCTAGGGCTAATGAACCTAAACGAGTTTCCAGTACTGCGGGTTGGGCATTAACTTTGCGGCTAGAACCTGTGGTGGAATAACGAGTGTGACCAACAGCAAGGCTACCAGGCAACTGATCCAAAATGGATTCATTAAAAACTTGAGACACCAAGCCCATATCTTTGTGGAGGTGGACTTGTGTACCCTCAAAGGTGGCAATACCGGCTGATTCTTGACCCCGATGCTGGAGGGCATACAATCCAAAGTAGGTCAGTTTAGCAACGTTTTCTCCTGGTGCGTAGATGCCAAAAACACCACAAGCTTCTTCTGGCTTGTCAGGCTGATTTTCATGACTATTGATTGGGTTGTTGGTCTGGTCGGGGTATTCATCCGAAGTGACAGAATGAATGGAAATCATGGTAGCTTTGCTCCTGGTGGGGGGGTCAAGTCACTGGGATTATGTGTATAGATAGTTGTAGCTTTCTTAATAAATCTTTAACCATCTATTAAAACAGTACCGTAATAATGCTCAGGGATGCTAATAAAAAAGTGAAGAGTTAGAAGTTAGGAGTTAGGAGTTATGCTGTTTATTCCTAACTCCTCACTTTCAACTCCTAACTTCTTTAACTGGGGGTAGTGGTGTGGATGGCAAGACGTCTGGCGATCGCGTGGGAATAGCGATCGCTCATATCTTCGATCGTAACTTTGATTAAGGCTTGGTTATCAGTAGTGAAAACCCCCAAGCCCGTCTCATAATTACGAACCGTGCCCAGTTTTTGCCACTCTTGACCCAGATGTTCCTGTAAATATGATTCCCAAATTTCTTGTTGTTCTGATGCTACAGAAACTAAAATTCTGGCACCACCTTCAGCAAACAACACCTCATCTAGACGGTTTAACTGCGTTGGTGGTATTTCTAAATTGATTTCGGCACCAAGATTGCCAGAAATGCAACATTCTGCTATTGCGATCGCTAATCCCCCTTCGGCAGAATCATGGGCTGAACGTACCCAACCATTACGAATTCCTTCACGACAAACTTTCTGGACGCGGCGTTCTAAGTCAAAATCTACCCGTGGTGGTTTTCCGGCAACAGTACCGTGGATAGTAGCTAAATATTCAGATGCTCCTAAACTGATTTTGGATGCCAGAGTCAATCCGAGAAGATAAATTACATCGCCGGATGCTTGCCAACCTTGACCACAAATTTTGGTGATATCGGGAATCAAGCCCACCATACCCACTACTGGGGTGGGATAAATTGGTTGTGGGATGCCTTGAGAATCAAGAGTTTCATTGTACAAAGAGACATTTCCACCTGTGACGGGTGTTGCCAATTCTCGACAACCTTCTGCTAAACCGCGACAAGCTTCTGCCAATTGCCAATAACCAATCGGTTTTTCTGGAGAGCCAAAATTTAGGTTATCCGTCACTGCCAGAGGTTCTGCACCCACACAACTAAGATTGCGTGCAGCTTCTGCCACCACTGCCTTAGCTCCCTCGTAAGGGTCAAGATAAACATAACGAGGATTGCAATCTACCGTTGCTGCCACTCCTGATTTTAGATTTTGGACTTCGGCTTCGCTCAGTCGAACGATTTGGGATTTTAGACTTCGGCTACGCTCAGTCGAACGATTGGGGATTTGTTCTAGGGGGCGCAAACGGATAACAGCCGCATCTGCACCACCTGGGAGTATTACTGTATTATTTTGTACTTGATGGTCATACTGACGATATACCCAGTTTTTAGATGCGATCGTGGGTGTATCGAGCAAAGTTAATAAAATATCATTCCAACTTTGCACCCCTTCTTGGAGTTCTATTCCAGCAGTTGTGCAAGCAGGTAAAGAATCAGGTGTCCATTCCCAAGCTTGACGTGCATATTCTGGCGGTTCTGTCAATAATTCCCGGTTATATAGTGGGGTATTCTCCGCCAAAGCCTCGGCGGGAATTTCTGCTGCGACTTCACCCTCAAAGAGAATCCGCACAGTGGGTTCAGCGATGACAGTACCAGCGACAACCGCTTGAAGTCCCCAACGGTGGAAAATGTCGATTAATTCCTGCTCACGCCCCTTGTGGGCAACGAACAGCATTCGTTCTTGAGATTCCGAAAGCAGATATTCATAAGGAACCATCCCTCTTTCTCTTGCGGGAATTTTATCTAAATCTAGTTCAATTCCCACACCGCCTTTTGCTGCCATCTCTGAAGTAGAACAGGTGATACCGGCTGCTCCCATATCCTGGGCGGCGACAACTGCACCTGTCTTAAACGCTTCCAGACAAGCTTCAATTAACGACTTTTCCAGAAATGGATCGCCCACTTGCACAGCTGGGCGATCGTCTATTGACTGATCGCTCAATTCAGCACTGGCAAAACTTGCGCCTCCCATGCCATCGCGCCCAGTGGTGGAACCAACATAAAGCACGGGGTTGCCTAAGCCAGATGCTCCAGATTTGACGATTTCTGGCGTTTCCATTAATCCTAGTGCCATAACGTTCACCAGGGGATTACCAGAATAAGCCGGGTCAAAGTAAACTTCGCCGCCAATGGTGGGCACTCCCACACAATTACCATAATGTGAAATTCCCGCCACTACGCCTTGGAAGAGCCTTTGAGTTTTGGCATCTTCTAAGGAACCAAAGCGCAGTGAATTTAATAGAGCAATGGGACGCGCACCCATTGTAAAAATATCTCTGAGAATACCGCCTACTCCCGTTGCTGCACCTTGAAATGGTTCTACAGCTGATGGGTGGTTGTGGGATTCAATCTTAAAAGCTAGTTGGAATCCGTCACCCAAATCTACAACACCAGCATTTTCACCAGGCCCCACAAGGATGCGAGGCCCCTCAGTGGGAAATTGTTTGAGTAGAGGTCGAGAATTTTTGTAACAGCAATGCTCTGACCACATGACGCCAAACATTCCCAGTTCAGCTTTGTTGGGATGACGCCCTAGCCGACGGACAATTTCTGCGTATTCTTCTGGTTTAAGACCTTCTGCGGCGATTTCTTCAACAGAAAAGGCTGGTTTTGAAGTTGCAGTCATGGAAGTAATGCACTCTGGGGGGACAGAGCATTATTCTATCGATTTACTTGCCTTGTAGATGCAGTTCCAAAAATGCAGATAATTCTTCTTTGGATATTTCTTTCTGGACTACTTGAATCACCAAGTTATAAGCTTGCTCTTGGGATAAGTTCAAACTGTAGCCGTTTAAGGTTATGAAGGTATCCATAACCGCAAATGCAGTGCGCTTGTTGCCATCAATAAACGGATGGTTCATCGCTAAATGGTACAGGTATGCTGCTGCTTGCTCGTGAATTGTAGGATGGAGAAGTTCGCCGCTAAAAGTAGCTTGAGGTTGTGCCAATGCTGAATCTAGCAAACCTTCGTCTCTGAGAGGATGTTTGAAAAGTCCTCTTGTCGGTATCAAAAATTTTAGATCCCCCTAAATCCCCCGATAAATTGGGAGACTTTGATTCCGGTTTCCCCTTTTTAAAGCTACGGTGTACACACAAGTCCTAAAAACCTAGCTTGATAAGACTTTCCTCGTTCCCAGTCTCCGACTGGGAATGCATTCATTGAGTCTCTGACTCAATGCCAGATTGGAGGCAGAGCCTCCACGAGGAGCATTCCCATGCAGAGCATGGGAACGAGATAAACGAGAGAACAATGGAAAATTGATCTTTTTTCGACTTGTGTGTACACCGTAGCCTTTCTAAAAGGGGTTAGGAGGGATCAAAAGTGCCTAACAATCACAGCGAAATACTTTTCAAACAACCTCTGACGCCAGATGTTCCACCAAAGCTGTTTATCTCATCTTGGTGAATGTCTAGTACTTGAGAAATAGAAAGAAATCTAGGAGTCTGCAAGGCGACGGTAAACCTCCTGCCATTTCTGTTTAGAAGCTAAATAAGCCTGCCATACCTCTTCATCTGAGGCAATCTGATTTGAGGCAGTATTTTCTAACTTGTCTTCATTTTGTTCAATCTCGCGGAAAGATTGGGCGAAATCAGGAATATTTAATAATACTTTTTCAGTAACTTCCTTTTCTTCTGTTTCTTGCAAATAAGCCAGAAACGCAACTGCTAATCGCAACTTTTCAATAGAAAGTTGACGCAAACGGCTTTCGGCTTCTGATAAATAAGTGCTGTGCTTTTGTTCTGTTGCCATCGTTACCCCAAGCTAGGTACGTTGCCAGTTGTGAATCAGTTTTGTCCCTAACTCAAGCTTATCGCGCTATTGTGATTTACTCAATCAAGGCAACTGCAAAAACACTTAATTTTATAGCCAATTAAGCTGAAGGGTGATAATTTGAGTAATTTTACTATTATGACAAATAAAGGCTTGTTTGTAAAATTAACATTAACTAAATTCAACATTATTGAAGTAGGAAAATGAATTTTCCTATAATCTTTATTCAGGCTTGTCACAGTCCTAATCCATTGGAATGGACTACTGTTATTGCTATAGTTGGCGCAATCTTAGCTGGTTCGGATATAGCTGCTACTGGGATTGTTTCTATTTCAAGTACAGTAATAACAATGCTTATAGCAGGAGCTAGTATGGAGACAATATCAGCAGCAGTGGGAGCAATGCTTAATACAATTGGTGCAACCACCGCATCATTGGAATTAGTAGCTGTGTTGGTGAATAGCATTAAAAGTATTTTGGGATGCTAATTAATTTATGTTGCAAAGCCCGATGCCTACGATCGCAAGCTACGCACTTCTACTTTTGTGTAAATTTAAGCGCTATATTTAAAGATAACTTAACTAAGTAATATTACTTAAACTTTTGACACCAGAATTTGCTTATATATACTGATACTCAGAGATTATTCGAGGATATGCAGTTTAGTTGTAATAATCATGTGACGAGAATCACACATATCTATGATTAGGATCGTCTCTTTGCGATCGCTAACTAGGCATAATTAATGACAACTGAACTCTAGCCGAGTCATTAATAGGGAACACACTTAATAGCCGACAGCCTTAATCAAGGACTGTCGGTTTTTTATGTCCGTATATCCTTCATCCTTTGAGACATGCCCCATAACTATACTTAAATAAATTTCCCCACAACTGGTTAGTAACTTGACAGAGATTTAGCCATAGCCACTACCAAATGTGGGGAAGGTATGATCAAATTGGGTATCTTATGCCTATCGAGCGCTTATTGCACTCACTTTAGTAGAGCGGAAGTATACTCCTAGAACCAGCACACACTTTGTATTAAGACATCGCTTGAATGATGTAATCAAAGTAGGGTGCTGCTTCGGCAGCGTCTTCTGCACTCAGTAAGCCAAGGGAGGCTGTTTTGAGGGAATTGATCGCTTCTACCATTCCAGGCACGGGAACGCCCAATGAGTTGTACATTTCCCGCACACCAATCAAACCAATTTTTTCAATTGGCTCTTTGTCGCCAGCAAGCACACCATAAGTAATTAGACGCAAGTACCAGCCAAAATCGCGGATACATAGAGAGCGTTGGCGTTCGCCGTAAGCATTACCTCCGGGGGAGATAAAGTCAGGACGCTTCTGCCAAAGTTGTTTGGTTGCTTCTTGAACTATCTTTTTTTCGTTTTCGGCTAAGGTAGCCGCAATCCGCGTCCGTTGTACGCCGGTTTCCAAAAAGTCTTTGATGTTTTTAAGTTCGCCACTGCTGGGATAACGCAGTTCGTCGTCGGCTTTGAGAATAACTTGGCTAATTACAGTCATGATTATTGAAATCACCTGAAATATTATCTGTTAGTTTAGCGAGTTGGAGGTACACAAGTGAAGAGATAGGAGCTACTTATGTATTGAATTTATCTTTTTAGGGAGTAGGGAGTGGGGAGTGGGGAGTGGGGGAGATGAGGGAGATGAGGGAGATGAGGAACAAGAATTAATAACCAATGCCCAATACTTCGACTTCGCTCAGTACAAGTGCCCAATGCCCCATGCCCAATACCCAATGCCCAATGCCCAATAACAAATGACTAATGACTAATGACTAAAATAATTTGGCAACAGGGTGAATTGATTGAAGTAACGATCGCTAACTTGAGTGATACAGGTGATGGTGTGGGACGCGCTGATGAGCGTGTAGTGTTTGTCCCAGATACTGTACCAGGCGATCGCGCCATTGTCCGTTTGGTACATGTTAAACCAAAATACGCCCACGGGAAGTTCCAGGAGCTATTGGAGCCATCTCCCCACCGGATCAGACCCAGTTGTATTGTGGCGGATAAATGCGGTGGTTGCCAGTGGCAGCATGTTAATTATGATTACCAGCTAATAGCCAAGCAAAATCAAGTTATCCAAGCTTTAGAACGCATTGGCGGTTTTATTCAACCACCGGTAGATCCGGTACTCGCCGCCCCTTCTGCTTTGGGCTACCGTAATAAATCTACATATCCTTTAGGAATATCCGCAACGGGGCAGGTACAAGCTGGTTATTACCAAAAAGGTAGTCACCAATTAATTAATTTAAATCAATGTCCAGTCCAAGATTCACGATTAAATCCCTTACTTGCCGAAGTTAAGCAAGATATTCAGCAACGGGGTTGGCGAATCTATGACGAACAGCGCCACCTTGGACAAATTCGCCATCTTGGTTTACGCATTGGCCGACACACTGGAGAAATGTTGCTGACTTTGGTGGTGAAAGACTGGAATTTATCAGGAATTGAAACTCAAGCGCAGGAATGGTTAAAGCGTTATCCGCAGTTAGTGGGAGTATCACTTAACCGCAATAGCGATCGCACAAATGCTATCTTTGGATCAGAAACCCGTTGCATCGCTGGAGTCCCCCACCTGCGTGAAAATTTTGCTGGACTGGAATTTCAAGTGCGCCCAGATACATTTTTCCAAGTGTATACAGAAACAGCAGAAGCACTATTGCAGGTAATTCAATCAGAACTCAATCTTCAAGGGCATGAGTTGCTAGTTGATGCCTATTGTGGTATTGGAACTTTAACTTTACCCCTCGCTAAAAAAGTACGGATGGCTACAGGATTAGAAGTGCAACCAGCAGCAGTAGAACAAGCTATTTTGAATGCCCACCGCAACGGAATTGATAATGTGACTTTCCTTGTCGGGGCAGTAGAGAAATTGCTTCCAAAAATGGGCACAATACCAGAAGTAGTAATACTCGATCCGCCACGTAAGGGGTGCGATCGCGCTGTCATCGACACTTTACGGCAACTGAAACCATCTCGGATAGTTTACGTCAGCTGTAAAGTAGCTACCCTCGCCCGTGACCTGAAATTGCTTTGTCAAGATGGGCAATATACTATCACACGGGTACAACCTGCTGATTTTTTCCCTCAAACTGCTCATGTTGAAGCTGCGGCCTTTCTTGTGCTATCAGATTTGCACAAGGATAGTAATTCCTTTACAAAAACTGAAATTTGAAATTTTTAGTCGAGTGCATACTAAAGATGCTAAAATTGAATTAAGGCAAAAATAAAAATCCATTTTGTTTAAATAAATTCAAGTTGCATAGGTTCTTAGAAATATGAATTGGATTGTGTAAATTACGAATCGGCATTAACTAGAGTATGCCAATACTCTGTCAAATTACTAGCATCTTTTTAAGTTGCTTAATTCATTATCAAAACTATTACAGCCGTTAAATATCTAAACAATCCCAACTCATACTATAGAGCTAATGCTCCCTAGCATTTTCAAAATTTAGTTTTTAAGACGCAAGTTTGAAGGCAGCATGACCACCTCAATTTTATCAGGGTGCCTGTAATAGCAAACTGATGTCTAGCTAACTGAAAGCTATGGGGTTTCTCTTGTGATTACAATTTCACTCCGTCCAGTTGCACGTTATTGGGGCACTATTAGTTTTGCCTCAACTCTCTACCTTTGTCCAATATTAGATTTACTGTTGGCAGAAATTCCAGCAAAATTACAAGCAGAACTGCGGCTAGGGCTTCAAGAAGCCCTAGTAAATGCAGCTAAACATGGCAATAATCTTGATCCAAGTAAAACAGTCGTAGTCCGTTTTTCCTTAATAGATAATCAATATTGGTGGATAATATCAGACCAGGGTAGCGGCTTTACTCCTTCATCTAGTAATGAAGAAGAACCAACAGACTATTTACCACCAGACGAATCAGAAAATGGGCGTGGTTTATGTCTTCTGCATCAAATCTTTGATCAGGTAGAGTGGAACCGCAAAGGCACAGAATTGAGACTTTGTAAACAAATGGAAACTCGTCGGGGATTATCTCTGCGGCGGTAACTTAGTTAGGAGTTAGGAGTTAGGAGTTTGGAGTTTGGAGTTTGGAGTTTGGAGTTTGGAGTTTGGAGTTTGGAGTTAGGAGTTTGGAGTTTGGAGTTAGGAGTTAGGAGTTAGGAGTTTGGAGTTTGGAGTTTGGAGTTTAAAACTTTTAACTTCTCACTCCTAACTTTTAACTTTTTCCGTGAGTCGGACAGGGAGGGGCAGAAATGGAGCGATCTAACCAACCAATAGCTTGTTCTAATCTAGCTTGAGCTTCTTGTGGCTGATTCTTTAAAAGATACACAATCGCTGCTGCCACTTGTTCATTAGCGCGAGAATTGCGGTTAGACTTGAGGCGATGCCAATCGTTAGGGGAAATGCTTAGTCTTTCCATCAGGGCTTGAGCAAGTTCTAGAGTACTAAGTTCATTCAGTTGACTGGTTTTCGGCAGCTGGGTAGATTGGGACATAACTATTGGCACATTTGCATTTACTTCTACTGTACTACTTGTAAATGAAGCCGCCAAAACAATCACACCCGTCAGCAGAAAATCCCGAACCAGATTTTGAACAAGAACTAGAGGAATTAGAGCGATCGCTCCTATCCTTAAAAGAACGTTACGATCAAGTGCAACGCGATCGCCAACAACAGGCACAATGGCAACAGCGCCGCGATCAACTAAAGCACAATAAATCTCAAACACCAGAAATCAAAGCAGAGTTACGGCACATTCAACAACAGTTGGAAAGGCTAGAACTAAACTTAGAAAGCCAGTTATTTTCTTGGCGTAGCCTCAAAAAACCTTTTTGGCAAGTCGTCCGCTTTGGTGGAATGGGCGTTATCATAGGCTGGATATTAAAGTCTTATGCTGGATAAATCCAATTTTGGATTTTGGATTTTGGATTGGGTTAAAGAGTTAAGATTCTTTAATATATGTACTTTTTACGTTGACGAAATATAAGTTGTAAAATATGGCAAATCGACGGATTGCAGAAATATTGCGAAGTGGCCAACCTGATGAGTCCCTCCAAGTGCAAGGCTGGGTGCGGACGAAACGCGAGTCCAAAGGGTTTGCTTTTATTGAAGTCAATGACGGCTCATCACTAGCTAATTTGCAAGTCGTCATTAATCAGGATTTGCCAGATTACGAAGCTATATTGAAAAAATTGAATACAGGTGCTGCTGTTGAGGCTACAGGGGTACTGGTGGCTTCCCTTGGTAAAGGACAGCGAATTGAGTTGAAAGCCGAGACAGTGAAAGTTTACGGAGAAGCTGATCCCGATACATATCCCCTGCAAAAGAAACGCCATTCCTTTGAGTTTCTGCGAACCATTGGACATTTGCGATCGCGTACTAATTCATTTGGTGCAGTTTTCCGCGTCAGAAATGCTTGTTCGACAGCAATTCACCAATTTTTCCACGAAAGAGGCTTTTTGTGGGTACATACACCCATCATCACTGCTAGCGATTGCGAAGGCGCGGGTGAACTGTTTAGCGTTACCAGTTTGGATTTAAAGAATATTCCCCGCACAGAAAATCAAGCAGTAGATTACAGCCAAGACTTTTTTGCCAAACCCACATATTTAACAGTTAGCGGCCAGTTGGAAGCGGAAGTTATGGCGATGGCGTTTAGTAACGTCTACACCTTTGGCCCTACCTTCCGTGCAGAAAATTCCAACACGTCCCGCCACTTAGCAGAATTTTGGATGGTTGAGCCAGAAATGGCATTTTGTGACTTAGAAGGCGATATGGATTTAGCTGAAGCGTTTCTCAAACACATTTTTAAATATGTGTTGGAAACTTGCCCAGAAGATATGGAATTTTTCAATGAACGCATTGATAAATCTGTGTTAGCGACAGCCGAAAATATTATTAATAATCAGTTTGAACGCTTAACTTATACAGAAGCCATCAAACTTTTAGAAAAAGCTGATGTTAAATTTGAATATCCAGTGAGTTGGGGTTTAGATTTACAATCAGAACACGAACGGTATCTAGCTGAACAACAGTTTAAAAAGCCAGTAATTGTTACAGATTACCCAGCGCAAATCAAAGCATTTTATATGCGCTTGAATGACGATGAAAAAACCGTCCGCGCAATGGATATTCTCGCACCTAAAATTGGAGAAATTGTCGGCGGTTCCCAGCGCGAAGAACGCCTAGAAGTTCTAGAACGCCGCGTGTTAGCGCAAGGATTAAACCCAGAAGACTTGTGGTGGTATCTTGATTTGCGTCGTTATGGTACTGTTCCACATGCAGGTTTCGGGCTAGGTTTTGAACGACTCGTGCAATTTATAACTGGTATGGGAAATATTCGTGATGTGATTCCCTTCCCGCGTACACCACAAAGTGCTGAGTTTTAGTTTAAGATTTAGACCTGTTATCGCGTTTGCACCAACCAATTCTGTCTGCGTGGACTAATACTTTGAAACCCGCGATCGCGGGTTTTGCTTGTATAGGCACGTATTTTCTAAAGCGATTAATTAAAATTAAGAATTTTGAATCTCCTCTTGTAAAACTTGAATTTGCTCAATAGATAATTCAGTAACTTGAGAAATTTGTTCTAAACTCATGCCAATTCGCAACAAATTTAAAGCCAACTTTCTTGTTGTTTCTGCTTTTCCTTCTGCTTTGCCTTTGGCTTCGCCTTCTTCTAGGATTTCTTGATAAATGACTAGACATCTCCAAAATAGTATCATTCTGTGATAAAAGAATATTAGAGAAGTTTTTTGACACATAAACATGAGTGATATACTGAAGCATATTGAAGAAAATCCTAAAGAAACACGGAGGTTAATTGGTCTGGAGTATGAACAGTTACAACAATTAATCGAAAATGCCGAGCAATTAAATTATGAAAAACAAGCTTTACGAGAATCAAAAAAAATTAGAATTATTGCTGGTGGTGGAGGTAGAAAACCAAAACTATCTGTTAAGGAACAAATAATTTTAACCTTGGTGTATCTCAGACAAATGACGACATTTCAACTTCTTGGTATCCAGTTTGGAGTGAGTGAATCGACAGCGAATGACACATTTAATTATTGGTTGCCAATACTGAGAGAATTGCTTCCATGCAGTTTACTTGAACAAGTGAAAAAAAACGAGTCTGACTTGATCGTAGTTCAAGAAATACTTACAGAGTATGAATTAATTGTAGACAGCTATGAACAAGTCAGGGAAAGACCTGGAGATAACGAGGAACAAGAAAAATATTTTTCAGGAAAAAAGAGTAATCACACATTTAAAAGCCAAATAATCATCATGCCAGATGGTAGAGACATCGTTGATGTTGTGGCAGGAGAACCAGGTACTAAAAGCGATATAACAATGTTTAGAGAAAATCGTGATAATTTTGACCCAAAACAAAGTTTTAAGGGAGATTTAGGTTATTTAGGAGAAGATTTAATTGATACTCCCATTAAGAAACCAAGAAATAAAGAGTTAACATCTGACCAGAAAAAATCAAACAAGGCATTCTCCTCTAAACGAATATTTGTCGAACATCGAATCCGTTCGGTAAAAATATTTCGAGTTGTTCAAGACAGATTTAGGTTAAATCCAAAAAAGTATGAACAAGTTATTTTGACAATTTGTGGATTAGTCAGATTACGAATTAGAGCGCTAATATTACCATTAGAAATATCCGCTATGTCATTAGGTTAAAATTAACGCACATAACTAGATGTTTTTGCCTGATTATCAACAGGAAATATCTCAAAGCCTTATTCTATCGTACAAACTAGCTAATTTAGGATGATTGCATTTACGGACTATAGCCTAGCCATATAAAGGCTTTGAACGTTTTCGGAGATGTCTACTGATTCGCGCATAATCTCACTCCTTAAAATCTTCCTAATTACATCTTTCTTTAACACCAGACCTGCTAAAATGCCACTAGCAGCAGCTATATTTCTTTGTAGCTGGCGATCGCTAATTGCTTCAACTGCTTTGGCTACTTCAGTTAATACCATTGTAGGATCGTTTGTCTGAACTTAGCACGGCAAAGGGTAATAGACCTGGAATGCTCATAAACCTGTCTGTAGGTTGTTCCCACAGGCGTATTACCTCAAACTGATGGTAAGTGTTGTTTAATCTAAAACTGTTTTCATTGACTAATTGTGAACTTGTCTTTCTCAAATAGATTACTATTTGGCGCATTTCTTTATTAGGAAAGCGGCGATAAACCCTAACCCGATAATCTAGCATCCGAAAGGGGATATCTTCATCAGCGTCGGTTTGAAATTCGGTATGTAGAACTAAATCATCAGATTGCAATAAAATTAATGAATCGGCGCGAATTGGTTCGCTTGATAATTCAGTAGGGCTAAGTTCTGTTAATTTAATCGGTGAACCTAGTAACCAAGTTGCCAAGTCATCTTTGAAGTTTTCGGCAATGAATTTACAGATATTGTCATACATGGCAGCCTTAAAGAAAGAGTATCAGGTATTAATGTAGCAGTTCTTTAATTTCATACACAATAAATTAGGGTTACAACAATTGTTGTAACCCTACAGATTGGCTAGATTTGATTTGCTCGAAAACCGCCATAACAATTAAGCTCATAACTACCAAATTATGAGCAATTCTTCACATCTACTACATACTAGATTAATGGTTTGCCAAGGCAAATACTTTCTTGCTTGCCTGGGTGGGATAAGTAACGCTAGTGTTAAAACAATTGTGCAAAGTAAAACCCTCATCCCAGAAGTCGAGTAGGAAGCTAGAATGGCAATTCCAAATAAACAAGTAAAATCTAATACAGATATTTTAGATAATAGACGCACCCAAAGTCGTATCCAAGTTCGCATTCCTAAAGACTTACATGAGGAACCAGTCATTTCACGACTGGTTTCTCACTATGGCATCACAGTGATTATTGCTGATGCTCAGGTAAGCGCAAACGTGCCACAATATAGCTGCTTCGATCTGGAACTGCGAGGTACTGTTTCTCAGATTGAAAGCGCCCTAACTTACCTGGATGAACTAGATTTAGAAGTTTTGCACCAATCCAGCCCTGAAGAAGATGGGTGGTAAATCTTAGTTAGGAGTTAGGAGTTAGGAGTTAAAAAATTCATAATTTATAACTCCTAACTTTTAACTCTTAACTTTGTTTAAGCCATTTGATTTTCAATCGCCCACCGCGCTAGTTCAGTGCGGTTGTGGAGATTGGTTTTGCCCAACATATTGGACACATGACTTTCAACTGTGCGCTGACTAACATTTAGTTCTTCAGCAATTTCCCGGTTAGCTAAACCCCTAGCGACAAACTGGACTACTTTCAGTTCGGTTGGGGTTAATTGCACATCGAAGGGAACCTGGATACGGGAACCGTTTTCGCCTCCTTTTGCTTGGTGTTCTTTCCAACGGATAGTTTGTTTCAGTGAGGATTCAACTTGCGCTACGAGTTCTTCTGGTTCAAAGGGTTTGACCATATAAACATCAGCACCTTTATTCAGACCCTTAACTCGGTCTGCACTTTGTCCCTTAGCTGAAAGGAAAAGAACCGGAATCCAGCTGGTGCGTTCGTTTTGCCGGACTTGTTCCACAAAAGTATATCCGTCCATTTCCGGCATCATCACGTCGCAGATAATCATGTCTGGAACATCTTGCTCTAAAATTTCCAGAGCTTCACGCCCATTTTCGGCGGTGATGACTTCGTATCCCCGGAATTCTAAGTAATCCTTCACCAGCAAGATGAGGTTAGGGTCATCATCAATCAATAGAAGTCGTTTGTGATCTTTCATGCTGGGCTCTTTCATAGCAGTGGCACTTGTTGCGCTTCGGTCCATCAAAGTCTTGAATATTTATCCTCTATGGTGGGTTATTTCGAGATGTTGTCCTTTTATCCTACTTAACTTGCCTTTGCTGTCTCGAAACCTCAAAAATGCCGAGCACTTTCAAGAGACTAGTAGCTAGATAGCAAAAGTCCAGCAAGGATACGTATAGCAGTAGTATCTATAATGCGCTATTATATATCGCATTGAAAGTGGCGGGCGAAAAAACACTGATTAAATAATAATCCTTCTGACTCACAAGTAAGTATTGGCTTAAAGATGACCCTACCTCAAAACCAACCCGCACTTTCTTAAAGCTTACTGCTGTACCATATCCTTCGGTTATTAAGCCTCTATGAGGTGTTTACAAGAAACTAGGGAAGTTTCTGGCAAAGGATGGTTGAAAAACGCATATTCTTCTACCACCTTATTGCCTATTAAGTGTTCTTGGATGATCCGCTCAATAACTTCCGGGCTTGCTTGGCGATATCAGACACCATCAGTGTAAACCACCATTATGAGTCCAGAACAACAAACACGCAAGCAGTTGGCTTTTAGTTCTATAAACGCAAATGGGATGACTCTGTTGCGGCTCATCAAATTTTAACTCTTTAAGTCGCTTTTTTAAGTATTCCCAGGATTCCAGACTAGCTCGTTTTGAGCAGCAGCTAGCAATTATCTGGTCAGCACAAATAAAAATGTGTCGCTGAATTTTTGCAAGTCCTAAAGTTTCTACACAAATACTCAAAGCTCTATGTTCTAGAGACTTAGCGGCTTCGGGGATTTGATGGCTAGACTGGATCACTGTATTTTTACTTATCGAGCGGCTCCCTGATTACAGTTTTATAACAATTTCCAAGCTTTGGAAATAGAAGGGAATGGGGAATGGGGAATGGGAATAAGAATTCTCCTAACTCCCCACTCCCTACTCCCTACTCCCTACTCCCTACTCCCCACTCCCTACTCTCTTCGTAACTTACAGAACAAAACCCGAAAGGTAGAAACAATTAGGCATTTATACTTAAGTACATCTCTGAGCCTCTAGTTCGGGAACCCGTACTAAAAGAATTCTTGCCATTGGACGCTACTTTTCGGTAGATTAGCACTCAGGAGTTGAGAGTGCTAATCTCTAAAGGAAAGAAATAATATGGCAGCTTTATCTCTAAGCGTTTCTACAGTTAAACCTTTAGGCGATCGCGTTTTCGTAAAAGTGAACGCCTCTGAGGAAAAGACCGCAGGTGGTCTGTATTTGCCCGATACCGCCAAGGAAAAGCCCCAGGTAGGGGAAGTAGTGGCTCTTGGCCCTGGCAAGCGTAATGACGACGGAAACCGTCAGGAATTGGAAATCAAAGTCGGCGATAAGGTGCTGTACTCGAAGTACGCTGGCACTGACATCAAACTCGGCACCGAAGAATATGTACTGCTTTCTGAAAAAGATATTTTAGCAGTCGTTATTTAGTGGTCATTAGTCATTGGTCATTAGTCATTAGCCAATGACAAAGGACAAATGACAAATGACGAAGAACAAAAGATAAATGACAAAGGACAACTAACAAGAAATTATGGCAAAGCGCATTATCTACAACGAAAACGCCCGTCGCGCCTTGGAACGAGGCATTGACATCCTGGCTGAGGCTGTAGCTGTTACCCTTGGCCCCAAAGGTCGTAACGTAGTCCTAGAAAAGAAATTTGGCGCACCACAAATTGTTAATGACGGTGTAACGATCGCCAAAGAAATCGAATTAGAAGACCATATTGAAAACACTGGTGTAGCTCTGATTCGTCAAGCTGCTTCTAAGACCAATGATGCTGCGGGCGATGGCACCACCACTGCTACCGTTTTAGCTCATGCGATCGTCAAAGAAGGCTTGCGGAACGTTGCAGCTGGTGCTAACGCAATTTCCCTGAAGCGCGGTATTGACAAAGCTACTGCCTTCTTGGTAGAAAAAATTGCTGAACACGCCCGTCCAGTGGAAGATTCCAAAGCTATTGCCCAAGTTGGTGCGATCTCGGCTGGTAATGACGAAGAAGTTGGTCAGATGATTGCCCAAGCAATGGACAAGGTGGGCAAGGAAGGCGTAATTTCCCTAGAAGAAGGGAAATCTATGTTCACCGAGTTGGAAATCACTGAAGGGATGCGCTTTGACAAAGGCTACATCTCTCCTTATTTTGCTACTGACCCGGAGCGGATGGAAGCGGTTTTTGATGAGCCTTTCATCCTGCTGACCGATAAAAAAATCGCTTTGGTACAAGACCTTGTACCAGTGTTAGAGCAAGTAGCTCGTGCTGGTCGTCCTTTGGTGATTATCGCCGAAGATATTGAAAAAGAAGCTTTGGCAACCTTGGTAGTAAACCGTTTGCGCGGTGTACTCAACGTGGCTGCTGTTAAGGCTCCTGGCTTTGGCGATCGCCGCAAAGCACTACTAGAAGACATCGCTGTTTTAACTGGTGGTCAACTAGTTACCGAAGATGCTGGTTTGAAGCTAGATAACACCAAGCTGGATAGCCTGGGTAAAGCTCGCCGGATCACCATCACCAAGGACAGCACTACAATTGTTGCCGAAGGTAACGAAGTTGCAGTTAAGGCTCGTGTCGAACAGATTCGTCGTCAAATCGATGAAACCGAATCTTCTTACGACAAAGAGAAATTACAAGAGCGTCTTGCTAAACTCTCTGGTGGTGTTGCTGTAGTGAAAGTTGGTGCAGCAACCGAAACCGAAATGAAAGACAAGAAGTTGCGTCTAGAAGACGCTATCAACGCCACCAAAGCTGCTGTGGAAGAAGGTATTGTTCCTGGCGGTGGTACAACTCTGGCTCACCTTGCTCCTGAATTGGAAGAGTGGGCAAAGAGCAATCTTAAGGACGAAGAGTTGATTGGTGCGTTGATCGTCGTTCGTGCCTTACCTGCACCTCTGAAGCGGATTGCTGAAAACGCCGGTCAGAATGGTGCTGTGATCGCTGAACGCGTCAAAGAGAAAGAATTCAACGTTGGCTACAACGCTGCGACAAACGAATTCGTCGATTTGTTAGCTGCTGGTATTGTTGACCCTGCGAAAGTGACTCGTTCTGCTCTGCAAAACGCTGCTTCCATCGCTGGCATGGTGTTGACAACCGAATGTATTATAGTTGACAAGCCTGAGCCTAAGGATGGCGCTCCTGCTGGCGCTGGTGCTGGCGGCGGCGGCGACTTCGATTACTAATACTTTGTAGTTACATAATTTGTAAAAATAGCTGCTTCCTTTGCGGAGGCGGCTATTTTTTTGTGTCAAGATTCAGGTGTTTCAAACAAGAAAATAACGAAGTGTAACCATTGAGTGTTTATTAAAAGCAATGATTTTTGCTACCTTAGCAAAGGGTGCAACTCAGGAATGGAAGACAGATTCCACTAATCCTGGGCATACTATTACTAATCCGGGACATAGTTACATAGAAGCATTAAAACAATTCGCAATTCGCAATACCTCGACTTCGCTCGGCACAAGTTCGCAATTCGCAATTACGTTTTGTGACGGGGATTTATACCCCGACACTTTCACGCGCTGCTTGATAGAAGCTCTTGACTTAAACCCCCAAAGTTCGTTAAATCGGCACAATCGACTTAAATCTAGAATTGCTCATTTTCCTGCTGTGGTGTGGAATAACCGCGATCAAGAAGATGCGTTAACTACAGAATATAGCCGAATAGTCCGCGAAGCATCTAATAATCATCCAGCAGAATCTCGAATGCAGTCGGTAGAGCCATTGTTAGTAACTCCCCATTTTGTTAACATCCGTGAATATAATTTTACTTATAGACAACAGTTAGATTTAACTGGACTTATTGGACGAGCAATGAGTGTTTCTTACCTTCCGCGTGAAGGCTCGGCATACGAACAGCTTATTGATAATTTTCAAGAATTATATCAGCGCTTTCGTGATGAAAGTGGTTTTGTCTATATGGTCTATCGCACTAGCGTACACCTTGGCGAAGTAATTTAAAAATAACAATTTCTAAATGACCTGCAATTCACAAACAGCAGAAGGTTGGCATGGAAAACTTAATTTAGTCTATGCCGATCGCCAGGGTAAAACCCAATTAATTTACAATCATCAACAAGCGCCCCTGAAGGTACAACGCCCATTTTACCCAGAAGGAGAAAAAGTTTGTCATAGCGTCATTTTACACACGGCTGGGGGAATGGTGGGAGGCGATCGCCTATCCTCTAACATCCACCTCCAACCCCAAGCCCAAACCTTAATCACCACGGCTGCTGCAAGCAAAATATACCGCAGCAATGGCTTACAAGCTAGACAAACCATCCAGATGCAGGTTGACGCTGCTGCTTGTTTAGAATGGCTACCGCAAGAGACAATTTTATTTAACGACGCGATTTATCGGCAAGATTTACGGGTAGAATTAGCAACCGGGGGCAGTTGGTTAGGCTGGGAAATTACCCGATTTGGTCGCAGTGCTAGAGGAGAAAAATTCTTACAGGGAGAATGGCGATCGCACACGGAAATTTGGCAGCAAGGTGTTCCTTTGTGGATTGATCGGCAATGGTTACGGGGTAGCGAAAAAACTTTTCACAGTCCTCATGGCTTGGCTGGAAAACCAATCGTAGGTAGTCTAGTTTGGGTTGGTGGTACAGTTTCAGGAGAAATTGTCGAAAAAACGCGAAATTTATGGCATGGGGAAGGAGATGCGGGTGTTAGCCGATTACAACATGGATTATTGTGCCGATATCGCGGTGCTTCTACATCTGAGGTGAGAAACTGGTTTATTAATGTTTGGCAGTTGCTGCGAGTTTCTTTTTTGAATCGTGGTAATTGTATACCAAGAGTGTGGCAGGTTTGAACGAACCGCCAAGACGCCAAGAACGCCAAGAGGAAGATAAGAATGCAACTTACGCCGCAGGAAAAAGATAAGCTATTAATTTTTACTGCTGCTTTATTAGCAGAAAGACGGAAAGGAAGGGGTTTAAAACTGAATTATCCCGAAGCGATCGCTTATATTTCTGCTGCGATTTTAGAAGGTGCTAGGGATGGGCAAACTGTAGCTGAATTAATGAGTTATGGTACAACTCTATTGACGCGAGATGATGTCATGGAAGGTATATCTGAAATGGTGCATGATGTGCAGGTAGAAGCAACTTTTCCTGATGGCACAAAGTTAGTGACAGTACATAATCCAATTCGTTAAGTTTGGAACTTTAAATTTATTATGATTCCTGGGGAAATTATCACACCAGAAGGTGAAATTGAACTAAATGTTGGTCGTCCAACTATAAAATTGCAAGTGTCAAATACAGGCGATCGCCCCATACAAGTAGGTTCTCACTATCACTTTTATGAAGTTAACACCGCCTTAAAGTTTGACAAAGAACAAGCGCGAGGAATGCGCCTGGATATCCCAGCCGGAACCGCAGTTCGCTTTGAACCAGGCGACGAAAAAGAAATAACTCTAATCCCTCTCGTTGGTACTCGCCAAGTCTACGGTTTCAACAGCAAAATTAACGGAAACCTCTAAAAACTCTCCGCGTACCTCTGCGCTTCCCTCCGCGTCCCTTTGCGTTAAAAAAAAGGATTTTATATGCCCTACAGAATGGATCGCCGCGCCTACGCCGAAACCTATGGCCCCACAATAGGCGATCGCATCCGACTTGCAGACACAGAATTATTTATTGAAGTTGAACAAGATTTCACTACCTACGGCGATGAAGTAAAATTCGGCGGCGGTAAAGTCATCCGCGATGGAATGGGACAATCCCCAATTTCTAACACCGATGGTGCTGTAGATTTAGTAATTACTAATGCCTTAATTCTCGATTGGTGGGGTATTGTCAAAGCAGATATCGGCATTAAAGATGGCAAGATTTTCAAAATTGGTAAAGCCGGAAATCCTTATATTCAAAATAATGTAGATATTATTATTGGCCCCGGAACTGAAGCCTTAGCAGGGGAAGGAATGATTCTCACTGCTGGCGGTATTGATGCCCATATTCATTTTATTTGTCCCCAACAGATTGAAGTTGCGATCGCTTCCGGGATTACCACTATGATCGGTGGCGGTACTGGCCCAGCTACAGGTACAAATGCCACTACCTGCACCCCCGGCCCTTGGAATATTTACCGAATGCTGCAAGCTGCTGATGCTTTTCCCGTCAACTTAGGATTTTTGGGCAAAGGTAACGCCAGTCAACCCCAAGGACTTGTAGAACAAGTAGCCGCCGGTGCAATGGGGTTAAAACTACATGAAGACTGGGGAACTACACCCGCAGCAATTGATACCTGCCTCAGCGTTGCCGATGAATATGATGTGCAAGTAGCGATTCATACTGATACCCTGAATGAAGCCGGATTTGTCGAAGATACGATCGCCGCTTTCAAGAATCGTACCATCCACACCTACCACACTGAAGGCGCAGGCGGTGGACACGCACCAGATATTATCAAAGTTTGCAGCCAAGCTAATGTTCTGCCATCTTCCACCAATCCCACACGTCCTTACACCCTCAACACCTTAGACGAACACCTGGATATGTTGATGGTATGCCATCACCTCGACCCAGCGATCGCCGAAGATGTCGCTTTTGCCGAATCTCGCATCCGCCGAGAAACCATTGCTGCCGAAGACATTTTGCACGACTTAGGCGCATTTAGCATGATTTCTTCTGATTCCCAGGCAATGGGAAGGGTAGGGGAAGTGATAATTCGTACCTGGCAGACATCTCATAAAATGAAGGTGCAACGGGGAACTCTTAACCCACAAGGTACTGAGCAAAAAGCAGACAATTTTCGGGCGAAAAGATATGTTGCTAAGTATACAATTAACCCTGCGATCGCTCACGGAATTGCTCAATATGTGGGTTCGGTGGAAGAGGGAAAATTGGCAGATTTGTGCTTGTGGCGATCGGCATTTTTTGGCGTGAAGCCAGAAATAGTTATTAAAGGCGGAATGATTGCATGGGCGCAAATGGGCGATGCTAACGCCAGTATTCCCACACCGCAACCCGTTTATATGCGATCGATGTTTGGTAGTTTTGCAGGGGCGCGTCATGCCACATCATTAACTTTTGTTTCCCAAGCAGCTTTAGAGAAAGAAATTCCCAGCCAGCTAGGTTTACAAAAGTCAGCAGTTGCAGTTTCTGGGACACGTCAATTGAGTAAGCGGGATATGAAGCTCAATGATGCACTACCGCACATTGAAGTAGATCCAGAAACATACCAAGTTAGGGCTAATGGTGAGTTGCTGATTTGTGAACCCGCGACAGTTTTACCAATGGCACAGAGGTACTTTTTGTTTTAATTCATGACCGAGCAACTTACTGATTACGATAGTCCTTGGAAAGAAGTCAAAATAATTCGTAATTCGTAATTATCTCACAACTAAAGTCACTTGCTTCAAAATAATGGCTCTTGAGTACTTAGTATGCTAAATTAATCTGCTAAAAAGATGAAAACATTGCTGCACAACAAAAACAGGCATTGTTTTTAACATTTTAGTCCCAAGGTGTAGGGGCACGGCAGTGCCGTGCTACGAGTGTACGTCACGCTTGCCGGGAAACGCTATATTGGCTAATTTAACAGAAATTAACACTCAGTCAGTGCAAATTGTGTAATGTGAGCGATCGCTTGTTCTGTGGTGAGGTGCGATCGCTATTCCTTCCACGGCAGAATCCCAGCAAGTTTTAGATAATCTCACCTCTGGTAAATAAGCGATCGCTACGGTACAAGCTTTAACTAATTCCCAATTCATGAAAATTTATTACTTGTTTTCTTAGGTAAACAATTTTTATTTGGATAAAGTATATCTAAAGGTAATATCTAAGAAAACTATATCAATAAACCAGCTACTCTAAAAATTTACTTTTACCCCGTACCTTGCATCTATATGACTTCACAATCTTCTCGTTCTGACAAAATTCTGGTTGTCGATGACTCTCCTGATAACGTGTTTTTGATCAAAACTATTTTGGAGGAAGAAGGTTACACCATTAGCACCGCAGAAAATGGTATTTCGGCCTTGGCAGAATTGAAAGCTTCTCCTTGTGACTTGGTTCTGCTGGATCTGATGATGCCAGATATGGATGGGTACGAAGTCACTAAGCACATTCGCGGTGATATGAAATTGCCACAATACATCCCCATACTGCTGATCACTGCCCACGATGCGCCCAATGTTGCCCACGGATTAGATTTGGGTGCTGATGATTTTATCCGCAAACCTGTAACAGTAGATGAATTGCTGGCACGAGTGCGATCGCTCCTGCGTTTGAAGCATAGTATGGATGAACGTGATGAAATCGCCCGTCAGCGAGAAGATTTTGTCTCCCGCCTCACCCACGATTTACGCACTCCCTTGGTAGCCGCCGATCGCATGTTAATGCTATTTCAACAAGGTGCATTGGGAACATTATCACCACAAATGCAGGAAGTAATCGCTATCATGGCCCGTAGCAATGTAAACCTGCTTTCTATGGTGAATACCTTATTGGAAGTTTATCGCTTTGAAGCAGGTCGCAAAACATTGGCATTTCAACCAGTTAATCTGGGCCAATTGCTAGAGGAGGTAACTGGAGAATTAGCACCTTTAGCTCAAGATAAAGCACTGTCCCTAAATTTGGACAAAACTTCGGAGTCAAACACAAACACAGTGATGGGCGATCGCTTAGAATTGCATCGTCTATTCACCAATCTTATAGGCAATGCGATCAAATTTACTGACTCTGGTTCTGTGACTATTCGTTTTACTTCTCAACGCCAGTTTGATAAAAGTAATCAATCTCAGTTATCTGAAAAATCAAATTCTGTTGACTACATTAGAATTGAAATAGCGGATACTGGCCCAGGTATTCCCACTGAAGAACAAGCCACCATATTTGAACGATTTCGCCAAGGCAGCCACAAGAGTTCTGGTAGTGGCTTAGGACTGTACCTTGCTCGTCGAATTGCCCTGGCACATCAGGGCATTATTCTGCTTAATTCCGAGTTGGGGAAAGGTAGTGTATTTATTGTGCTTCTACCCACCAAAGTATGAGAAAATTAGTAATTATAAATTATGGAATTTTTTACCAGAAAATTCATAACCTATAAGTTTACTAATCTTTTTAAAGAAGTTAAAGTAATGATTTAAATTAGAAAATAAAGCCTAAAATACGCTGACATAGCAGCGCTAAATAAAAGAAATAGGTTTTTAAATAGTGTTTTTATTGAAGAAAAAAATGACTACTACTGAATTATCTAACGTTGGCGATATTATCCAGTATCAGCGAGATTATTTTCAAACTGGGAAAACTAAAGATGTAAATTTTCGCATTGAACAACTTAAAAATCTCAAGCAAGCAATTCTTGAGTATGAACAGTCAATAGTCGAGGCATTACAAGCAGATTTACATAAACCAGAAGTGGAGACTTACCTTACAGAAATTAGCGTAGTTAAAGACATTGACTATACTATAAAACACCTTCAAAGCTGGACTAAGCCCAAAAAAGCGGCAGTTTCCTGGGAGTTTTTTTCCTACACGGCAAAAATTTATCCAGAACCGTTAGGAGTTGTCTTAATTATTGGGCCTTGGAACTATCCATTTAACTTAATTATATCACCGTTAATCGGTGCGATCGCAGCCGGAAATTGTGCAATTATCAAACCTTCAGAAATTGCTTCTCATACGTCTGATGTCATCGCTAAGATTATTGCCAAACATTTTGATCCTGCTTATATTGCAGTAGTTGAAGGAGGCGTGGAAGCAAGTCAAAAACTACTTGCAGAAAGGTTTGACCATATCTTTTTTACTGGTGGCACAGCCGTCGGCAAAATTATTATGGCAGCAGCAGCAAAATATCTCACACCAGTGACTTTAGAATTGGGTGGCAAAAGCCCTTGTATTGTAGATACTGACGTTAATCTTGAACACACTGTCAGGCGAATTACTTGGGGAAAATTTATTAATGCTGGACAAACTTGTATCGCCCCTGACTATCTTTTAGTTAATAAAAAAATCAAAAAAGATTTAATACATGGGCTGGAAAAATCTTTAAAAGAATTTTATGGTGATAATCCTGTAAACAGTTGTGACTATGCCAGAATTATTAGTCACAAACACTTTGATAGGTTGGTTAGCTTTCTCAAAGATGGGAAAGTTATCATTGGTGGAGAAACTCAATCTTCAGAGTGTTATATCGCCCCTACAGTGATTGATAATGTTTCCTTAGATGATTCTGTAATGCAGGAAGAAATTTTTGGCCCTATTCTACCCATCATTGAATATACTGACATTGCAGAAGCGATCGCCTTGATTAACTCTAAACCTAAACCCTTGGCGTTATACTTATTTTCTCAAAACAAAAACCTACAAAAGCGAGTTTTGCAAGAAACTTCTTCTGGTGGAGTCTGTATTAACGACACAGTGATACACTTTGCTGTCTCGTCTTTACCATTTGGTGGAGTAGGAGATAGCGGTATTGGCAACTATCACGGCAAAGCTAGTTTTAACACCTTTTCCCATAACAAAAGTGTATTGCAAAACTCTTTCTGGCTCGATTTAAAATGGCGATACGCTCCATATGAAGGCAAATTGCCACTCATAAAGAAACTTCTGGGTTAAAAGTAAAAGTTAGGAGTTAGGAGTTAGGAGTTAGGAGTTAGGAGTTAGGAGTTAGGAGTTAGGAGTTAGGAGTTAGGAGTTAGGAGTTAGGAGTTAGGAGTTAGGAGTTAGGAGTTAGGAGTTAGGAGTTAGGATTTAGGAGTTAGGAGTTAGGAGTTAGGAGTTAGGAGTTAGGAGTTAGGAGTTAGGAGTTAGGAGTTAGGAGTTAGGAGCGATGCCCTGAGCAGTTCGACAAGCTCACTGTAACACCTGCCGTTCGCGCAGCGTCTCGTAGAGAAGGGTTTGGAGTTTGGAGCGATGCCCTGAGCAGTTCGACAAGCTCACTGTAACACCTGCCGTTCGCGCAGCGTCTCGTAGAGAAGGGTTTGGGGTTTGGAGTTTGGAGTTAAGAATTATGATCAACTAAGGTCAACAACAAACGGCTAACTACTCGATTATCTGGTAATTGATAGAAATTCAACTCTCCTCCTAGTTCTTGCATAAGGTTTTGGCAGATTAGCAAATGTAAACCTGGCGGTTGGTCGAGTTTGGAAGGAGCAAGCACATCTTTGGGTGTATTATTATGTAGTTCTGTGAGTAGCTGTGGTTCGATCGCACCGTTGTATGTAATCGATAGTTCTAGAGATTTCTGATGTTCAGCCCCTCGACTTGCAGAAAAATGCTTTGCATTTGAGGATTTTGACGCATCTAAACGGCGACACCAAATATCAATTCTGCCGCCATTTTTAGAACTATTACAGGCATTAATCAATAATTCATGGATAACTAACTCAATTTTGACAATATCACCAGCGTAGGCGTAGCCCGTCGGAGACATCGCCATTGCAGATTGAGCGTTGGAGGTAGGAATACCTCTGGCGAGTGAAGAATTATTTGGGGATTGTTCCTCAATTTGTTGACCCAAACCATGTACACCAATCCACAGCTTTTGATGTTTAAGTAAATTTTCAATGCGTTCGAGCGATCGCTTCAGTAAACTGGCTATGGGCATAGTTTCCCAACTTATATGTAGCTGCCATTGCTCAAGTTTTAGCATTCCACTCATGGAGGCGGCTGTATGGTCTAATTGCCGCAGCAATAACTCGTACCGCATCTGAGTTAGTTCATTAGCAGGAATACCCAAATCATGTATTTGTTTCAGAGATAGTGCCGTTATTCTTTGAATTTCCTCTAAGCGGCGATGTTTGTACCAGTTGAGTTGTCGTAAATCTTCTGTTGTAGATTCTAAAAGTCGGGTAATTTGCTTTTCACGACGCCACCAGGCTAATTGAGAAATCAGAGTTGCGATCGCACTGAGGTTTTGTTCTGACCATTGACGCTCTTGATAGTCTGCTAACAACACTACACCCGTAATTTCATAATCAGCATTGGTACGTAATGCCATCACCAAAATTTGACCTTTGTCTGGAGTATTCAACCATTTTCGAGTTTTGGAAGGTAAATTATCTACGTTCAAAGTCAGGTAACTCTCTGTGGCAAGCGCCCACTGAATTAGTGCCTCAGCCTGAATAGAAATAGATGCATCGGAAAAAATTCCAAATAGGCTATTGTTAACCACTCCAGGGATAATTTCTGCCCAACTTTCACCAGGCGACCAGGATAGTAATACCGCTAAAGGACAACCCAGAATCGATGCTATTTGTTCGAGTGCTGTACGTTCTAAATGTTTTTTTCCTGCCTCGATTTTGCTATTTTGGGATTGTGTCAGGATGCGTAGGCATTGCTCAAATGCCTGGGAAGTTTTTTGCTGCTGGGTGGTGCGGTTATGTAATTCCCACTGGCGAATAATTACACCAATCTGTTGACTAACGGCCCAGAGTAAGTCTTTTTCGAGAGTTGTCCAAGAACGATGGTTTTCGTGAGTGATGACCAAAATTGCTGGCGGTATATCACTGTGAGTGCATTTACAAATAAGTAGCGATCGCACTCCATTTTCTAACAAAAACGGACGCCAATTAAAAAAGCGTAAATCTTCGTCTAAGTTCTCAATTTCCACCGCTTGAGTTGAACGTTGCAAAAGCTGCTCATCTAATTCTTTGAGAGTATTAAGGGCAAATGTCAACGGTCGGCGATTATAGGGCTGACTTTGGTAAATAAATTGATAATTATTCTGTTCAGGATCATACTGCAACAGCAGAAAGCGGGTGGCAGCTAGTCGAGCTAAAACTCTTTTAGCACAGTTGTCTAAAGTTTCCTGAAGGTCATGTTCGCTATAGATACCTTGGGCAACTTGTCCAGTCAGTTGGGCATCCTCTTGAATCTGTTTGATAGTGTTTTCCATGCTTTCGCTAGGTGCAACTAGGGAAATTAAGCCAGCAGCACCTTGGACAAAATTTTTGTCTGCCTCCGTCCAGATTCGAGGTTGATTGCTTTCCACCGCCAGAAAACCGAGCAAGTTCTTTTGCCAGATAATCGGAGATGCCAAGAGCGATCGCACCTTCAGCCGTTGCAGTAATTTTGCTGTAAAATGACTTTTTAAAGAACTGCGGGCATCACCAATTGAGACAATTTGGTTAACTGTCAAAGCATAATAAAAGTCACTCAACTCCTGCACCGTCATTCCCGCCGCTTGCTGACTGCTAGAATTGTGATCGATTTTCACCAGCTGATTGCTCATCCGACACCAAAAATAGCGCCCTTCCCGCTCAAACCAGTAAACATTTGTCCGGCTGGGCGAGACAAATTTATGAGTTGCTTGTACCGCAGCTTCAAGTCTTTGATTAAGGTTACTAAGGCTGCGTAAATTTTCTAGCAATTCTAGTAATGGCTCATCGGTTCGCTTGGTTTGCTTTTGCTGCAAATCCATCTCATTTTGATAAAGCACTGCCCCCAATTCGCCTAAAACCATCATCAAACGTGCTTTTGCTTCCCCTGTCAGGAGGTAGCCCCAGCGTTCTGAACCGAGTAACAACACACCCAAGCAACGGTCTTTATAGCGAATTGGTAAAATAATCGTTCCTTGGATGTGGGATTTTTCAGCAATTTTTCGCCATTCGGGGGCGCGGATTTCAGTTTGCAAATCAGCTATGCCCAAAGGATGCTGTTCAATCACCACTTGCTCTAATAAATCCCCAGGACTGAGAACAACCCTTTGGCGTAAAAAGCTCGTGTCACTATCGGGTGTGATGCCCCCTTTGCCGAATAATATGTGATTCAGGCGATCGTAAAGAGCAATCCAAATCAGTTTGTAGTCAAACTGTTCTTTAAGATAAGAAATAGTGGTTTCAATCAGAACGTCAACATCATCTTCTTCTCTGAGACTCTGGAGGACGCGCCCCAATGAGAGGATTTGCTGTTCGGCGGCTATAGGTTTTTGCGGCTGCCCCATCTGATTTATTGGTTAACATAACTTGTAATATATAAGATGCCCAGAAAAGTACCTTGAGTAATATTGCCACGGGTGTTTAATATTGAACCTGGACAGCTTAATAGAGGGTTATGTACCCAGAAGTACCTACAGCAAAACAAAACTTTGAATTTTTCTTAGTTTGCGTCAGATTAAGTAATGTAATGCTGCCCATTAATGCAGTCAGACTAGATGAGAGAACCAACCAAATCTATGTCTTGGCTGGCGAGGAAATAGAAGTGCTGATTTACCCAAACGGTAAAGTGAGGTTTTTATGACCGATATCAATCTTGCCGCAATGAGCAGAGAGCAATTGAGAGACTACGTAAAAAACCATCCACAAGACCAGGTTGCATTCCAAGCATACATGGATAGACTACAAGATGAACCTGGCATTGAGATCACTTCAATGGATCAATTTGAGCAGTTAGTCCGCGAGAAAATTAGACAATCCCAAGCGGATTGATCTCTGACTTTTCACGGAATCTGGAAAACCTCTCTCTAAATCTCTCTCCTACAAGGAGAGAGACTTTGAATTTTCCCCCTTCCCGTGTCGGGAAGGGAACAGGGGGTTAGGTCTTTCATCTGCTTTTCCACATGATCTGAATTGTCAGGTAGGCAAGGGAGTTGGGTTTTGATGGACTTTTCACGTTATGTGGAAAAGTCAGAGTAATCTGCGCTAGATCGAAAAATAAAAGCTAATGGATATTTATAAATTTGCCATTCGTCCGCTTTTGTTCAATGTGGTAAAAGCCGATTCAGAGTGGTTACACCAGCAGACGATTCGCAGTTTTAGCTGGCTGTCGCAAACCCCTACCAGTTGGGTAAACCAACGCTTACAAAAATCCTTACGTCTGTACGATTCCCGCTTAGAACAAAATTTGTTTGGGCTAAACTTTCCAAATCCCGTAGGTTTAGCAGCTGGCTTCGACAAGGATGGAGTCGCTGCTAACATTTGGTCTAACCTGGGTTTTGGCTTTGCAGAATTAGGAACTGTAACTTTTCACCCACAGCCAGGAAATCCGCCTCCTCGTTTGTTTCGCTTGCCGTTGGATAAAGCTGCTCTCAATCGGATGGGCTTTAATAATCGCGGTGCAGCAGCAATGGCGGCACGTTTGACACAGGAAAAGCAGAAGTTAACCCCGTCAATACCCATAGGGATAAATTTGGGTAAATCTAAGGTAACTCCTCTAGAAGCAGCCGCACAGGATTATCTCGATAGTTTTCGCTTACTTAAAGATTTGGGAGATTATTTTGTTGTTAATGTCTCTTCCCCAAATACACCGGGGTTGCGATCGCTCCAAGATGCCTCTATGCTCAGTGCTATCTTGAATTTATTGCAACAAGAAAATACTGCACAAAAACCTATTTTTGTCAAGATAGCGCCAGATTTGGATTGGGTTGCGATCGCTGACATTATTTCTTTGGCTAAAACCTACCAACTGGCAGGAATTATCGCTACTAATACCACCATCAGCCGTGATGGACTGAAAACCCAGGTAATTGACCAAACAGGCAAATCACCCCAGGATGAAGCGGGCGGAATTAGCGGTGAACCATTGCGCGATCGCTCCACTGAGGTAATTCGTTTTATTTGGCAGCAAACCCAAGGACAAATCCCGATTATTGGCGTTGGTGGCATCTTTTCTGCCGAAGATGCTTGGGAGAAAATTACTGCTGGTGCTAGCCTAATCCAGGTTTATACAGGCTGGATTTACGAAGGCCCACTGATGGTACGCCAGATTCTAGCAGGTTTGCTTGTCCTACTAGAACAAAACGGCTTAAATTCCATCAACGAAGCTGTAGGTTTAGAATTCAAAAATTCTAATTATGAATTATGAATTATGAATTATGAATTATTTAACCTCTTCTTCCACCGGGAAAAACTCCTTAGTTTTTTCCGAGTATGACCAGGCAATACCATCAGGGTCTTTGCTGCGACTCCACTCAGAAAATTCTGGATCGTTTCGTCGTTTATAAACCGTGCTGGAATAGACATTTAGCCGTTTGGCAAGTTCAGATTGGATCAGAGAGCCAAAAATTAATTGTTTTTCCAGCGATCGTTTAGTTTCTTCATGGCTTGGCTGTGGTGGTGATTCGGTTTCTCGTTCCTCCTGTGGGGTTGGTGGTGGTGCTAGGAGCGAATCGCGCAGTTTTAGTAACTGGTTGAGTAGGAAGTTCTTTAACAGGCTCACTACTATCAAGAATATTACCGAGAATGCTGGCAGTTATAAAGTAATAAGATTGCCCCGCATCTTCGGAGTTCACTATACTAGCGCCAAATTCCGAAGCTTTACTATCCAAGTAGCGTTTTGCCGTTGTTCCAGGAAAATTGCCCCTCATTGCCAAGTCCATTGGCGTAAGTCTGCCTTGATTTTCCCGAACTAACTGATGAAAAATTGGGTTAACTCGATGAGTCCACTGTTGCCATTGATATTCCTGCCAAAGCTTGAAGCCAATTACCAGCACAATTAGCGCCAGTAAAAATCTCCAAGTGGTAACTAGGAAAATAATCAAGAACGAGATGGGCAAAAGTAGAACGAGAAAAGCCTTGCCGTTATCTTCTATGGGTTTCTCACTCATGCCGATTTTTGCCAAGTGAATTTTGAGAAATAATACTATCTATATTGGCAAAAATTAGGACACTTTTTTGTATCTTTTGGCAAAGTTGCCGGCAAAACCTTTCCTTGGTGAGTGTTATAACCTTTTGAATCTGCAACTTATCTAAGATTGGTCTGCGATGCCTACGGCGGTAAAGTACGCACAAAAGTTTTTACCCAGAGAAAAAGAAGGTTTTTAACTCAACTAACAACTCTATAAATTTAAATAGTCAGTCCCTTGACAACAGATAATACATATACTACATTAATAATACAAGTCAACTTTCATCAGGAGTTAACCTGCGCCAGTAGCGGATAGCTCAAATGACAGAGCGCCCACCTTGCCCGGAAAGGCCGACGTATCAAGGGTTATCGTATATAACTTAAACACCCTCGATCAAACTTCTGGAGGTGTAGGTAAAAATCCTACTTCGCTACAGCAAATTCAGTGCTGAGTCACAAATTTTAAATGTTTAACTCATAACTTTATATGTGGTGGGTAGCTCAGTGGATAGAGCGCCTAAATATCCTTATTCATACCTTGCCTGAAAAGGCCGACGAATCGAGGGTTATCGCCTGCCAAGCGGGAGGTCGCGGGTTCAATTCCCGCTCCACTACACCAATTGAGTACTGAATCCTGAGTAGAAACTCAAGAGTGAGAAGTTTTAAATATTTAACTCTTAACTCTTAACTCCTAACTCTTAACTCCTAACTTTATATGTGGCGGGTAGCTCAGAGGTAGAGCGCTAAACATCCTTTTTCATACCTTGCCTGCAAAGGCCGACGAATTAGGGTTATCGAATAGGGTTCGAGAGGTCGCGGGTTCAAATCCCGCTCCGCTACACCAAAATAATTTTAGATTTTAGATTCAATCCAAAATCTAAAATCGCTCGACTGAGCGTAGCCGAAGTCCAAAATCCAAAATTTTCATGTGGCAGATAGCTCAGTTGGTAGAGCGCCGAAAAACATCCTTGTTCACACCTTGCCTGAAAAGGCCGACGAATTAGGGTTATCGCCTCTTAAGCCGGATGTCGCAGGTTCGATTCCTGCTCTGCCACCTTTCATTTTTGCCCGCAAGGGCCGGGAGATGAAACGATGAATTACAATTTTTTCACTAAAAAGAAAACAACTACATCTCAAAATCAACCTATCCCCGGACGAGAAGCAGAAATGGTTCAGGGACGTTCCGGTGGTTGGATGTTCAATGCTGGCATTTGGAAAATGCTGCGCCGTTGTCTTTTAGTTGGCACAGCAAAAAGCACTTACTACGCTGGTAAACAGGAATTAACTGAGGATTTTGTAACAGTTGTCAGAAAAGCTGTTGCCGAAAATCCCAGCCGTGTAGCGGAAGAAATTTTGTATGCTAGCGATGGACGCGCCATCAATAACAGTGCTACTATATTAGCTTTGGTACTGCTATCGATGGGTGAAGCACCAGAAGCAAAACAGGCATTTGGTGAAATCTTCCCGCAAATTGTCCGCACTGGTAGCCACTTCTACGAATGGTTGAACTACACCAAATCTCTGCGGGGATTTGGCAAAGTAGTACGGGAAGCTGGTAAAACTTGGCTCTCAAGGGAAGATGTCAAGGGTTTAGCTTATCAACTGTTGAAATATCAACAGCGTCAAGGCTTCTCGAATCGAGATGCGTTGCGGTTGTTCCATGTTAAACCGCCTACAGAAAATCACCGTCAACTATTTGAGTGGGTAGTTAGAGGCTGGGAAGAATTGCCAGCAGACATCCCCTCAGAGGCATTGGCGCAGATTTGGTGGTATGAGTGGCTCAAGCGGAATCCCACCCAAACCCATGAAGCTATTTCCCAAGGACGCTTAACTCACGAAATGGCTGCACCAGTGGGCAAAATGGACAAGCTTGCTTGGCAACTGCTATTTCAGGAAATGCCAATAGGTGCAATGTTACGTAACTTGGGTTCTTTAACTGAATTGGGTGTGTTACGAACTGATGAAAACGCTAATTTGCTCCAAGTAGAAGCAGTTCTTAATCGCAGAGAACATCTGCGTAAAGGTCGCATTCATCCGATTGATGTTTTGAAAGCACTCAAAACCTATCAATCTGGTGGAACATTAGGACGCAGTAAGAAAACTTGGAACCCAGTTCCTCGGATTGTAGACATATTAGAAAAGGCGGTTGAACTGTCTTTTGATGTTGTGCAACCCACAGGTAAAGTATTCATGCACGCCGTAGACGTTTCTGGTTCTATGGGTAACTCGGTTGCAGATATGGGACTGACTTGTTGTGAAATTGCCACCACAATGGCACTGGTGACAGCAAAAGCAGAGAAAAACTACATGATTCGCGGCTTTGCTACCGAATTCCGTGAATTGGGTATTACCGCCAAAGATAGTTTTAGTTCTGCGGTTCGCAAAGCTAGCAATCAAAACTTCGGTGGAACTGATGCATCCGTAGCTTATGACTGGATGATTAAGAATAAGTTTAAAGCAGATGTAGTCTGCTTTTGGACTGACTCGGAAAGCTGGGCTGGATATAAGCATCCAAGTCAAGCGCTGAAGGAGTACCGCAAAAAGGTAAATCCTAACGTCAAGGCGGTGTATGTCACCTTGACACCTTACCAAATTACTTTGGTAGATCCTGAAGATTCGCTATCTTGGGATTTGGCAGGGTTCGACCCAGGTACGCCTCGGATCATCCAGATGCTAGCTACGGGTGAATTGTAGATATTGCTGAAGGGTAAAGGATGAAACACTTTATCCTTCATACGTCATGGCGGGTTATCCTTGTTCGCAACTTGCCTTTCGGGGCCGAAGAATTTAAGGTTATCGGTTACGTCTCCACCATTGTGGGGATTAGCGGGTTCAATCCCCGCACCCGCCTTTGTTTGATTTTTACCTGACGCAAAGAAGAAGGCGATTTAATTTAGGACTTACGCGAACTCTACGATTCTTGGCGTTCTTGGCGTCTTGGCGGTTCGATAAATTAAGCTTTTTAGCACTTTTTGCGTAAGTCCTATAATTTTCGTAATTAGTAGGTTGGGTTGAGGAACGAAACCCAAGATTACCCATGACAACACTCGATGTTAATGTTGGGTTCTCAGAGGGTGTTTGAAAAGACCTATCTTAGGTATCAAAAGTTTTAGATCCCCCTAAATCCCCCTTAAAGAAGGGGGACTTTGACTCCGGTTCCCCCCTTTTTTAAGGGGGTTAGGGGGGATCTAGCAGTGCCTAAAATCACAGCCAACCACTTTTCAAACAACCTCTCACACGGTAAGCACAACCTACAACATTTAGCTGCATTAGCCGAAGCGATTCCAATATTTTATAGACAATCAACAATAGCACGCAATAATTAAAATACTGCTTCTAATCTATTTTTATTCAATATGACTCAATTATCAAAAAGAAGCCGAAATCGGGGATGGATAAAATCTAACGTCACGCCTGAAGAAACAAATCTCCGTCAAGCACAACGTCAAGAACTGGGTGCTAGGTGTCGTACTATTTTTGAGTGCCTTCGTCCCCAACTCATCGACAACCATTACAACTGGTTTATCGCTATTGATGCAGAAAGCGAAAACTACGTGATTGACGCGAAACTAGAAGGTTTGCTACAGCAAATTCGCGCGCGATATACTAATCCAGATGCGAAACTTACTATCTTTCGCCTTAACGAAATTGGAGCCTGCGGCACGATATGATTGCGGGCAAGTTTGGTAACAATGGAGAATTGTTCTTTGAAATACAATTGGTTGTAGCTAATGGAGAGCAATTTGAAGTTGAAGCAATACTTGATACAGGTTTTACATCTGGGTGGCTGGCGATTAATTCTCAAGACTTGGAAGCTATTGAGTGGCAGATAGTTATACCTAAGATTGAAATGCAAACTGCCAGAGGATTAGAGTATTTTGATTTATATGAAGGAAAAGTCATTGTTGCTGGCAAAGAATTTATCATTCCTGTTCATGTAGGAGAAGAACTACCTGATATTTTGCTTGGTTCACTGTGGTTAGATATTATGCAGTTGGTTGTGAATAAACCAAAAGGAATTTTGACATTAGAAGTAGTGAAAGCAGATTAGTCAGTAGCTAAACAAAATTAATTACACAAAATTAAGCTATGAAACCCTTATCTACACTATAATCTCATGTGTAAATAATTCTGTGCGATTACTTAGTAATTCGTATATATGCTTTGGATCAAAAGTGCGATCGCATACCCCCCCAAAGCGATCGCACTTCTACCTCTTGTAGAATAGACAAAATGCTTCTTTGGCAACATAATGTAATATAACTTAGTAAAAATCGAGCGATGCCCTTCGACAGGCTCAGGGTAAGACCTACGGTGGGCTGTTCGGTGTCGCTGTTCCTTTTGGATCTAATTATGATTAATGCGGCAACCTGCTACATATCAACCTGTTATTATCCGAAATTGTCCACCCAAAGGCAGTAGATCAATCAAGTTTTGTGTGAATAACTGAAATAGCTCTGCTTTCCAAACAGTGAAAAAGGAACAGATTTTTATGACATTTGATTACGATTTGTTTGTCATTGGTGCTGGGCCTGGGGGATTGGCAGCAGCTAAAAAAGCAGCTAGTTACGGTGTACGTGTCGCTGTTGCTGAACAAGAATCCGTCGGTGGGACTTGTGTAAATCGCGGCTGCGTTCCGAAAAAACTGATTGTCTACGCAGCCGACTTTGCCCTGCAAAATCAAATAGCGCACAGTTATGGGTGGAGTGACTGTCAAACATACTTTGACTGGACATTATTTATTAAGTCAGTACATCAGCATATTCACAAGATTAATCAGTCGTATTTTCAGCAATTGGAAAAAGCTGGAATTGAATTAATTTCTCAACATGTCACTTTCATCGATACCCATACTATCAATATTGATGGACGCAAAGTTACAGCCGACAAAATTTTAATTGCTGTGGGAGGGCAACCACTCAAGCCCAAAATCCCAGGTATAGAATACGCTATCACATCCCGCGAGATGTTTCAGCTACCCTATCTGCCAAAACGTTTAGCAATTATTGGCGGCGGCTACATTGGCGTAGAATTTTCTAGCATGATGCACGCTTTCGGCTGCGAAGTGACGGTGATTGAAAAAGACGAGATGATTTTATCGGGGTTTGATGATGACATTTGCTCTGCTGTACAACAGGGTTTGATTAAACGCGGAATTAAGATATTCACCAACAGCACCGTTGATGAAATCAAATTCTCAGAAGAAGGTTTCTTGCTGACTATTACTGGTGAGAGCCAAGAAATAATTACAGCAGATAGCATCTTAGTTGCCACAGGTTACGTTCCAAATACCAAGAATCTTGGTTTAGAAAATGCCCATGTTGAACTTGGCGAAGATGGTGCCATCAAAGTAGATGAATACAGCCGCACCAACCAAGAAAACATTTTTGCTGTGGGTGATTGCACCAGTCGTATGCAATTGACTCCAGTGGCTAAGGCAGAAGCTATTGCCTTTGCCGATACAATTTTTGGCAACAAGGCGCAAAAACTAAATTATGATTATGTGCCCACTGCTGTTTTTTGCCGTCCAGAAGCGGCTAGTGTGGGGATGACGGAGGTAAAAGCACGGGAAAAATTTGGTGAATCTGTACAATGCTACCGCACCCAGTTCCAACCACTGTTGTATCAGCTAATCGAACAGGATGAGCCAACCACTATAAAGTTAGTGTTAAATGGTGATTCTGGGCAAGTTTTGGGCGCTCACATGGTGGGTGAACATGCAGCAGATATCATTCAAAGTCTAGGTGTGGCAATTCGCAAGGGCATTACCAAGGAAGATTTGGATGAAACTATAGGCATTCATCCCACGACAGGAGAAGAATTGTTGTCGTTAATTTAAAATTATAGAAAATATGCCGAAAACCCTTGAGGAACAGCAACGTAGTTGCGTCCAAAGTACTTCAGGCAAGGGATGAAGGCTAGTTGAGTCCTTCAGGACTCAGCCATGTTAAAATACTCAAATCAGTACAAGATTTAAAAACCTACCCCCGGACTGGGGGGAAGTCTACGCCCGAAAAACCTTGAGGAGATATCACTACGCACCTTGTGTGCTAACGTGGTGAGCCTGGGAACCTGTGCAAACAGGATATTAAGGCTGAAAAGTCTTAAGAATCTCCGTCTCTTTAGAGTGGAGAGTGTCAAATGCAGAACTGAGTGAAATCATGTCAGCTTAATTGCTTATTAAACCCGAATCACCCCACCCCGCCAAAGCTACGCTTCGTCTCCTCTGCCCTTACCGTGTATACACAAGTCAAATTACCCCCCTTAATCCCCCCGATGCATTGGGGGGAAAAAACAAATCTATAGGACTTACGCACTTTACAAACTCAGTATCTTATGCATATCAAGCTTATTAACATAAAAGTCTTGCCCTACCTCGTTCCTGGGCTGCTGCCTGGGAATGTGATAGTTGGAGGCTCTGCCTCCTGTCAAACTGGAGGCAGAGCCGAACAGAATAGCATTACAAGGCAGCAGCCCAGGAACGAGAAGTAATGCACATTTGGCTATATCTGTCAATGCGTAAGTCCTAATCTAGTTCCCTCCCCTTTCCAAGGGGGGAAAAAACAAATCTAGTTCCCTCCCCAATCCATCGGGGAGGGTTAGGGTGGGGTAAAACTGACGTGGAAACCAGGTGAGTAAACTATTTCAGACTTGTGTATACACCGTAGTTGCTAAGGGGTGGGGTGCAATGACTGTGGGTAATTTGGCGGACAGATGTCAAGTAGTTTCTGAGGATGCTTCTGAGCAAGATTTTGTGGGAGCGCCTAAGTCATCTAAAGTATTCATTAATGAGTCATTCTGTAGCATAGGGTATCTGGTTTGGGAATTTATAACATCGTCAAAAGCTTCCAGATCCTCAAGAGCCTCTGATGCAGACTGATATCGCTGTTTGAAGTCATCCAGCACCATTTTACTGAGAATCTTAGCGAGGGAGTGACTTACCTGGGTGCGTAGTTTACCGCCGTAGGTCTTACCCTGAGCCTGTCGAAGGGCATCGCTCCATTTTATCTCTCCATTAACATCTCTAGGTAGCTCACGGGGTGCTATACCAGTCAAGGCTTTAATCCCAACCATGCCGACTGCATAGATATCACTACTGTAGTGGGGACGCCCAAAACATTGCTCGCTTGGTGCATAACCCTGAGTACCAATACCAATGGTAAAGGGGTTTTGCTCTTGATGATCAAGCTGTTTTGTACTGACTTCTTTGACGGCTCCAAAGTCAATCAGGATCAGTTTACCGTCTGAATGTCGGCGGATAATATTACTGGGCTTAATATCCCGGTGAATCACATGGTTTTTATGGACAAATGTTAATGTTTGCAATAAGTCCCTGACAATTTTGATCGCTGCAATTTCATCAATTGCTCTGCCTGCTGGCAATTCCTGATTTAAAGGATGACCAATAATCTGTTCTTGTACTAAATAAAATTCTTCATCTTCTTCAAAATACGCCAAAAGTTGCGGAATTTGAGGGTGTGTTCCCAATTTTTCGAGTGTTTGCGCCTCTGAGTTAAATAAACGTCTGGCAAGTTGTAAGGCTTCTGGTTTGGTGTTGGCTGGTTTTAGTTGTTTGACAACACATCGCGGATTCCCAGGACGTTGGGTATCTTCGGCAATGTAGGTTTCACTGAATCCACCGGAACCGAGAACTTTGACAATTCTATAGCGTTGAGCCAGGACTTTTCCTGATAAGGCTAAATCTCGTTGCTGAAGTAAGTCTTGCAAATCATCTTGTTGGCTGATAATCTCTTGGACAACGGCGGAAGTTTTATACTTCTGAAAAATGTCTACTAATTGGCGTTTTTTGATGCTTTCTCTGACTAATGAGGTTCCCAGATAGGAAAATCCGATCATAGCGATCGCAATCATTGGTACAGTAGTGGGAAATATTAACTGACCGTGAACAAATAACCCATAGCTAATTCCTAGCCAAGTACCAGACAGGGCGAGGCTATAGAGAAATCTATTGATACTTTGCTTGCGTCTGGTAATCATCAAGGCTGTACTGCCTACTATAATTAGCACAAACAAACCCCGCAACGGTAGACTGGTAATTCCTGAAGCGATCGCTTTACCTTGCATCAAAGTTGCGATCGCATTGGCGTGAATTTCCACCCCCGACATCCGTTTAGCGCTGTTGCTAGCGGCGACTGGATAATAATCATTGTGTAACTTATCTGTTGCACCAATTAGCACTATCTTGTCTTTGAAAACCTTTCCCTGCTGCAAATAGGTGTTCCAGTTTTCTGGATCGAGTACATGCCAAAAGGGTACTTGCTCAAATGTACCCGCAGCCCCCCAAAAATGAATGCGATCGCCCTTTGGTTGGGGATAATTTACTTGTGCTGCCTTCAGTGCTGCTTCATCAAAAGAGGGTAGCTTTTCGAGCAAATTATCTTCAGCTAACAACTTAGAAAACTCACTGCCCAATCGATGAACTTTACCATCTACCTCCAGAGGGAAATTAACTGAGCCAATGGACACAGATCCTGTACGAAACATCTCTTGTGGGTCAATCAGTTGCATAAAAGACCCTTGGCGCATCTGGGAATTTTCGTAGACGGCGGCTAAAGTAACTTTGCTGCCATATTTTTGTAATACTGCCTGGAGTTGGCGATCGTCAGTAGTTCCATAACTGCTTGGCGTGTCAAAAACTACATTTACCGCTACAGAGCGGGCACCTGCTTTGATTAACTTTGTGATTACCTGAGCATAAGCAGCCCGTTTATAAGGATAAGATTTCAGTGTTTCTAAGTAGGCATACTGTTTGGGATTTGTTTTATAGTACTGTTCGGGAACTGATATTGACTGATCGTCTATTGCTAAAATTACAATGTCTTCTGGAGGTAAAATCGGCCCACGCACTTGAAAAAAGGCAGAAAGCGCCTTATTTTCCATCAATTGAACTAATTCCCCACCAGAAGCACTCAGCAGTGCTGCACCCATTACCCAACCGCCAGCCAGGAGATGACCTAAGCGAAGCATCCACCTAGACTGACGAGCCGATGCTGTTGACGTTACTTTTGTCGGTTTACTTGAGTGTCTATTGGCAGCAGAGACATGGTTTTTAGTTAAGGTAGATGTAGGTTCTTCTGCCATATCGTGTTACTGATTGATTTAAGTCCAACACTTTTATTTATTCAGACCACGTTTTAGTACAGGGCTATTTTGTTCTAGACATAAACCGCCCATAACTAAAGTTCCTCTTTTATAGCCCAAGTCCACGCTTAGTGGACTAAAAGCCTTTGTTAGTCGTCTTTAGACGAATGAATGCTATTAGCCTTAGAATTTATTCTGAGGCGGGCTACATGAGAATGAAATAGCCCTGCGTTTTAGTACAAGCACATTGAAATAAGACTTAAATGACAATCTTATACATTTGTAAAGTATCTTCTATTCATCAACAAACTTTTATTGGCAAAGGTAGCCCCCAAGAGATTCCTAATTCTGTCTAAATTATTATTTTTCTATTGAATGAGTTACAAAAGAGTGATTGTCTCACAGATCATAGCCGGATATACTTCGTCTCTGTACTTAGTTGCGGCGGTGTTTTACCCTAACCTAACCAATAAGTACGCTCAAAACTCAGGGGTTTTACTTGAAGCTGTCCCAAGTCCGTCTTCTGTCTTTGGCGCAATATTGGTACTCCTCACAAAGCATGTCCTTATACTGAAAGCTAAAGCTATAGATAGGCATTAACTTATATCCTACCCTAAGCATAAGCCATACCTCTTTAGGAGTAAAATTTAGTGTTATACAGTTATGAATGCTGTTACTAGTTCAATTTTATTGGTAGATTTTGATCACAGGGTGGCTCTTGCAGTGCCGGAGGTGAATAAGGTTTAGCACCCAGGATCTCAACTCCAATGTTGCAAGCGTTTTTATGCCTTGAAAGAGGTAGGATAAAAGCTACAGATGAAGACTTACTTTATAGAGATTAGCAAACAAGGCATTTGAAAATTGCTATAATCTATTGTTCCATCTAAATTCATATATATTATTAGGTGTAAATTTGTATGGGTTCTCCAATGAATCGTCTGTCTATTTTTGTAGACGGAAACAATATGTTCTATGCTCAACAAAAAAATGGCTGGTTTTTTGACCCTCGGCGAGTTTTAGAATACTTCAAACATGAGCAATCAGAGACAACATTAATTAATGCATTCTGGTACACTGGCTTAAAAGACCCACAAGATCAGCGAGGTTTTAGAGATGCTCTAATTAGTCTAGGATATACAGTTAGAACTAAAATTCTTAAAGAATATTATGATGATACCTCTGGTCGTTACTCGCAAAAAGCGAATTTAGATATTGAAATTGTTGTAGATATGTTTAATACAGTAGACCAGTATGACCGAGTAGTATTATTCAGTGGCGATGGAGATTTTGAAAGAGCAATCGAACTATTACGTTCAAAAAATACACATATTACAGTAGTATCGACAGAAGGAATGATCGCTAGAGAACTACGGAATGCTACAGACAGATATATAGATTTAAATGATATCAGAGATCAAATAGAAAAAACAGAAGGTTAGTATTCTTAGCAATTATTTACAAAGGTAAGAGTAAAAGAAAAACTAAGTTTGAAGATATATTGATCCGCAAGTAAAAACTAAACAACAAAGCGCAAATGACAAACAAAACAGACCGAATCATCATTTTTGATACTACACTGCGAGATGGAGAGCAGTGTCCGGGAGCGACTCTGAATATAGACGAGAAGCTAATTATTGCCAAGCAACTGGCGCGTTTGGGTGTGGATATAATTGAGGCAGGCTTTGCCTTTGCTAGTCCCGGAGATTTTGAAGCAGTCAGCAAGATTGCTAAAATTGTGGGGACAGAAAATGGCCCGGTAATTTGCAGTTTGGCAAGAGCGATTAAAGCAGATATTGAAGCAGCGGCATCCGCATTAAAACCGGCAGTTAACGCCAGAATTCACACATTTATTTCCACTTCAGATATCCATTTAGAGTATCAGTTGCGGAAAACACGGGCAGAAGTGCTAGCGATCGCCGAAGAAATGGTAGCTTATGCTAAGTCCTTCGTGACAGATGTAGAATTTTCACCGATGGATGCGGCTCGTTCCGATCCAGAATTTCTTTACCAAGTGTTAGAGCGAGCGATCGCAGCTGGTGCAACAACAGTTAACATTCCCGATACAGTCGGTTACACCACCCCTAGCGAGTTTGGGGCAATCATTAAGGGGATTATTGAAAATGTCCCCAACATCGACCAAGCGATTATTTCCGTTCACGGTCATAATGATTTAGGTTTGGCAGTTGCTAACTTTTTAGAAGCCGTGAAAAATGGCGCACGCCAACTAGAATGTACCATCAATGGCATTGGCGAACGTGCCGGAAATGCCTCACTAGAAGAATTGGTGATGGCCTTGCATGTGCGGCGACAATATTTTAATCCCTATTTGGGAAGACCAGAAGAATCTCAAGAATCCTTAACAAATATCGACACCCGGCAAATTTACAAAACCTCACGCTTAGTTTCCAATTTGACGGGAATGTTAGTACAACCAAATAAAGCGATCGTCGGGGCGAATGCCTTTGCTCATGAGTCTGGAATTCACCAAGATGGGGTGCTAAAAAATAAGCTCACTTATGAAATTATGGATGCCCAATTGATTGGTTTAACAGACAATCAAATAGTTTTGGGCAAACATTCAGGGAGAAATGCTTTCCGCACCCGGTTGAAAGAATTGGGCTTTGAACTGTCAGATACTGAGTTAAATAAAGCATTCGTCAGATTCAAAGAAGTAGCAGATAAAAAGAAAGATATTTCTGATTGGGATTTGGAAGCGATCGTTAACGATGAAATCCAACAAGCACCTGATTTGTTCCGGGTAGAGTTGGTGCAAGTTTCCTGTGGTAGCAACGCCCGCCCTACAGCTACAGTTACCTTGCGTACCCCAGACGGTGAAGAATTAACCGATGCTGCGATCGGTACTGGGCCAGTGGATGCAGTTTACAAGGCTATCAACCGGGTGGTGAATGTGCCCAACGAGTTGATTGAGTTTTCTGTGCAGTCAGTAACAGCCGGTATTGATGCCATTGGAGAAGTGACGATTCGTTTACGTTATGAATCTAAAGTGTTTTCTGGTCATGCAGCGAACACAGATATTATCGTAGCATCCGCGCAAGCTTATGTAAATGCACTTAATAGGCTGTATTCTGCGTTGCAAAGGCAAGAAAAGCCAGAGGAAATATCTGCACAGAAAGTCTGAGATTGTATCTGGCAAACTGCCCATAATATAAGTATCGCACCTTCTTTTTAACTGATGCTAAAAAACTCCTTCCCGACGTTGGGGAGGAGTTAGGTGTGAGTTCCGAAAATTTTTGCTGAAGGTGAATTATCAGCAGAATTGTTTATAGATTTATCTCCCAAAAGTTAGTTCATTTTTTAATTTTTAATATGGGTAGCACTTTATGTTTTAACAATTCAATTAAAGCTGGTTCCATGTATTCATATTTATCTGGTATATCTAAACAGATAATTTTTTTATCTTTAAGAAAGGGCTGAAAATTTTTCGATAGCTTATTTTTATGTGACTTCTCCATCACAAAGATAATATCAGCCCAGATAATAGATTCTGTTGAAACTGGTACTTGGGCATAGCGATCTAAACCTGCCGATTCCGTTTCAAGTCCTTCATATTCAGAAAATACAGCCTCGGCGGTGGGACTTCGCAATTTATTCTGGCTACAGATAAATAAGAGGTTTTTCATTAATTAATATGAATGAAGCGATAGTATTTTATAAGCCTTTGAATCCAGGATTTTTACCTATTTACTACTCATCGCTGTCAAAATGTCTCTCCTCCAATCCCAGCCAAAAGAGTAATACTTTTTCAACTTCAATGAGTTGTTCTGGTGTCAAGTCTCCCAACTTTCGGAGTAACTTTGCATGTGGAATTAATAATATTTTGTACGTCAAACACTCCTGTTCGGAGAAAGTTTACCTTTAGCGCCACCTCAAATCTTGAACCGCGTGAGCTAGTCGTATGAGGAATTAGGGTTGCTAATGCTCGATCTTGCTCTAGGGCAGGAATACTGATAATTAAGCATGGTCTGACTTTTGCTGTGTAGCCAAGATCGACAAGCCAAACTTCTCCACGATTCGGGCTACTCATCGGAAGCTTCTTGCCGATCTAACTCCAAAAAAAGTTCTTCTGCATTCCAAACCAAATCTTCATTTGACAAATATGGAAAGTCCAAATGTCTGACCCTTTTTAAAATCTCCAGAGCTATTTCCAATCTCTCTGACTCTGGCAGACGATCAAAGGTGCTTAATAATTCTTCTACTGGAGCAGTCATGACTCTCTTTATTAGACACCGAAATAGGGCTTGCTGAATAGAAGTGTAATATAGACCAGATAAGGGTTTTAAGCGTTTTTCCCCAAAATAAGTGCAAGGCTATAATATCTAGAGTCTCAAAACCCTTGCACAATCGTTAGCGTTGGCGCAGCCCGCCGAAGGCATCGCTGGGTAAATATTAGAAACTGAGCGATGAAACAACTATTTTGTAAGCTGTGTAGCTTCTAGATTTGCTTCTCTAGACTTATTCAGCAAGCCCTAAATAGCATAGCACGTCGCTATATAAACATTCTGTTCGATGAGATCGCACCACAGATAACCTCAAAACTACGCCAAGTAGAAGCGATCATATTCTGTTTAGCTTCAGAAAGTTGCATTGGAGTGTGGTGTTTATTCTTAGATAATAAAAATCAGTCAAGGGAAGACCTAGCTTCCACGATCTCAAAAGGTCAGACCTCTTGACTGCTAACTATATTATAAGCTGTTATATCTCTAACATAAAAATTTTACTACAATAGATTTCTTATTTCAGGACTTACACCACCAGCAGATAAATAAAAATCCTGAATTTTTTTAACGTACTCGTAAACAAGTTTGTGCAAATCTGAATCAAAATTTGAAAATCCTTGCTCTGATGATAAATCTTCGTCTTCATCTTGCCATACTAAATGCCCAGGACATGGTTCTTTTGATTTCCAAATTTTTTTGTCTTTCTCTGAAGGAGTAATGCTTTTATCCCATACACGAATTATATACATATCATTTGGCCAACTGAAGTAAACTCCTAGCTCAATAAAAAATTTTTCCAGGCTGACATCTATTTCAGATACCCTCATAGATGCATCATTTTCTTCATAGTCTGTAGAAGTTTTTAATTCACACTTGTTAGATTTTAAACCCTGAATAATTGATTCAGAAATATGTATTAAATTATTTTCCAGCTGACGGTAAGTGAAATCACTTCTATTGTTCTGTTTCATAATGCCCCTTCTGAATTGAGATGGTCGCTTACAATACACTAAGGTAAGTTTGCTCAGAATTCATCGGCAAAACCCGCAACTTCCGATTTTTCAGGTCTGGTTCTAACCCTAAAACTTCCATTGGCGTTACACCCAAAAGCGCATAAGCTACTTCTGTAAGTTCCAAACAATCAAAGGTTCCTTGACGTTCTCCAATACTAAGTTCAACATCTCGGAAAATCCGCCCCTGCTGCACTCCAGCCGCAGTCTCTACCTGGGCTTCTCCACCTTGGACTAAACCTAGTTGACTAATAATGCTAGCAGGTAAACATAGTAACGTTGCACCCGTATCAACTAAAACATTATCCAAAATACAAGAGCGAACTTCCTCTGGAGAAATAAAGCCTCGCTGTGCCAAAACTTGATCAATTCGATTCGTGACAGTGAGGGTAATTATTACTTGCCCCATTTGCTTACCCTGAAGATTTGGTAGTACCAGCTTACCCATTTCAGCAAACTCCTGAAAACAAAATATTTTTGAGAGATGCCTTAAAATACAAAGACGCAAAAGCACTCTCTGCGCCTCTGCGTCTCTGCATCAGATATTCCCTACTTACACCATCTCAGACGAAGCCTGCATCATCTGCTGAGGCTGCGGTTGGAACATGAACAACGAGTACACCACATCTCGGCGGATGTTAATCATCATATCCAAGAACAACTCATAACCCTCGCTCTTGTATTCAATTAGCGGGTCTTTTTGCCCATAACCACGTAATCCTACCGATTCGCGCAAAGCATCCATTTGTTGCAGGTGTTCCCGCCACAGAGTATCAATGCGTTGCAAGATAAAGAAGCGTTCAGCTTGGCGCATCAGTCCGGGTTGAACTTGGTCAATCTGCGCTTCTTTGAGGTCGTAAGCAATTCGCACCTGTTCGTGGAGGAAGGCTTTAATCTCGCTGACTGTCATATCCTCTAATTGATTTGGTTGCAAATCCGCTAACAGATAGACGAATTCTTTAACTTTCTCAACCAGCTTTTCTAACTCCCACTCTTCCGAGGGCAAGTCTACATTGATATAGTAGTCAACGATGTCATCCATCGTTTTTTCGGCATACTTGATTACCTGTTCTTTCAAATCTTGACCTTCTAACACCCGCCGACGTTCAGCATAAATAGCCCGACGTTGATTATTCATCACTTCGTCATACTCAAACACCTGCTTACGGATGTCGTAGTAGTAAGTTTCAACTTTTTTCTGTGCGCCTTCCAAACTGCGGGTAAGCATCCCAGATTCGATGGGCATATCTTCTTCCACTTGGAAAGCATTCATTAACCCAGCAACGCGATCGCCTCCAAAAATCCGCAGTAGGTTATCCTCTAAACTGAGGAAGAATCTTGTGGTTCCAGGGTCGCCTTGTCTTCCTGCACGTCCACGCAACTGGTTATCAATCCGCCGTGATTCGTGGCGTTCTGTACCAATTACGTGCAAACCACCGATTCCCACTACTTCATCATGTTCACGGGTAGTAAATTGTTCGTATTCCTGCTTAACGCGGTTGTAAGCTTCTCGCAATTTCAGAATCACAGCGTCGTCGATGGGAGCTTTTTCTGCTGCCACAGCTACCTTGTCTTCAGCTTCCAATTCCGGTAAACTGCGATCGCCATATTCACGCACCGCAATTTCTACTGCATCTTTGAGTAGTTTTTCTGTTTCCTTTGTTAACTGCGTGGGGAAAATTTCTGGTGAAGCCCGCCAAGTTTTGACTTTTTTACCAGGGACAAAGCCTTGACCACCGCCATGTCCTGTAGGCAATCCGGCTGCCCTTTGAACGCCAAAGGCATCTTCTGACTCTGGCATAACAATCCGGGGCATGAAGTATTCCCGCAGCTTCAGACGCGCCATGTATTCGGAGTTACCACCCAGAATGATGTCTGTACCTCTACCAGCCATGTTGGTAGCAATGGTAACAGCACCTTTTCGTCCAGCTTGAGCGACGATTTCTGCCTCACGCTCGACGTTTTCCGGTCGGGCGTTAAGTAATTCATGAGGAATCGCCAACTCCTTCAGCAGCCTACTCAGAAGTTCGGATTTTTCTACACTAGTGGTTCCTACTAATACAGGTCTGCCGAGTTCGTGCATTTCGGCACATTCTCTAGCGATCGCCCCCCACTTGCCCGGTTCTGTCTTAAAGACCATATCAGACAAATCTTCCCGTCTGCGATCGCGGTTGGTAGGAATTACCGCAACTTCCAATTTGTAAATTTTTTCAAATTCTGGTTCTTCCGTTTTTGCCGTTCCGGTCATTCCACCGAGTTTTGGATACAGCAAGAACAGATTTTGATAAGTAATTGTCGCTAGAGTTTGAGTTTCTGGTTGAATTTCTACGTGTTCTTTGGCTTCAATTGCCTGGTGTAATCCATCACTCCAACGCCGTCCGGGTAGCACCCGACCGGTAAATTCATCTACAATTACCACTTCGCCATTGCGGACGATGTAATTTACATCCTTGAGGAAAAGTTCTTTGGCTTTAATTGCATTGAAAACGAAGTGCGCCCAAGGATCTTCAGGGTCAAACAAATCTGTTACTCCCAAAAGATTTTCGGATTCTGCAAATCCTTCATCAGTCAAAAGCACGTTACGAGCTTTTTCATCCACATCATAATGCTCGTCTTTTTTGAGTGTGAATGCGATTTCAGCTGCTTGCAGATACTTTTCTGTAGGTCTTTCCACCTGCCCAGAAATAATTAGCGGTGTCCGCGCCTCATCAATTAAAATCGAGTCTACCTCGTCAATCACGCAATAATTAAACGGGCGTTGCACCACATCTGCCATTGATGTCGCCATGTTATCCCGCAGGTAGTCAAATCCTACCTCGCTGTTGGTAACATAAGTAATATCGCAATCATAGTTTTTTTGGCGTTCACTGGGAGTCATAGTTGACTGGATTAGCCCCACACTCAGCCCCAAGAAGCGATGCACCTGTCCCATCCATTCAGCATCCCGACGAGCCAGGTAATCGTTCACAGTTACGACGTGTACACCTTTACCAGTAAGTCCATTTAAATAACTCGGTAAGGTTGCTACAAGCGTTTTACCCTCACCGGTTTTCATTTCGGCAATTTGCCCTACATGCAAAATGATACCGCCAAGCATTTGGACATCAAAGTGCCGCAAACCTAAGACTCGCCGTCCTGCTTCTCGGACAACGGCGTAAGCTTCAGGTAATAGGTCATCTAGAGTTTCGCCTTTGGCAAACCGTTGTTTAAATTCGACGGTTTTACCTTTTAACTCCTCATCGGAAAGAACCTTAATTTCTTCCTCTAGAAGGTTAATTTCAGTAACAGAAGGTTGATATTTTTTAAGCTTACGAGCGTTGGGGTCGCCCAACAAAAGTTTTAGCATGGCAGATTATAGAACTGAATCAAGGGGGATGGCGATTAAAGGTTTGGCATTGATTATAAACATTTAACCCAACCCAACCTTCTTGGTTGTGGATGGGTTTCAAATGAGAATTAACTCAAAAACAGGAGAAAAACGAGGCAATCAGTGTATTAAATGATTGGTTTTAACTCTTATCTTATATTTAGTCTTTCTTCATAGTATCATTTTGCCCCCAGATGGGGCCGGAGAGGGAATAGAGTTAGGAGTTTGGAGTTTGGAGTTTGGAGTTTGGAGTTTGGAGTTTGGAGTTTGGAGTTTGGAGTTAGGAGTTAGGAGTTTGGAGTTTGGAGTTAGGAGTTTGGAGTTTGGAGTTAGGAGTTAGGAGTTATGAATTTTTCAACTTTTAACTCCTGTACAGACGTGATTAATCGCGTCTCTTCCTGTACAGAGGCGATTAATCGCGTCTCTAGTCCTCACTTCCATTCTGCTGTTAGGCGGCGGAAATTGTAATCACTAGCGCCTTGATGACAGCTGACACAGCTGCCAAGCTGGACGGGACGTGGTAACTTAACTCCTGGATGCAAAGCTTTGAAATAACGTGAGTCATTAAGGCGATATGGTGTTTCTTCGTCGTCTCGCTGAACACGAGAGAAAGTCGAAAGATATTTCCACACCAAGATGCGTGGCGGATCGACTAAAGGCTTTAGTTGTGCGCCGTAGTGCTGTGAGTCTTCCAGGAGATTTTTCCAAGTTTGGGTGGGTAAAACGGCTGGTGGTAAGCCGATGTGGCATGTGGAGCAGTTTTCCAAATATAATTCTTGTCCTAATTGATACTGTGCAGGTACTACGTCAACAGTGCCAATTTCGGCGGTAGGAGTAGCACTTTGAGCATTAGTTGCCAAGGCTAGAAGCCAACCCATAGCTAGGCTCCAGGTTACAATTACCAGAAGTAAACCGAAAAATTGGCGTTTGAATTGGCGTTCGGCGCTTTGCTGTAGCGATTGGCGTTGGCGTAGCCCGCCGTAGGCATCGCGGATTTTGCGCTTAACAAAAATTGACATTCCTCACATTCCTAGATATTCAGAAGTGGCGCTTGTGCTAATCATAGGACTTACCCAGCGTTAGCAGTAGCAACATAGCAATGCCTATTGGCAAGCCCTTCTGCGTCTGCATCTCTCAACATTGCAAGGAAAAATCTCTTAGCAGTTTTAACCAGACTCACTAGAAAAATCAGCCAGAATATCTCGGATTTCATTTGCACCAATATCTTCTCGGTCAGATTTGGAATAAATTGTTAGTAGCAAAATACTTGTAGGTGATTCAACTTGATAAATCAATCGGTATCCAGCACTCTTACCTTTTTGGATACTACTGTTGCGAACTCTCACCTTGTAAACAATATACTCTTCACCAATGCTAGAAATGCGATCGCCAACAATATTCCCCTGTTGTAATTGCTCAATAATCGGTTGAACATCAGAGCGAATATTGCGAAATCTCTTAGAAAGGTAGCGTAAGTTTTGTTTATATTCAGGAGTTAAATCGATTAATACCGATGGCTGTTCATTCGGCATCGATTCCCTCCCACATTTCGGATAATGGCAGGCGTTGCCCCGCTTTTGCTTGCTGCAAGGCTCTCCTCAAGCTGGCTTTAATCTCCTCAACGGTTGTATCGTCAGGATCAACCTCTTCTAACTGCTCTGGAACCAACACAATCACCCGAACCTGATGAGGATAAGTAGTTCCCTGAATCGGCTCATCTAAAACTAGGTTTCCCTGAGAGTCAATCTTGCCAGTAACTTCGATCGCTTTCATTTGTTGTCTACCTTATTTTGTAGGAGATCCTAACATTTTAAGGATTTTAGGTGCATTAGGACGAATCTCCGTAAAGCAAAGGCAGTTATGAGCAGTAGTTTGATCTGCTTACAACTGCCTTTTTTAGACAACTACCGAAAAAGCTGCCAACAGTTCTACCATTTTTGCTTTCAGTACTGTAATTGCCTCTTCTAAAGTTTCACTTGGTTCTGTATCTAACAAGTGGGCATCACCTACATCAGCACTTGACCAAAGATAGCTGTGTTGCCCTATGCTTAAACATCCTTGCCACTTATCTTCATAAGTATCGAGCGTGATAAAAAAACGCCGTAGCATTAGCTCATTGGGGTTAATAACAAACTCTCCCCATATAGAAAAGCCAAAATACTCCCCATTTTTTTCATTATTGTATTCCCAGTTACTCAAGTTGGGAAAAGCAGCTTGAGCTTGGTTTAGAACTTGTTGGATTTCAGCTTCTGTTAGTAGCATTTTCAAGAGAAAGCAATTAGGTAAAAGCTTAGAAACAACAGTTATAGCCGTTCTCGTTCACGTGAGGTGCACCCGTAGGGACACGGCACTGCCGTGCCCTTACACCTCGCGATATAATGTTGTACGGCATCTGAATGGGAACCGCTATATCTTTAAGGAATAGAAACCGATCGCAATAATCGCTCAACAACAGTTCTTGCATTCCGTCCACCTCTAGGAATCAGGCGATGGCAAAGAACGTGAGGGACGAGAAATTTCACATCATCGGGAATGGCATAATCACGCCCTGAGAGAAAAGCTAGCGCTTGGGTAGCTCGTTGTAATGCTAATGTGCCACGCGGACTAACACCAAGGGCTATTTCCTCATCTTGCCGTGTTACTCGTACCAATTCGAGGATGTACTGTTGCAAGGAGGGTGCCACTTTTACTTGAGAGCAGAGGTAACGTAATTCCTCTACTTCTGCCAAAGTAATACAAGGCTGCAAATCAGCAACCTTCACACCATTTTGGAGATTTTGCAGCATAAGGAGTTCTTCTGCCTCGGAAGGATAGCCCAAACTCAGCGACAACATGAACCGATCCATTTGTGCTTCCGGTAGCGGAAATGTACCTTGATACTCAATCGGGTTTTGAGTGGCAATGACAAAAAAGGGCTGAGGAACTGCACGAGAGACACCATCGACTGTTACCTGATGTTCTTCCATAACTTCCAGTAAAGCTGACTGAGTGCGGGGTGTAGCGCGGTTAATTTCGTCAGCTAGGAGAATATTGGTAAAAATTGGCCCAGTCAGATAAGTAAATTCGCCACTTTTTGGGTTCCAGATGTTAGTGCCAGTAATATCAGTTGGCAGTAAATCGGGGGTACATTGTAGTCGTTGAAACTTACCATCCAGTGAACGAGCTAGAGATTTAGCGAGTAGGGTTTTACCAACACCAGGGACATCTTCTAGCAGGGCATGACCACCACCTAGCAAGGCTACTAGCACTAAACGTATTGCCTCAGCTTTGCCAACGATAGTAAGAGCCAGATTTTTTGTTAAAGCGTCAATTTTTTCTCTCATGCGGTGCGGGGAGTGGGGAGTGGGGAGTGGGGACTGGGGACTGGGGAATCGGGACTGGGGAATCGGGAGATGAGGGGGATTAGGGGGATTAGGGGGATGAGGGAGAATAACCATACCCCATGCCCAATGCCCCATGCCCCATGCCCAATGCCCAATGCCCTACCTATTGTTCCCACTCAGCATTCAAAATTTCTTTAGCAACAACACAGTCAAGTTGAATTTGTGTTTTTAGGGCTTCTAGAGAAGCAAACTTTTGTTCAGGGCGCAAAAATTTCACCAGTTCTACAGCCAGTTTTTTGCCATACAAATCACCAGACCAATCAAACAGATGTACTTCCGCAGATGAATAAGTACCATTTACAGTTGGGCGGTTACCGATATTCATCACGCCAAAGCTTTCATTAGGAGCGATATCTGATGTTTCACTGAGAATGAAAACGCGGACAGCATAAACTCCTTGGCGGGGCAAAAACTTTTCTTTTGGTAGTTGGAGGTTGGCGGTGGGAAAGCCAATTGTTCTGCCCAATTGTTGACCTTGAACGACAATACCAAGGAGAGTGTAGGGGCGTCCTAGTAGTAGATTTGCGTTTTCGATGTCACCTTGCTCAAGGGTTTGGCGAATTAATGAAGTGCTAATGCGGGCATCATGAGTCGGATTAGTACTGACGCAACTGCTTTCGGTGGGCGAGTTACCTGTATAAGTTTGTAAGGGAACGATAGTAACGGGGATATTGTGCTTGGCGGCGATTAATTGCAAATCTTTAGCAGTACCACTGCGCTTTTCGCCAAAACAAAAATCCTGTCCGATGCTAATTTGCTGGCATCGCAGTTGTTGCACAAGAATTTTTTGGACGAATTCTTCGGGGGTCAAAGCAGATAATTCTTTGTCAAAGGGTAGTAATACCAGTTGTTCTACCCCTAGCGATCGCAATTGTTGGACTTTTTCATCCAGTGGTGTTAACAAAGTCCGGGGCTGCCCCGTAAAAAATTCCTGTGGATGGGGGTCAAAGGTGACAACTGTTGAGTAAATATATTCTTGATTTTCCTTTGACTGCGGACTACTAGCTACTGACAACTGACCATCAGCGTGCAAGACTGGCTGAATTACCCTTTGATGACCAAGATGAACACCATCAAACTTGCCAAGGGCAACAGCAGTCGGCGTTAGCAGCCCTTCGCTTGAAGAAGCAACCCACACAGAACACCCATTTTTAGACAAATTTAGCACTTGGATTTCGAGATTTTAGGTTTATTTTAGCTATCAGCAGGAAGCTACCTTATGGTAAACCGCCGACAGGAGGACAGCTTTTCTAGTACCAACTTGTCATTTGTCATTTGTCATTTGTCATTTGTCATTTGTCTTTTGTAAATAACCAATGACTAATGACCAATACAACTCTTGGAGAGGCTTTGCCCTAAGCGAATCTATGCCGCAGGCTTTACGGCAACTCTTAAAGACGCACTCGCGTTCGCGGTAGTTGAGCGCAGTCGAAACTCAGTACAAGTGACCAATGACTAATGACTAATGACCAATGACTGCTGAAAGCTTCTGATCACCAATCTAATCTAAAATCTCCAATTTCTCTGATCGCAATCTTTAGGTAGAAAACTTACTAACAGGAAAAGATTCTGATAAGATAACTGAGGTGGGAATCTGAAGTACCAATCCTTCCCGTGCCATGATCGCCCCAGGAAATTTTGCAGCTGCTTGTTTCCCTACACAATCCAAAAAGTCGTCATCGTGTGCGGGGTCGTGGTGGTAAATTACCAAAGTTTTGACGTTAGCAGCTTGTGCCACTTTTACTGCTTCTTGCCAGGTAGAATGTCCCCAGCCAATTTTCGGGGATTTGGGCGAATAGTATTCTTCGTCTGTGTAAGTGGAATCGTAAACCAGAATGTCAGCATTCCGAGCTAGCCACAGCACATTATCATCGAGTCGGTCGGGAAAATGTTCGGTATCAGTGATATAAGCAGCAGCACCACCACGCCAGTTGACGCGGTATCCGACAGCTTCACCTGGATGGTTTAAAGGTGCTGTTTCTACGGTAACGTCATTGATGTGAATTGGTTGCCCCGGTCGAATGTCGTAGAAACTTAAATTGGCTTGCATAATTTGCAAGGGTACGGGAAAGTTCGGGTGCAACATCTGGTCATTGAGGCGCTGTTCTATGGTAGAACCATCAGGTGCGATCGCGCCGTAGATATGAAAGTCATTCCCCTTCACAAAACCTGGGGTAAAGAAGGGAAAACCCTGCATGTGATCCCAGTGAGAATGGGTAAAAAATATATGAGCTTCTAACGGCATTTGGCGCAACAAAGATTGCCCTAAAACATGTAGTCCCGTGCCAGCATCGAAAACTAAGCGTTTATCGCCCGCTTGCATTGAGATGCAAGGGGTATTACCGCCGTAACGAACGGTGTTTGGCCCTGGGCTGGGGATGCTGCCGCGAACGCCCCAAAATTGTACGGTAAATTGATTCTCTATCCTAGACATGGGTATTGCTTGCTGGCTGGCTGGCTGGACTGAGCGGGCGATAAGTGAAAAAATTGCTACTTATTTTGTCTAAGTTTATGCTGTCTGACCCATTCTGCTATTGGGAGGATTTCTTGGTAAAACAGCATACACTGTTTCTGGCTGATTGTGTAAATGTGAATGAAATACTCTCAAGTAAAATTTTCCAGTTTTTCGGGTCGATGTGTATCGGTTATTTCAATAGTGCCCCTACGTTATAGCCTACATTTTTCTCTGATGCCTTTAAATAATTCTAGTTTTATCCTGATAAATCAAATGATTCACCGAAAATTGAATTCCCACTCAGATAATTTATTTAGGCCATCTGCGTAAGTAAGATTGTATTGTAACGGAGTTATACTGATGTAGTTTTTACGTACAACATGCACATCTAACGGTACATTTTGCAGCAGATTTAATCCGGTTGAAGGTTCCACATCCTCAATTACCTCTCCGGTTAACCAGTAGTACGTTTTTCCACGAGGATCAACTCGTTTATCAAACACATCAATGTAACGCCGCACTCCTTGACGGGTAAGAGTAACTCCGGCAATTTCTTCCCATTTGACCGCAGGAATATTGACATTGAGCAACATTAAATCCGGCAGGGGTTTTTGGGCTAACTGGTCTACGAGAATTTTGGCAAACTTAGCAGCAGGTTGAAAGTCTTTAGAAGTGTGACTAATAAGACTCAGCGCTACGCTGGGAATCCCTTCAATTAAACCTTCCATTGCCGCTGAAACAGTGCCGGAATACAATATTTCAGTTCCCAAATTCGCACCTTGATTAATGCCAGAGAGAACTAAATCGGGTGGAGTATCTAGCAAAGCCCACAGCGCCAATTTGACACAATCTGAAGGCGTACCATCGCAAGCCCAAGCTTTGACAGCAGGATGAAAAATCCCTTCAACAATTTCGGCGCGAATGGGTTGATGTAAAGTTAACCCGTGTCCAGTTGCCGATCGCTCTCGATCTGGACAAACTACACTCACATCATGACCTGCCTCTGCCAAGTAGTTGGCTAGGGTACGAATCCCCAAGGCAGAAATGCCGTCATCGTTGCTAATTAGTAATTTCATAGTCATTGGTCACTTGTACTGAGCGGAGCCGAAGTATTGGTCATTAATCATTAGTTATTAGTTATTTGTTATTAGCAATTTGTCAATGTCTGAGGTCACAAGCAGCAAAAAACCATACATACTCACTACTAGACTGTGGGGGAAGTTTGCCTACTTTTAACAAGAGGCTTTCTGATCCTTGTCTAGTGAATTCAGGTGTATTTTAGCTGGATATTAAGATGTTACCTAGATTTATACCAAGCTGTACTAGTACCGCAAGGTAGAGTTCAAAATTAAATATTCCTCGTCGGAAACCTCCCCTTTGGCTGATATTGATGGCATAGCTGTAAGTTGATTTATCGAGCAGCTTACAGCTTTTGACTATAGACTAATGACTAATGACTAATGACCAATGACTAAGAACTAATGACTAGCAATTTAGAAGCTCAACTTTTAGCACTGCGCCAAGAAGGAGAAAAAGCGATCGCAGCCGCCGACACCCTAGAACGTCTGGAGGAACTCAGAGTTAACTATCTGGGTAAAAAAGGCGAACTGGGGGCACTGTTGCGAAGTATGGGGCAGATGAGCGCAGAGGAACGACCAAAAATTGGAGCGATCGCCAATACTGTCAAAGAATCCCTGCAAACTAGTCTAGATCAGCAACGCGTCGCCTTGGAAGCTGCACAAATTCAGGTACAGCTAGAGGCGGAAACTCTGGATGTAACTATGCCGGGAATTTACAGCCCCCAAGGTCGCATTCATCCCCTCAATGGTATTATTGACCGGGCACTGGATATTTTTGTCGGAATGGGCTACACCGTGGCTCAAGGGCCAGAGATGGAAACAGATTACTACAATTTCGAGGCTCTTAATACCCCGCCTGACCACCCCGCCCGTGATATGCAGGATACCTTCTACCTGCCAGATGGTAATCTTTTACGCACTCATACATCGTCAGTGCAAATTCGTTACATGGAAAGAGAAGAACCACCGATACGGGTTGTGGCTCCAGGGCGAGTTTATCGGCGAGATAATGTAGACGCGACTCACTCGGCTGTTTTCCATCAAATAGAACTTTTAGCCATTGATGAGGGACTAACTTTTACTGACCTCAAAGGCACAATTAAAGTATTTTTACAAGCAATATTTGGCGATTTACCTATTCGCTTCCGCGCCAGTTATTTCCCGTTTACTGAACCTTCGGCTGAAGTTGATTTGCAGTGGAATGGACGCTGGTTGGAGGTGATGGGCTGCGGTATGGTCGATCCAAATGTACTTAAGTCTGTGGGTTATGACCCAGAAGTTTATACAGGATTTGCTGCCGGTTTTGGTGTAGAACGCTTTGCAATGGTGTTACACCAAATTGATGATATTCGTCGGTTGTATGCTAGTGATTTGCGATTTTTGCAGCAATTTTAGGCACACGTAATAGTTATATACTGCAACCAAGGTAACAATAAATAATGACCTCAGTTTCCAGGTTAGATCAAGTTCTAGAAAGTATCGAAAACTTATCAGTAGATGAACAAGAAACATTAATTGATCTGATACGTCATCGGTTGGCAGAACGGCGGCGTTCTGAAATTGCTGCTAATATCGCTCAAGCACAAGTAGAATACCAGTCGGGAAAAGTGTTCCGTGGTACAGTTACTCAAATAATGGATGAGTTACGCAAGTGATAACTGTAGTTTTGGCATCATCGTTTAAACGAGCATTTAAGCGATTGGTACGACGACAGCCAGAATTACAAGAGCGGATTGGAGATCGGTTAGCTAAATCAAAAAGAAGCCCCACATCTGACCGAAGGCAGTGTGGGATGAATTTTTGGATGATGACGAATTGACCAACAACTAATTCAATCCTACGGATTGAATTAGTTGTTGGTCGATGAGGAATCATCAGTCTTGGAGCTTGGCAACCTATCGATCCAATCCTCAATTATTTGTGTCACTGTTTTATCCTTATTTGCTGCATACTGCCTCAGCTTGTTTAATCTACGTGTTGACATTCTGACACTTAATCTAGAATTTTTCATAATGGGTACACAATGTTTACCCTTTTAGGATAAAGTATATCTGGTGCTGAGAATCAAGAAATGAGGATTGCATACCAGTACAAGCTACGTCCAACAAAAGTGCAAGCCGCAGAGATAGATAGATGGTTATCTATGTTGTGCGCTCAGTATAACTATTTGTTGGCAGATAGATTTAATTGGTACGAACAAAACCGTAGTCCTGTCAATGCTTGTCCACTAGTTTGTCATCTCCCAGAATTAAGAGATAATCCAGACTACTACTCTCAAAAGAAAACATTGCCTGAACTGAAGAAAAGTCATCCCCATTACGGTGATATTTATTCACAAGTTTTGCAAGATGTTGTTAAGCGAGTTAAGGTAACTTTTGACAGATTTCTGAAAGGTGATAGCAACGGTAAGAAAAGTGGCAAACCAAGGTTTAAATCTAGAAGTAGATACAAAACCTTCACTTATCCTCAGATGAAAGAAGACTGCTTGCAGGATAACTTGATTAATCTCCCAAAGTTGGGGTTAATAAAAGTTGTTTTGCATCGTCAACTACCTACTGGTTTCAAAATTAAAACTGCTGCTGTCACCAAAAAAGCAGATGGATACTACATCACTTTAAGTCTAGAAGACCCTACAGTTCCTACTGTTAAGCCCGACATTAATCCCGAATCGATTACTGGCATTGACTTGGGATTAAAAGAGTTCTTAACAACTTCTGAAGGTGAAGTTGTTGCTATTCCAAAACATTATAGAAAAGCACAAAAACGCAACATAGTGGTTCAGAAGCGAGTATCTAGACGTAAAAAGGGCAGTAAAGGGAGACAAAAAGCAGTTAAACAACTAGGTAGGCAACATAAAAAAGTTGCTGACAAACGTCGGGATTTTCACTTCAAAACTGCTAATGATTTACTCAAAAAATATGATGTCATAGTCCATGAGGATTTAAACATCAAAGGACTTTCAAAGTCCAAACTAGCAAAGTCAGTTCATGATGCTGGGTGGTCAAGCTTTTTATCAATTCTTGCAAATAAAGCCGAAAATGCTGGTTTGCTTGTGATAGCTGTTAACCCAAAAAACACATCTCAAGATTGTTCTAATTGTGGGGCTAAAGTTCCTAAAAAGCTGCATGAGAGATGGCATAGTTGTCCTCATTGTTCATGCAACTTGGATAGGGATCATAATGCTGCGATTAATATAAAGAAAAGGGCGGTAGGGCATTCCGTTCTTAAAGCCAAGAGTCTCCTAAGCAATAGCCGGATTGTCTTGGAAGCCTACACTTACTGCGAAGCAGAAGTGTAGGAGATGTCACCACTACTAACCGCCGATCCATTTGATCCATTGTTGCAGACTCATAAGCTTAAAGGCAAACTGTCTGGAGCTTGGACGGGTTTTATGAAGAAACCAGATTTACAGGAAATACTGCGATCGCTTCTACTATTTTTCCAGAATTTCAGCTAACCGCAGAGCAAGTACTTAACGCTGGAGAAAGCAATATCTCAAATACGCAGACGACCAGCGTCTTAGTGCCAGATCAAGGAGCCAATTCATGAAGGTACAGTACCCCTTATTCTCTCAAGTTGCCTTAGCGCAAGACTTACCAGAATACAACCTGAAACGAGGGAATGTTGCAATTACAAGACTATCTAGATTTTCTCTTGCAAAAAGAAGAGTCTGAGGATCAGAGTAGGTTAAAATCTCCCACCTAAGTATTTGGCGAGAAAGTTTTTTGCGATCGCAAAAAAGTGCAACCGATTTTCTGGTCTGGCAAAACCATCTCCTTCATCGCTATAAAGTACATATTGCACAGGGAAACCAGCCTCGTGCATTGCGTTGACAATTATACTCGTGAATGAGTCTTTTATACTCGGCGACGAGCCTTTGATACTTGTGAACGAGTCTTTTATACTCGTGAATGAGTCTTTTATACTCGGCGACGAGCCTTTGATACTTGTGAACGAGTCTTTTATACTCGTGAATGAGTCTTTTATACTCGGCGACGAGCCTTTGATATTCGTTAACGAGCCTTTGATACTTGTGAACGAGTCTTTTATACTCGTGAATGAGTCTTTTATACTCGTTAACGAGTCTTTTATACTCGTTAACGAGTCTTTTATACTCGGCGACGAGTCTTTGATACTCGTGAATGAGTCTTTTATACTCGGCGACGGCAATTGTCACAATGTCCACAACGCAAGTTAGCGGCTTCTTTGTCAAAACCAAAGGCGTTTAATAAAAACTGCCAACGACACTGCTTAGTTGTCAGGTATTGATGCATCTGTTTAGCAGCGTGTAATTGCGTCGCTGGCTGATTTCCCGCTTTTTGGCTAATAGTGTAATGGAAAGGATCAAGCCAGTTTAACTGACCGTTGCTATGGAGTAATGCTAATGCCGTAGCACCTTCAGGAAATTGTCGGGTTACAGCATTCACTTCTCCCTGTTTTGGTAATTTTTTCACAAGTTGCTGCGCTATTTGTTGTTGCGATCGCATTTGTTCTTGAAAAAACTCCTGTCTTTGCTTATCCTCTGGATCTAACCACCCCGTAGGTTCACTCACTAATGTCAACGCTTCTGCTGGTTTCCCATCCCTTCCAGCCCGGCCAATTTCTTGCACATATTCAGATAACAAATGTGGTGCGTGAAAATGGGCTACCCAGCGAACATCTGATTTGTTTATCCCCATACCAAACGCACAGGTACACACAACAAAGGGGATTTTGCCACTTAACCAGCTTCCTTCTACTGCACGGCGTTCGGTTGCACCCAATCCCGCATGATAACTAGCTGTTGCATAACCCATCTCTGCTAACCATTGGGCTAAATCTTCGCTATCTCTCCGAGTGCGAACATAAACTAACCCCGATTGTTGCGGTCTATTTTGAATAAACTTTAATAATTGTTGTTTCCTACCTCGTGGTGTCCAAGCAATGCGAACGCTAGGATGCAAATTAGGACGGTAGGGATTCAACCGAAAAATCTCTGGTTGCTGTAATTGTAAAACTGTTTGAATAATTTTTTGCGCTAAGGGGTCAGCAGTCGCAGTAAAAGCGGCGATGCTGATTTTTGTTCCTGGTGGTTTTGATTTTAATAATGCCGGACGCACAGCCCCTAATCTGCGATAAGCTGGGCGAAAAGTATCACCCCACTGCACTAAACAATGGGCTTCATCCAAAATTAAGCCATTAATTTGCAATTGCGGCTGACATAATCTTTCCCAGACTGGCGCACTTAGCAAAGTTTCTGGCGATAAATAAAGCAATCTTAGCTGTTGGCGTTCTAAAGCTTGCAGAGTTGCACGGCGTTGAGATGAAGATAATTCACTATGCAAAAGTGCAGCCTTTTGGTTGCTTTCTCGTAGTTCCTGAACTTGATTTTCCATCAACGCCACCAAGGGCGAAACTACCAAGGTTAATCCTGTTTGTAGTAGTGCGGGAAGTTGAAAACAAATCGACTTTCCTCCACCTGTGGGCATAATAATCAGCGCATCTTTTTGTGCCAATAAACTGCTGACAATTTCTCCTTGTGGCGGACGAAAATCTTCATAACCCCAGATTTTTTTAAACGTAGCGAGAACTTCTTGCCAAGATTTTATTGTCGGCTGATTCATAATCAATAGTAGATACACCTATATCCTTGAAAACTGAATATAGCCTCTGTTATCCTGCTAATGGTTCAGTAATTTCATCATCTCAGGTTGCAAACCACTGACTAAAAGCACGGCGGTGCAACAAATGCAGATAATTTAGCCCTCATCGGCTGGCGATGTAATCGTCATAAAGGCACTGACTTAGGATAGTTTTTTCCAGAAACAGGGGCTTTTAAGTAGTCAGACAGAATTAATTACACAATGTCATTGCGAATGGAGCGAAGCGGAATGAAGCAATCGCAAGGGCTGGGATTGCTTCGCTTCTCTACGAGACGCTGCGCGAACGCTCGCAATGACTGTAAATATTTTTGTCCGACTACTTAGCTTTCTCTTCAACCCACGCACCCAGAAATGGGCTGAACACTTCATCTTTTTAGAACTGGATTTGGTGGCAATACAGTTCAGTTAAGCCCAAAAACCTTGGTAAAGACGCGAAATTTCGCGTCTCTACAGGTCTAAAATTAGTACCAAAAATCCTTAACTGAACCGTATTGGATTTGGTGGGATTAACGCCTACGGGACGTACAACAATTAGATTGCTACAAACAAATAGTGAAGAACGACTAGCTGAACGCAAAAGATTACGCTGAACTGTTCAGACCTAACGCAAGCATTCACTTACACAGCTAAAATGATTTCAAGGAAACTCTTCAGCAGAACCACAATGCTGAGAATTAGCCTAAAAATATCTTATGGTGCGATCGCAGGAGGCAAAAAATGGGCTTGGCTGGATTAAGAATTGTGTTGGTAGAGCCAGCTGGGCCGATCAATATCGGAGCGATCGCCAGGGTAATGAAAAATTTCGGACTATATAATTTAGTATTAGTGAACCCCCAATGCGATCCGCTATCGTCGGAAGCTTTGATGATGGCTGTTCATGGTCAAGAAATTATCGAATCTGCGGTATTAGTGCCGACCTTACCAGAAGCATTGCATGGATGTGTACGGGCGATCGCTACCACCGGTCGCGTTCGCAGTTTAGAAACACCTTTAGAAAACCCCCGCACTGCACTACCCTGGTTACTGGAGGAACCAGAAAAACCCACAGCACTGATTTTTGGCAGGGAAGACCGGGGATTAAGCAATGAAGAATTAAATTATGCCCAGAGGTTTGTTGGCATTCCCACCAATCCAGATTATGTAGCCCTAAATTTAGCTACTGCTGTGGCAATTTGTTGTTATGAATTGTCACAATGTGCCCAAAAACTTGACATTCAAACCTCACCTCAAATTGAAGTCGCATCTTTAGATGTTTTAGAAGGATACTACCAGCAATTAGAATCAGTATTACTGAAAATTGGTTATGTATATCCTCATACGGCAGCTAGTCGTATGGGAAAATTTCGCCAATTGTATAATCGCGCTCACTTGAAAACTGGGGAGGTGGCCATGCTGCGAGGAATTTTACAGCAGGTAGAATGGGCCCTTAAGAACCAGAGGGATAGTGAAAACTTGTAATTATTTGTTTAATATATATGCAATCATCCCCCCAAAATAATTAATATCGCTTAAACTAAACACAAAAATGCTACTTAGTGGCAAAGTAGAATTTGAGTATTAATATTATTGCTTAAAAATTAAGTTTGGGGTCAAGAGTCTGCAAGAAAACAGCCAAGTCGGTCACAAGGAGTAACTGTGTCAGAGTCAAGTGACGAACTAACAGCTTTTTCGCGGCGTCAACCCTTAAATCGCCGCCAGCGTCCACAAAAAGTGGTAAAGAAGAAAGTTAAAGCTAACAGCCAGCAACAAGCTGCCAATGGGCGAGAAGCGGCGCTAACACGGCCAAAAAATCCGATTACTCCTCCCCCAATCCCTGGCGCTACACGCAGGGTAAAATCGGGGTTAGTCATGCCAACGGCAGTAAAACCAATACCTAGTGTGAAGGGCAAAATTCCTCCCTTTCGACCAGGTGCTGTGATGGTGAAAACAGTGCGGATGGAAAAGCCAAAAATAGGCAGGCGTTCATCACGGAAGACGCGGTTAAAGCCAATGGCCAAAACCTTGTTGTATATTGTGCGGTTGTTGATTGTGGGTGTTGGTATGGGTGCAATTGTTGGCACAGCATTATCAGTATTAGACCCGGCTAATCGCATCAGCACAACTTCTGCGCCGCAATCTAATAGTAATGTGGTGCGATCGCAGCCGCAAGCTACCCAAACTCCCCCAGTTGTAGCTTCGAGTATGTACTTATCCCAGGAAATTAGCTCTTTGAAAAATGCCGTACAAAATTTGGCGGCGGCCAATCCAAGTCTTACACCCGGAGTTTTTATAGTAGATTTAGATACTGGTAATTATGTAGATGTCAATGGTTCTATTAATTTTCCGGCGGCTAGCACAATTAAGATACCGATTTTAATTGCCTTTTTCCAGGATGTGGACGCAGGAAAAATTCGCCTGGATGAAATGCTGACCATGCAACAGGATATGGTTGCTGGCGGTTCTGGAGATATGCAATACAAATCAGCCGGAACCCAGTACGCCGCTCTGGAAGTCGCCACTAAAATGGTTACAATCAGCGACAACACGGCGACAAATATGCTGATTTCCCGGCTGGGAGGAATGGAGGCTTTAAACGAGCGTTTCCGAAACTGGGGATTGACAAACACAATAATTCGTAATCAACTCCCAGATTTGCAAGGGACAAATACCACTACTCCCAAAGAATTGGGGAATTTGATGGCTATTGTGAGTCAGGGAAGTTTAGTGAGTATGCCATCACGCGATTTAATGCTCGATATTTTGCGTCGCACTCAGAGAAACACTCTGCTACCATCAGGTTTGGGAACAGGTGCGAGAGTATATCACAAAACGGGCGATATTGGTACTATGCTGGCAGATGCAGGTTTAATTGGTGTTCCAACTGGCAAGCGCTACGTAGCTACTGTCATGGTACAACGCCCCAATAATGACCCTCGCGCTGAAAAATTGATTAGCTCAATTTCTCGTGCTGCTTACGAAGAGTTTAGCCAAAATGCTGTTACACCCAACAGTACAAGCACTATACCCGCAAATGTTTATCAGCCCCAGATTGGGAGTCCTGCTTTACCCAACAGTACGACGGGTACTGTACCCATAAGTGGTTATCAACCCCAGATTGGGAGTCCTGTACCTAATGGGATGGGAAGTACTGTGCCGACAAATGGTTATCAGTCTCCAGTTATGAATCCTCAGTATTACCCTCAAAGATAAATAAGTCGGCGTATCGTTGGGATAACACAGGGGACTGTGGGAATTAGCGGTATGCAAGCGCTGCAAACCAGAAAGTCTACTCCGTAGAGGCTGGCGATCGCAATTGTAGTGACAATTTTTGTTTGCAAATCAAATAGGATTGCTATACCCGAAACTATCAACCAAATAGTCTTTGCTCAAATTCAAACACTAATTGTCAAAATTCAAACCTTTGCAACAAATACTCTTCCATATATAAGAAAGGCTTAAGTATTTCTTGCAAAGGTATAATCAGTTGCAACAAATGCTTAATACTTTGCAACAAATACTCTTCCATATATAAGAAAGGCTTAAGTATTTCTTGCAAAGGTATAATCAGTTGCTGCAAAGGCTTAATACTTTGCAACAAATACTCTTCCATGTATAAGAAACGTTTAAATCATTGCAACAATTGTTGTAATGAACTTATGAATTGATTAGTTATTGGTCATTAGACTTGTTGCAAAAGTCCCTAACACCTCTCCTCTAAAGACACACAAGTTTAATTACCCCCCTTGTAAAGGCTACGGTGTATACACAAGTCAAAAAAGCTTGATTTTCCATTGTTTTCTTGTTGATCTCGTTCCCAGGCAGAGCCTGGGAATGCATTCATTGAGTCTCTGGCTCAATGTTTGACTGGAGGCAGAGCCGTATTTTACACCCAGACCGTTGATTGATTGCATGGTTTCCTTACTGAAGCCGCAACCAGGAGAGTTGATTCAAGATCCGGCGGCTGGAACAGGAGGGTTTTTGATTGCAAGCGATCGCTATATTCGACAATACCACGATCCCTTTGAGTGGACAGAAGCACAGCAATCTTTCCAGCAGCATCAGGCGTTTTATGGTATGGAGTTGGTGCAAGATGCTCACCGCTTGCTGTTGATGAATATGATGTTACACGGAATTGAAGGGGCTGTAGATTTGGGTGATAGCCTTTCTGCAGAGTGACTCGTGGGCATTTCTCTGAGTTTGAGCAGTGCTATGGAGATGAACCCAATGGCAATAGTCCCCGTGTGGATTTGGGAGAAAATGGGCGTTTCCGGTGCTTCACGCGAGAGCAGATTACCAAGCGTAACGAAAATTTGGATATTTCCTGGCTGCGAGATGATAGCTTGCGATCGGGCGATAATTTACCAGAGCCAGAGATAATTGCAGCTGAGATTATGGAAAAGCTGCGAATTGCCACAAAGGAGATGGAAGGTTTGATGATATTGCTAGAAGGGGAAGAAGCGGCGGAGGCTGTCAGTGCTTCCGTGGGGTTATCAACCTTAGAATAGAAGCATAAGTAGTAGATTTTTTGTAAAGACGGCGATTTATCGCGTCTTTTGTAGAGACTGTGTACACACAACTCTGAAATGGTGATTAACCAAGGTTTTACCCCACCCTAACCCTCCCCTTATAAAGGGGAGGGAACTGGATTATCTTGTTTCCCCCCTTTCTAAGGGGGGATTAAGGGGGGTAATTCTACTTGTATGTACACCGTAGCTCTCTAACCGTCAAAATGAGTTTGACATAAAGTAATAGTGGGTGAATTTTAATGAGTCCAGAACAAGAGTTATTAACAAAGTGGCGTTCTCTTCCACAAGACAAACAAGAGGAAGTTTTAGATTTTGTGGAATTTCTTCACTTGAAAACCAAGTCGCAAGAAAAAGATAAAATTCAACTTACGACCCCTGAAGGTAAAGGCTGGAATTCTGGTTTTTTTGAAGAGGTAATTGGTGGTTGGGTAGGAGAACCACTAGAACGACCAGAACAAGGAGAATATGAAACTAGAGAGACACTATTTTGATTTATTCACTCGATTCAAATGTCTGTATCCGCTTAATAAATAATAGTAGTGCTGCGGTAACAAATCGTTTGGCATCCCAACAACCAAAAGATATTTTAATTTCTACGATAACCCAGTTAGAACTCTACTATGGTGCTTACCGTAGCTTTCAGCAGGAGAGAAATTTAGAAATATTGCAACGTTTTTTTAGTCAGTTTACTATCATACCTTTAGATGCGGAAGCTGCAAGGATAGCAGGGATAATTCGGGCTGAGTTAGCTGCTAATGGTACGCCGATTGGCCCTTATGATTTACAGATTGCGGCTATTGCAATAGCGAATAATTTGATATTAGTGACGCATAATACACGGGAATTTGGTCGAGTGAATGGGTTGCAGCTTGAAGATTGGGAGGAAGAAAGTTGAGATAGCATTAGCTATTTTGATTTTGCAATGCTTTTCGATATAGTTTAACCGCCTGTGTTTGATTAGTTTCGCTAACAAAACTAGCTAGCAAAACCGGGTCGAAATTTGGTAATAATATACTATTAGAACTTTGAGTATATTTGCCATCAATTTCTGATAAATAATAAAAATCGAATTGCTGGTTTTTCCAAAACCAAACTTCTTTTACGCCTAAGCCTCGATAAACCTCTAGTTTGTCAATTCCGCCACTAGTTATAACAATCTCTATGGCAATATCTGGTACTTCATTGAGTTCTCCTAGACAGTAACATTCATCTGGTTCTGCGCCTTTTTTAACAGCTTGCTTACGAAAAGTAGTACTACCATAACCATTAAGGTTAATGTCTCTTTCCTCTGCATAAGCCTCTAGTAATCTCGCAATTATTTTTTTGAGGCGTTCATGTTCTGGAGAGGTAGTCATAATAATTTCTAGTGTTCCTTCTAAATAAGTCATCCGGGGAAATTGATCAACAAACATATCAGAGAGTTGTTCATATTGTTCCCAGGTGACATCATAAAGAATGAGCCGTTGGTCTTCGGTTGGTTGAAGTGTCTTCGGGTCTAAAAGTAACATAACATATTAGTTTATGGTTGATGATAGTTATTATAAGTTACTCTTTAGGCATCAAGTAAAAATAAGTAGTGCGAGCATCTTGCTCGCGCGGGCAAGATGCCCGCACTACAAATATTAAATTGTTCAACTTATTTTTACACGACTGCTTAATCTGTTTTCTCTGCGTTCTCTGCGCCTCTGTGGTTAAATAAATGATTTATAAACCGCAGAGGCACAGAGGACACGGAGGAAGAAGTTAAATTTAGAATAGTTTGTACAAGAGTTAGAGAGTTTGTAGTTTACATGAGTGATGAACGAACTTTGGGGGTTTAAGTCCCCTGCCTCTCCAGGCAGCCTGTTTTGGGTCGGGGTTTAAATCCCCGTCCCAAAACGTAATTGCGAATTGCGAATTGCGAATTGCGAATTGTTTTAATCCCCCCTTGGAAATGCGGGGAAGTGCGATCGGTTTTGAGGATGAAAGTTTTGGAGGGGCGATCGCAAATAGCTCATAAAAGGTTTTACAATTACAATTATTAGTAATCCAGTAAGCTATATTTGCTGCTATGACTGACGCATTACAATACATCTGTGATTCAGAAGGGCAAACAGTTTCCGTAGTTGTCCCCATTGCTCTTTGGCAAGAAATAATGGGTGAGAAAGAAACTGCTTATCTGCTGAACAGTCCAGCCATGAAAGCAAGATTACTTACAGCTAGAAAACGTCAAGAGGGAATTTCCTTGGAAGCAGCCTGTGAAAAACTTGGAATTTGATGCAGATGCTTTTGAGGACTTAGTTTGGTGGATCGAAAGCGATCGTAAAAAAGCGTTAAAAATCATCAAATTAATTCGTGAAGTACAACGTGATCCATTTGAAGGAACAGGACAACCTGAAGCATTAAAATACGATCTATCTGGTTGCTGGTCAAGGCAATCGATCAAGAACATCGTCTGGTTTATGAAGTCCTAGACGATAAAATCAGAATTCTTGCCTGCCGCTTTCACTACTAAAAATCGCTTTTTGGTTTTGAGTAAATAGGTGTTAGGGACTTCCAAATAAAAAAATATCCAATTAACTCTTGTGGGGTGGGCGTCTCGCCCGCCCTATGGACTGGGCGGGCAGGATGCCCACCCCACAATAAAAGTTGTTGTCTTTTAACTCTTAACTTTTTTGATACCGCATCCCTGGTAATTGCGAAACAAAACCCATAAGTTCCAACTGCAATAAAGCGCCGGAAACTGAACCAGCAGCCATGCCGGTTTGTTGGACAATAAAATCAAAGGGTAAAGCATCACTTGCGATCGCATCCATTACCCTTTGCAATTCTGGCTCTAAAGTTGGCCTTAACTGTTCTAGTGCTGTAGAAGCCTCAATTGGATCAATTTGTGGTATTGCTCCCAGCATTGTTAACAGTTCGTCTAATTCCTTGACAATCAAAGAAGCTCCCTGACTAAGTAACTTTAAGCACCCTTGAGATGGATGATCGTCCACTCTTCCAGGTAAAGCATAGACATCTCTGCCAAATTCATTTGCGTAGGTTGCAGTAATTAACGCACCGGATTTTAACGGCGCTTCTATTACTAGGATGGCGCGACTTAAACCCGCAATAATCCGATTGCGGCGGGGAAAGTGAGTGCGATCGGGTGGGGTTTTGGTGGGGTACTCACTCACAACTAATCCAGCCGTCAAAATTTGCTTGTACAAATCCCGATTTTTATGGGGATAAATGACATCTACGCCAGTTCCCAAAACTGCGATCGTGCGTCCACCTGCTTTCATAGCGGCGATGTGGCTTTCTGTGTCAATTCCCTCAGCCATCCCAGAAACAACTGTAAAGCCATTTTTAGCCAAAGCTGTACTAATTTGGCGAGTCCAACGGATACCATATTCTGAAGGTTGGCGGGTTCCGACAATTCCAACCATCGGTTTTTGTCCGAGATTTTCTTGAAGTTCGACTTCACCGCGATAGTACAAAATCGGCGGTGGGCTTGGAGTCTCCAGCAGTAAGCGGGGATAATCTGCATCTGCTGGTGTCCAGAAATGAGAGTTTTCCTGCTGATGCTTAGTGAATAGTTGTTCTGGGTGTAGGCGCGATCGCTGTTGTACTACTTTTTCTAGTGTCTGAAAACCAAAACCCTCTACTTCTCCTAACTGCACCTTGGTAGCTTTCCAAGCTGTTGCTAACGTGCCAAAATGCTGTTGCAGCCGCCGCAATAATACCGGGCCAATCCCCGAAATTTGCGCCCAAGCTAACCAATATGCGCTTTCTTCTACCACGGTTTCATCCTCACGCCCACTGGATTGAGTATTCCCAAATTGGGGTTGTTTGTTGATAGGGATGGGGGCAATGCTGTTCGGTTAAGGCAAGAGACGCGATGAATCGCCGTCTCTACAAAGACTTCTTTGCCAATTCCCCTTGACTTTTGACTCTTGACTCTTGACTATTAACTATTGACTATCTATATTCTGATCTTCTGTGATGAAATATTTTTATCGTCTTTTAATAAGCCTATCTGGGTGCTTAATATTTTTACTGGTGCATAGTGGCCTTGGTTTATTGCCTAGTTTGGCAGCCGAAAAAGTTACTGTCAGATACGGATTGTTTGAGCAATCGATTCCGGTGGCAGATATACGCAACTATGGCGAGACGCAAAAGGCTTCTAGCGATTTGCAATCTTTCCTAGATTACCTCAGCGCTAAAGAGAAAGAGAAGTTTCAAGAAGCCCTTCAAGTAAAAATGTCTCTGGATATTGTGGCTTTAGATAAACTGCTAAATACAGGAATGGGCAAGCAAATTTTATCTTTTGCATCCCAAGCGATCGCTCGTCGCGATCAAGCCAGTATACAAGCCCTACGATCTGCCCTCATCATCGGAGCAAAATCACCAGATGGTCTAGGAATAACCACCTTTCTAGAAGCATATCCTAGTAATCAACTAGTTGTTGATGTGTCAAAAATTTCTAAGCTAGTTGGTATGGCAAATTCATCTTCTAGTGCTGCTGATGCACCACCAAAAGATGACGTAAGTTCTTCACCTTTAGGAAGAATTGCCCTACAATATCAAACACTCGCCGCCCAAAATAAACAGTTTTCAGGTTGCTTATTTGGCGATTCTATTTCGGCTGGACTTGGCAATACTCTTGGGAGTGGTACTTTTAATTTTGGGTTAAATGGTCTGAGTACAATCTCATTACTAGAACAATTAAAAAGTTTAATTCCTACCAAGGTTAAATGCGAAAAAGCTATTATTGCCGTAGGTGGAAATGATGCTTGGTATGGAACTAGTGATGAGTTGTTTAGCAAAAATTTACAAGAAGCGATCGCACTTGTTCGGACAATGGGAAATAAAGAGATTTTTCTGATTCCGGCTTTTTATTCAACAGTTGCAGCAAGCTCAGATCCAAGTGTATCAGCCCCAAATTCTAGAGTTGAACAAATTAATGCTTTGATTAATAAAGTTGCTGAAACAGAAAAAGTGCCAGTTGCAGCAGCAGGAGTAGCACCATTGTATGAGAATAATGTTCTTAAAGAGAATTTGTCGAGCGATGGCGATCATCTGAATGCAGACGGCCTTAAAATTTACCGACAAGCATTATTACAAATCCTGCAAAAGTAATATGATGTCGTCTAATTGCCCATAGTAAAAGCACCCTATTAAAATTACGTTTTATCTAACATAATTCGTAGTTCGTAATATAGCGGTTCTCAGTTGAGCGAGTTACAAGAACCCCCCTCTTAATCCCCTCCCCATAGTAAGGGGCTACGGTGTATACACAAGTCTTGCCGTAGCCATATCATTAATAAATCTCGCACTGCGTTTCTATAGCGGTTCCGATTCAGATGCGGTACAACATTGTATCACGAGGTGTAAGGGCACGGCAGTGCCGTGCCCCTACGGGTGTACCTCATGTAAACGAGAACCGCTATATCCCAATACGCTTGGGTTAGAGCCAAAAACCTTAAACTGCGTAGGTTGGGTTGAGGAACGAAACCCAACATTTATCAGAATTTGTTGGGTAACACTAAAGTTCAACCCAACCTACGATTATCCTTAACTGAACTGTATTGGTCTATATTAGTCCACGTTTAGTGCAATACGGTTCAGTTAAGGCTAAAAACTAAAACTTTAGGATTTCCAATTCAAAAACCGCGCATAAATATAAGCTATGCCTTCATCAATAATTGTCCGTACACCTTGGCTATAATCCCACCATTTGTTTGGATCATAATCTCGTGTTTTGGCAGCGATCGCACCAACTTTGATCTTAGGGCTAAGTAGTTTTTTGAACAGCAACCAACTTCTACGGGTGTGAACGTCCAAAGAAAAAACATTTATTGATTGTAGCTTTAAATTGGAATCGGATAGCCAGCGATCAAATTCGACAGCAGATGCATAACTACGATCCTTAATTACTACAGGTGTCGGAACAGCTACCACCTTCTCTGATTCTAAACCGAGTTTCTTGAAGGTGGCGGCTGATACTTCTGCAAAGTTCTTGTATTCGCTAAGATAAATTCCTTTTTCTATTGAGCCTCCCGTGGTAATTACTAGACTATAAGAACCGTTGTTAAATTCAGTCAAAGCTTGTTGTATGGCATAATCTGGTAGCCATCCTTCAACAACCAATACTTCTGCTGATTTTATAGGGGAAGTCACGGCGAGAAATGAGTGTACATGAGTAATAGTGAAAAATATTAAATAAGCAATCGAAGCGATTGCAATCGCCCACCCCTGAGCCGTAAGTGTCCACATTTCTTGGTGTTTTATTAGTTTAATTTTTGGAAATTTTCGACACCGACGATTTTTTGTCTGCATTAAACCTTAGCTAAACGTTGTTCTTTCAAGTAAGTAAATACAGACTTATCTCCGATATCAGCAGGAATTGCTTGCACTGTCTTTCGCAGGGCAAATACCAAAAACAACGTTGCCCAAATTCCTAATAAAACACTTTCTGCCTGAATTGGTAAAATTCCCACCAAATGTCCTAACAATAGTAGCGGTACTATTAGAGTTAATACTTTGGTTTCCAGGCGATTGAAGCAAAAAGCCTCTTTAAAATAAATACCTGTCAAAGCAACGAAGATAAAACCAACTCCAAATAAGGTAAGAGGCTGATTGTAAACAGCCAGAGCTAAAGGTTCACTACTAGAGATTGCTAGAATCACTGATGCTATACTACCGATCGCCCAAAAAATTTGCAACGTTCGGTGCAGTGATGCCATATAGATGTGAATGGTAAATAAACTTACACCTAGAGCGACACTAAAACAAGTATATAGAGGTGTAAGTGCGGTAAAAATAGTCGGGTTATTGTTGAGCAAAACCAAAGTACTGCCTATGGCAAAACTCAGTGCTGCTACCATTAACCCAGCGCGGTAGATAATTACGCCAGTGCGATCGCTCTGAGTAATTGTAAATTCCCCAAACTGACCTTGATAAACTTCTGGTGGAGGTAGTGTTTGCGTTGTCATAGTTAAAATATAGTTATGAATTACTAATAGAGTACAACAGTAAATTGCTGAAGGGTTACTTTTATTATTATGGGCAATCAGACGAACTAAGTGTCACAATCCTTAAAGTTTTAAGCCAATTTTGTAGTATTAGTTGACTTGACAGACGCACTAGAGTCGTTAATTATCTCTACCATTTGACCGGATTTCCTTCGAGAGCGAAAGACATCGCAACAGTAAAGGACGGCGTAAATCCAGGTATCATCTCAATTAACCAGACTAACAAGGGAATTTTACCCCTTGTTAAAGGTAGGCAAACTTCCGCAATATTATACTAGTAATTAGCAATGGTTTGTATAGTCTCTAGTTTAGCTGAGGACTTGATTCTAACATTAGACTTTAGCTATATAAAGTAGATATTGACAAAATTAAAGTTTAGTGCATATAAAACTTTAGCAATCAGATAACCCCATAACTAGTTGATATAGGAAAGTGAGGTGAGTGATGGCATTCGTCTAAAGAATCGTAAAACTGTAGACACTTCCTCGGTTTGTCGTCAGATATTGCTCTTGATCGAGGATGTGCGATCGCTTAAAATGATTTTCACTCAAGTCAATAGCGATCGCCACTAGACAAACGACCATTGAATCACCATGCTGTAGTGATAGCTCATCTATTATTCACCTTTCTCGCTTTTAAAGTATTGCAACCTTTTGAGTACCCGTTGAATGTTATTCTCCAAGATATCTTCATCACTTTGCCAGAGAATAATCTAGATGCTTACAGCATAAGAATTTCACCAAAAAGCTTAATTTAGCCATTCTTTTAGAAAATAAACGTTCAAACTCTCGCTCCATCTAACAGTTCAAAGATTTGCTCTTATTTTTATTTTTACAGAGAAATTAAATAGCGATTATTTGGTTGTTAAGGGTTTACCAGTTACAGCTTACTATTAAGTTTAGCGATCGCCTGATATTCTAGGTTGGTCATTACCCAATTCCAGAAAAAGTAACGCCTATCTACATCCTAGACATAGACAACATAGTTTCTACTTCAGCCCCATACCCATGAATGAAATTGATTTAAATCCGATAACTCAAGGATTGTAAAGTTTTATTTTGGAATAATTTAACCTTCAATTTACCAGTTATATATATAAATATAGAAAGATAAAAAGCAACAAAGAGACCAAATAAAAAAATTATTTGGTGTCTTTGGAGCTTGGTATTTTCTTGTGTTTGTTTTCAGGAAAATAACATGAGTAAAATTCACATGAACTTTAAACAATTCGGTGCATTACTGTCTATATCGACAATTCTTGGAATGAATGTTGTTGCGAGCAAGGCTTTGGCTCAACAAGCGCCTAGTATTCTTTTTGGGCCAGCAACAGCATCGGGGGGTGGATGTACTATTGACACTCAGACTTCCTTAAATGACGGTCGAACCTTATCTATCGTCTTGAATAACATGAGTGCAATCAATGGTCAGCGTCAAAGGTGTATTTTACGTGTTGAGGCTAATATTCCAAGTGGTTTCCGCGCTCAAGAGCTACAGGTACAGTACCAAGGAGATACTGTGGTTAATTCAGGGAGTAAAGGTACAAGCTTCAGCCGAAGCTTTAGCATTCTTGGTGCTTTAGGTATACTTACCACTACCCCTATATCTACCTCGTTTACATCTGACACGGTTATTAATGAGGTTGATAGATACTCTCTTCTAAGTGCTTCATGTGGTGGACAAGGAGTAGTCTCTATGAATCTGATTGCACGATCCTCGGTAGGAAGTGAGATTGTCCTTGATACAGGCGATATCAATGCTGGTAATGTGAGATTTAGTTTCCCGATAATTCGTTGCTAATTTGCTTATTTTTGTGGGATTGAAGATGGTAATGATATTAGTAGAAAACTTTGTTGTTTGACTAATCTTTAATCCCACACACCGCAGATTGAGAGAGTCGGTAATGAGATTATTGAGAAAATCATCTAGCACAAAAAATAATTAGCAGGGCTAATTATTCACTTTATCGAATCAGCTTGTTTTAGATATTGTTTAACAAGTGCTAGAGGTTTAAGTCCCCTGCTTCTATCAAGCAGCGCGTTTTGTGTCGGGGTCTAAATCCCCGTCACAAAACGTAATTGCGAATTGCGTTAGCGCAGCGTTAGCGAGTCTTCGAGCGTCATTGCGAATTGTTTTAATAACCTGCGGTATTTATTACAGCAGTTTTCATGTATTTGAACCACATCTGTTGTAAGGGCACAGCAATGCTGTGCCCCTACCGCGTAGTCTATTTACCTGAAAATAGCTGTAAAAAATCTCCAACTGAAACCGTGATAACTAATAAGCTGTTACGCATTTAACTTGAACATTTACATGAAGGCTGATGACCGATGACTGATGACTGATAACCGTGAACCGTCAACAGTTAACAGTTAACGACCGTAAAGAGTGTTTATACAATTTAGGCGCACATCAGCTTAACTGTTGACTGTTCATTGATTTAATTCTGACTCTTGAATTCTGTTTGATAAATCTTTGAATATTCCAAATTGCTGTTAATGGAGAGTAGATTATGTTCAGATTAAGTGATGCACGGAATTTTTTAATATTAACATGCTTGTTTTCTTTATTTTGTTATGATGCCAATTCATCTAGCGTTGCCACTTCAATAGAAAACCAACCACGACTTATTGTTGCTGGTGCATGTAATATAAATTTAGATCCGAAAACAAGTGAGTTTAAACTTGTATCTCCGATAACTGTAAGCGGACAATCGCAGAGGGCTAGATGTATCATTAGAATTAGTCCCTCTAATCCTCAAAAGCAAGTTAGGCTAGTGTTTTTAGCTTTAAAAGGTGAAGTAAAGAAAGCACCAGCAAGAGTAGCTATCTCATCACTTTTAATTGGCAATCAACCAACTCCTTCTCGTGTATTATATCAAAGTCCGTTATATGGAAGTTCTATTAAGTTTGATTTGACCGATAAAATACTTCCAACTAACTATACGACTAATGGTGTTTTCGGGATTAATTTAATATTACGAACGGACGGAGGAGAATTAGAGTTGACAGATTTGAAGTTTAGACTTGAACAAAAATAAAGTTTGGGATTGCTTGGCTTCATTTGATTACCTTCGCAAAGCTACTTAAACGAGCATAATTTTTCTATTGCTACAATACCATAATGGATTTATTCAAAAAATTGCGATCGCAAGTTGAGACTTTTCGACAATGCGATCGGTTTTTTGGATTTCGGAAGTGCGATCGCTTTACAGAATAATTTGCATTTTTATTTTTACAGAGGAATTAAAGAGCGATTATTTGGTTGTTAAGGGTTTACCAGTTACAGCTTACTATTAAGTTTAGCGATCGCCTGATCTTCTAGGTTGCTCATTACCCAATTTTAGAAAAAAGTAACACCCATCTACCTTATAGACATAGACAACATATTTTCTACTTCAGCCCAATACCCATGAATGAAATTGATTTAAATCCGATAACTCAAGGATTGTAAAGTTTGATTTTGGAATAAATTAACCTTCAATTTACCAGTTATATATATAAACATAGAAAGATAAAAAGCAACAAAGATACCAAATACAAAAATTATTTGGTATCTTTGGAGCTTTGTATTTTCTTGTCTTTGTTTTTATGGAGATTAAGGTATGCAATCCTTCAAAGGGTTCAGGAAACAGCTAGCTTTTCTGCTCTTAATAGGTTCTGCTGTGTTTTCCGCATCCTCATCTAATGCACAAGATGTATCCAGAACAGTCTTTGTCAATACTGATGTGATTATTGATCCTGCTGTCTTAATAAATCTATTTCCTACAGCTACTCAACTTGCTGTTGTCCAAATTGGTGGGATTGTTAGAATTGATGACTCTGGTATAGGTGTTGTTGATATTGACAGCACGACCGTCTACGATCCATTTGCAACCAACTACTTAAATAATAGACCTGTAGGTGGATCTCAATTTCAAGTTAACCAAAGTCCTAACCAAATAAGTGGTTTATTCACTGAGAAACCGGGGCAACCACTGCTATTGGATCTTTATTCTGGTGGTACTAATTCTCCTTCCTACAACAATGATGGTACAAATTGTAAGGTTTCGCGCTGTGTGGCACTCCATTATGGATATTACCAAACGATTAATTCAAATACAGAACTGAATCCCTCATTCTTGCGTTCGTTAATTGAGCTACGAGATCCCCGAAACCCTAATACTTCTAGATTAAGACAATACACAATGGTGTCTCCTAAACTCACCATTGTGAGTCCACGTCTTTCAGCAGTTACTCAACTTTTAGCAGTTACTCAAGGTCTTTCATCAGCAGTTACTCAACTTTCAAAACTCACTCCAATTTCAACGGTTACGCAACTTTCACAAGTTACTCCAATTTCAGCAGTTAGTCAACGTATTTCATCAGCAGTTACTCAAGGTTTTTCATCAGCAGTTACTCAACTTTCACAACTCACTCCAACTGAATATTATACAGTTTACAGCGAATACACAGATCCTCAACGGCCTCAGGTAACTACAACTAACTGGACTCAATTTCCAGTTAAGCGTGGTGAAACACCAATATTAAGCTTCACTAATAGTAGTTCCGACAATTCCGTGAGGATATCTAACGCTAGAGCTTTACGAAGTACTACCCAGATCCCGCTAGCTCAACTAAACTCGATAAATCTGCCACCAACAATACGTAATTTCCAAGCTGTTCCATCTGCTAATGTCACCTTATCTAGAAGCACCTTATCTGGAATCACAACAACTCCAGCAGTCAATCTAAATTTCCTAACCGCAGTCAATGCAAATCTTGTCCTTCAAAACCAAAACCAAATACCGAGTTTAAATCAAAACCAAATACGGAATTTCAATCAAAACCAAACTTTACCGACTATCAACAGATCCCGGTAATTTATCCAAAAAATTGCGATCGCAAGTTGAGACTTTTCGACAATGCGATCGCATTTTGGTTATTTTAATTTGTTGAGCGCGATCGCACAATAGCTTCGGAATTAGCAGCTAAGTCAGTTTCTCCTTTGAAACAGCCATCGCCTCAAAATTAAACCGGATTTTTGCCATGAGGGATAAAGTAAAAGCACCCACATTACCACGATGGTATATGAGCGCTAATAAATGAAACATTATTGAGGATAATCTATCTGCTATGACAGACCGAAGTAACTATAAGAATAGCAGGCGGTGGGTAAATAAACTGCAAGGGTAGTTACAAATGTTTTGTTAAAAATATTACTTACTGTAAGGTATTGTTTATTTTGCTAAAATGTGATATTACAGACTGGTTTGATGCCTACAGTGGGCTACAACCGCAAGAGAAATTATTTCCACCGTTTTCCTCCTGATTTTACCTGCACCCAAATCCTGACTTTTCACGTTATGTGGAAAAATCCAACGATTGACCTAACCCCCAACTCGTCGCTCTAATGCGGAAAATTCAAAGTCTCTCTCCTTAAAGGATGAGAGAAATAGAAGTGAGGTTTTCCAGATGCCGTGAAAAATCAGATCAGCGATCGCAGTCTCTTAATTTTTTTTGAGTAAATTATTCTTTGGTAGGTATTGAGCCAAAATCCTCAGCTCAATACCTATATTCTTTATCACAAAATCAGACTAATTTAATTATTATTTTGTCAATATAGCAATCCGATTTTATATTTGAACAGAGAAAAAATGGAAGGCTTATGAATCAAGCATTTTACGTAACGTACTCTTCACAATTTATTTAGGATTTCTATCGTAATTATAAAAACTATCAATATAATTTATTGTTAATTCTTTCCCAAAATAGTATTTACTATAATTTAATACTTGCGATACAAGCTGATGTTCTGGTAAGTTAATTCAGAAAAAATTCTGATTGCCTCATTAGTGGTCTGTCCCATTAGTTATGAAGGGTTTGTAGTGAGCGATTTATCGCTCAAATCTAGGACTAAAGTCCTTACTACGAACTTTTATAACCCTTCAAATTTACTAAAAATAAAGTCAGTAGCCCATCATAGACATCGCCTTACAGATAACCTAATTATTTCTTTTGCCTGATTTACCAGTTTGATTTGAAAGTTGGTGCTTTTGTATAACCCGCTCAATCTGGCAAGTCACCGCATCTATTCTATGTTTAACCTTATCAAAATCAATATTCACCCAAATATAGGCTTTGTCAGGTCTTTGCTGCTTATTCATATATTGCTTTCATTGTCAAGATATTTTTTATATCTATACAATATAGCTATCCTAATTTCTAAACTACTTTCTTTAGACGTATAAGTAGATATGCTTAATATTTACTTAAGATTTTACACAGTGATTCGTAGGGCTACAGCTAGCTGTGCTACTCCACTAAAAAAGACGCGATATTCCGCGCCTCTGGCAGCTAAAATCCAAATTTTAAGTCTTAGCTTAAATCTTTGTTTGTAGATATTGCACCAACTGCGGTGCTTGCATCACTCCCTCTATCCGATCCACAGGCTGACCCTGCTTAAACAGTACCAAGGTTGGTAGAGAGGCAATTTTATAGTGGGTAGCCAAATCTGTGTATTTTTCTGTGTCTATTTTGACAATTCGTAGGCGATCGCTAAGTTGGGCATTCACTTGTTCTAAAATTGGCACCATCATTTGGCATGGGCCACACCAGTCAGCGTAAAAATCTACTAATACAGGTACATCAGAAGCAGACAGCATCTCTTCAAAGCTGTTAAATTCCTTTTTAGTTGCCATGTGATACACACCGATTTTCAATTGTTGTTTCAATAGTAATTCTTAGAAAATAAAAGCGGTATAACTTCATGAGTTTTTGTTGGGAAAGAATTAGATTAGTCAAAATAAACTGATTGTCCCGCAAAAAATCTTAAATAATTATAACTAAATCACCATAAGATAATTAGCGCGGTATTTCTAAGATTGAGGAAGATTAAATGACACTATTACAAGATAAAGTCGCAATTATTACAGGTGCATCACGAGGAATTGGTCGAGCGATCGCAATTGAATTAGCCTTACAAGGAGCGATCGCAGTTATCAATTATGCCAGTTCTAGTGCAGCAGCTGAAGCAGTTGTTACAGAAATTACAAGTGCGGGAGGTCAGGCGATCGCTATCCAAGCTGATGTTTCTAAAGGCGATCAAGTAGATGCATTAGTTAAGACCGTCATGGAAAAGTTCAGTCGTGTGGATATCTTAGTCAACAACGCAGGTATTACCCGCGACAATCTGCTTTTGCGTTTGAAGACAGAGGATTGGCAAGCTGTGATAGACCTAAATCTAACTGGTGTTTTCTTATGTACACGCGCCATCAGTAAAATTATGCTTAAGCAGCGATCGGGACGGATTATCAACATTACTTCCGTTGCAGGGCTAATGGGCAACCCAGGACAGTCAAACTACAGCGCCGCCAAAGCAGGTGTAATCGGCTTCACCAAAAGCGTTGCCAAAGAACTAGCTACTCGCGGCATCACCGTTAACGCCGTCGCCCCTGGATTCATCGCCACCGACATGACCAGCGATCTCAACAACCCCGAAGATATTCTGAAATACATTCCACTCGGTCGCTTCGGTCAACCAGAAGAAATCGCTGGCATGGTGCGCTTCCTCGCCGCCGATCCCGCCGCCACCTACATCACCGGACAAGTCTTTAACGTCGATGGCGGCATGGTAATGGCGTAATACCAATTTAAAAAAGAATGCGACAAATACACCATTTGTAGAGACGCGATTCATCGCGTCTTTACCCAAGGATGTGTTGCAATCATTAATTAAATCGGTATAAGTAGAGACACAATTCATCGCGTCTACAGCATTTTCGTAGGGTGTGTTACCCCAAAAGCGTAACGCACCCATTTTATTTCAGGTAGTTCACTCTCGTAAATCGAGTTTTCAACTTCTAAACTAACTTCAAAGGTCATAAACTTTTCAAGAATCGGTAATATCACATTATACAAAGAATGATGTACCACCCTAAGCTAATCGGCATTTAAGTTGCATAAAGGTAGGGCTGAAGCCCTTACTACAAGCTAATCATTCTGGAAAAATGAATGACGATTAGCTTATCTCGATAGGGAGCCGCAGAAATCATGCGAATTTTTGGCTCTTTGATATAAAAAGTTCTATAATTACCTGGCTGATAAATTTTGCCTTCTAGTTCTTGTTGTATTTTGATTAATTCAGTTTCTAAATTATAATTAAACGGTAAAACTTGTTCTCTAAATCGCTTGCCTTTCTGCGCTTTTCGTGCAGCAAGCAATATATTTTGAAACTCAATAATTTCAGGGTAAAGATTACCGTAACGTTTCATAAAATAGTAGTTCTCATAATCCCCGACTCAATACTGCTCAGTTAATAATATTTGTAGGTTGGGTTGAGGAACGAAACCCAACAAACCGCGCAAAATGTTGGGTTTCGCAAAGCCTCAACCCAACCTACACATTTTTTTCTAAAAAGTTGGGTATCTTGTTATTCACGAATGATTCTAATTACTATATAATAAATGCTATACTTTATTTTGCTGTTTAATCCAACCACCTAAATCTGTACCAATATCGTTGATTTCCCGGCATATTCATATCTATATAAGAGTCCTCGCTGCAGCACCACACACCACCCGAAAACCGAAGTCGTTGACGTCGTTGCCGGGATAGTACCTGAGGCGGATAGCAGAACGACAGTAACCAGGATCGACTGAATTTGAGGAGCAGTTAAAACAGGTTTGAGAAAAAACCCCCGTTTGGCAACATCTGTAACTGTCTCACGGATATCTATCTGACTAGGAATACTACTTGGCAACTTTTGCATCAGTAACCGCCAACCTCGTCGCAATTGTTGACGCCGCACAGAAAAATAATCTCCTTCTTTCAGCTTCGTCGAAACGGAGGTAACAACAGCAGCGTCGCTAGAAGCAGGGGTTAACGATTCTTCTTCTTGTTCTTCTTCTGGCTGGTTTTGATTCTCCTCAATTTTGTTTAGTGGTTTACTTTTATCAGATGAACTTGTCTTTGAACGCGCTGATTTTTTTGAATTTGATGAATCAATAATTGGAGATTTGCTAAGTCTTGCCGGATGGGATAAAATTTCATTCCAGCACTGGTCAAAAAGGCGCTGTTGTTGCCGAGATTTTACCCAGACAGTTTGACACAGCCGCGCTACTGCTTGTTTATCAGCAATTGCTAAATAATACTGGTCAATACCTAAAGGTAAGCCAGCATCTCGCAGTCCCAAAAATAAATTTAGCAGTGGCGGTTCAGTCATGCTTTTTGCGTTTAAGAGTTATCTTAACCTGACTAACTACAGTGTACATACAGATAGAATTACCCCCCTTAATCCCCCCTTGTAAAGGGGGGGAAACCGGAAAATTAGTTCCCTCCCCAATACATACGGGGAGGGTTAGGGCTTTCAAGGGTAGGTGTTTAAAAATTAGGCACTAGAGAGGGTGATTTGGGAAACATTGAGTTGTGGAATGAAGCTTGGCCAAGGTTCAGGAAAAAAACCAGCCTGTGGTAACGTCAAATGATTGAGGAATGCGGCTTTAATCACTAAATAGCCACGTCGAAAACAACTCAAACCTTCGGTTTTTTTTTCTGTGTAAGAAAATTGCGTCTGGCAATATGATTGGGGGGTAACTCATCGACACCACTGATATGCTCCTTGGCATCAACGACACCGCCAACACTTACCTGCCATAAAATTGCGATCGCTAACGCCAACCAATGTCGTTCAGCTCGTTATTCTCTAAGTTGCTGACGTACAGTGTTCTCTTTTTTGCCCAATAATGTCGCTAAAAATACAGAAACCGTCGTTAAACCACATGATTGGGTCATCACAATGCCAAAACTCCACATTGCTAATACAACTGCTTGAGATTTGGTCAGATGCGGCATTTTTTTGATCACTGTTCTCGTCCACTCATTTAATGGCTCATTCTTGACCACTTGCATCCAAAGAAAACCTCAGAGTAAAGTTAACGATCGCTCCCCATGAAGAGAGTGGTTTCTACCCACAAACCTCAGTTCGCTATCATACCTTACATTTGGCGACTTTCTTAAACACCTACCCTTGAAAGCTCCCCACTCCCTACTCCCAGATTACGATACAATACAGCCCACGGGCGCTTGTTTAGGGGTTGGGCAATGACTTCTGTAATTAATGTAAATTTACCAGACCAGTCTTATGAGATTGCGATCGCACCTTCGAGTTTAGATCAACTGGGTCAACAGATGGCCAGTCTGAAGCTAGGCAAGAAGGTATTGCTAGTTTCTAATCCGACTATTTTTAAGCATTTTGGGGAAAGAGCGATAACTTCTCTGCGAGACGCTACGCGAACGTTAAGCTCCGCTAACGCATCCCTAACATCTGCTGGATTTGAAGTTGCTAGCTGCACTCTACCACCAGGTGAACGCTACAAAACCCTCAATTCCATCCAAAAACTTTACGATATCGCCTTAGAAAACCGCCTAGAACGTTCTTCTACAATGGTGGCTTTGGGCGGAGGTGTAATTGGCGATATGACTGGCTTTGCAGCCGCAACTTGGCTGCGCGGCATTAATGTTGTCCAAGTGCCTACAACTCTCTTGGCGATGGTGGATTCGGCAATTGGTGGCAAAACTGGCGTGAATCATCCCCACGGCAAAAACTTGATTGGGGCATTCCATCAACCGCGCTTGGTTTTGATTGACCCAGAAGTATTGAAAACTCTACCTATGCGTGAGTTTCGCGCCGGAATGGCAGAAGTTATTAAATATGGTGTAATTTGGGATGCCGAATTGTTTGCCCAATTGGAAGCAAGTAAACGTCTCGACCAACTCCGCTATGTAAAACCTGAACTGATACATACCATATTAATGCGCTCTTGTCAAGCTAAAGCTGATGTTGTTAGCAAAGATGAGAAAGAAGGCGGATTGCGGGCGATTCTCAACTATGGACATACCATCGGTCATGCAGTGGAAAGTTTGACTGGTTATCGTCTAGTAAATCACGGTGAAGCGGTGGCCATTGGTATGGTAGCAGCCGGTCAAATTGCTGTGGAATTGGGAATGTGGCAAAAAGAAGACACGGAACGTCAAAATGCTTTAATTCAAAAAGCAGGTTTACCGACTCAGTTACCATCTGGGGTAGATATTGAAGCAATTATTGACGCGTTGCAGTTAGATAAGAAAGTCAAAGCAGGGAAAGTGCGGTTCGTTTTACCAACAGAGATTGGTGTAGTTACAGTTACCGATGAAGTGCCATCGGATATCATTCGGCAAGTTTTGCAGGGAATGTGAAGAATTTGAAGAAGAATTCAGGAGTCAGAATAAAAATTAGTTCCACTGTCCTTCAATTACGAATTACGAATTAATCAGCCATGATACTCCAAGCCAAGAATCAATTAACCTTGCAAGAGTTCTTAAATCTTTCACCAGGTGAGGGAGATATAACTTATGAACTTGTTGATGGTCAAGCAATTCCTAAAATGTCACCAAAATTTTTTCACGCAAAACTTACGCGCGTGCTTCTCAATTTGATTGAGCAATCGTGTGAGGGGAAAGGAGAAGTTTGCCCGGAATGGGCTGTTGCATTAACCCGTCGGGGGCGAGATTGGATGCCAATTCCAGATATTTTGTACATTTCTTATGAAAGTTTACCCGCTAACTGGGATGAAAACGAAGCTTGTCCTGTTCCTCCTGATTTGGTGATTGAAATTATTTCGCCCGGACAAACCTTTGGACAAATGGCAGCTAAAGCCAAAGACTATTTAGATGCTAAGGTGTTGCGGGTGTGGGTGGTAGATAGTAAAGCGAGAAGCATTACTGTTTTTTATCCAGATGCAGCACCACAAACTTATATGGGAGAAGAATTACTCAAAGATTCTTTATTTGAGGGATTGGAATTTACTGTTGAGCAGGTGTTTCAAAAGGCAAAAATACCATTAGGAATGTGAATTAAATAAAATGCAAAACTTCATCAATTATCTAGCTTCCCTCTCCTTTATAAGGAGAGGCATTGAGGGTGAGGTAAGCTGTCGGACATAAATTGTATGTTATTAGGACTTATGCACTGTACAAATGCATCATGATGTGAATTAACGAAAATGGGTTCTTTCAGGCTTTTCGTAATTATCCTCCAATCGTAAATAGATCATGCTGTAGGGGCACAGCAATGCTGTGCCCCTACGAAAGATGTGGTTTTTAAACTTAATCTATATTTGGTATTTCTTGTCAATGCGTAAGTCCTAGTTATTTAATTCTTATTCCTTAGATACCGAATAGCACACTTTTTACATCTAGCACAATTCTCTTCATCTCAACGTCCATCGAAATTTCAATCGGCGGTTACTACTCAAACTTTTATATCTTTATCCAGCAACGCCCTAGTTTTGAAACTGCGATTCTTTCTGCGATCGCTGCTGGCTATTTGTTGGTTGCAGTTTGTAAAATAAAGCTGGTGGCGTAGCTTTGCGGAAAGCACCGCAGTAGTGCATAGTCATAACCGCTTTAAAAGCCCAATGGTTTGATGGCACATCACTAAAGGGATTCGGTAAAGTTTCTGCTTGATTCTGAACACAAGCATTCAAAACTTGATTCGATTTTGCTGGTGTATCGGTAGTAGGTTCTTGAGATTTAACAGGGGTAACAAAGCTAGTAGTAGCTAGTACTACGACTGTTGCCAGAAGTTTGCAGTTCATAATTTGAGTTTAGGGATGAAAGGCTACCCTATGTTAGTTCCCAGGCTGTTGCCCAGGAACTATAATAAACTTGCTGAGATTAAGCGTTAGAAAACATGGTAAGCATTACTAACATAACAACTAATGCACTGATCCAAAGAGCTAACGATCCCCAACTAACTGAATCTTTTTGTACTCTTTGCCAGAAATTAGTAACTAAGTTATTCCGAATTGCCATTTGATAACCTCCAATTTTTATTAAACTTGCACTGACTGAATGCATTAAGCCCAATACAGTTCAGTTAAGGATTTGTGGTACTGATTTTAAACCTGTAGAGACGCGAAATTTCGCGTCTTTACCAAGGTTTTTGGGCTTAACTGAACGGTATTGGCATTAAGCCTGGATTGAGTAAATAAAAGTTAATCTTTCGGGGTATCAGCCTTTATTTACTGAATCCCAGAGATTAACCAACAGAGATTTAAATTAATTCATGCAGCCATTCCCAATGCATGTATCTCAACGCATTACTGAAATCTAAAAAACGAACAAAAATTTACAAAAAGATATTTGTCGATGCTTAACTTGATTGTCCCACACGTAACTGTTTACACTGAAAAATTTGGCGAGTTTGAAAAATTTCTTAACGTTGTCTTAACTAAGTATAAAAATTAGTATTTTTAAATCAAAAACTACTTAAGTATTGATTCTGTTTCGCTTTTACTCGTGATTTATCTAGACTTGAAAATAGACACAATTAACAGTAAAAAGGCAGGTAAATAATGGTGCAACAAATAAGACATAATGAACCGCAATATACCTGTAAGCTGTTACGCAAATAATATTGTACATTTACCTGATGACTGATGACTGATGACTGATGACTGTTGACTGTTGAATGTTGACCCTTGACTGATGACTGAAAACCCGTCAACAGTCAACAGTTAACGACATCAAAAGTGTTTATATAGTTTAGACGCGCATCAGCTTATCATTCCAGTTGAGAAAATTACAGGCAACCAAGACGAAGAAATCATGAGAATTGCTGGCATCAGCCGACTATGCAAAAAACAAGGTGAAGAATTGTTAGCATCTACCTATGGTTGTAATGAATCACAAATTTTGGAATTAATTCAGCAAGCCCGAATTGAACTAATAACTCAGTGGTGTGCCCCTCAAGAGCGCAGAGGCATATAAAATCAACGTGGTAACTCGCCCTGAACGCTAACAAGCGATGTGTACGACGGGCTATGCCTACGCATGAGGTAGTAAAGGCACTGAAGTGGAAAAACTAATATAGAGAAGTGGAAAAAACAGCGCCGCACTACCAACTAAACTATGTTAACGTTCAAAACTCTGCTACGCGTCCGCCACTATGAGATGGACGCCCTTGGGCATGTAAATAACGCCGTCTACCAAAATTATCTAGAACAAGCAGCCATTGAGCATTCAGAATACCTGGGCTTAACTTTGGATGTATATCGACAAGTAGGTGGCGTATTTGTGATGCGGCGGGTAGAAATTGACTATTTACGCCCAGCAGTAGCAGGCGATACCCTAGAAGTCACTACCTGGTTGAAGGAAATGCGCGGGACTCGTGCCTTGCGATGCTACGAAATTCGTAAACAAAACCAAGATAATTTGTTAGTAACGGCAGAGGCGCTATGGGTTTGGGTGGATGCACAGACTATGCGCCCACGACCAATTCCCAGTATCATGTTAGACAAATTTTTGCAAATCCAAAACCCAGGTGTTACAAGCTAAAAATGGTTTGTTATTCGCCATTTAATAAATCTTAATTATTCTCATGAAAAACAAATGATTGATTTTTTACTCAGGTAATGCTGACGATCAAGAATACACAACTATGATGTTATAAGTGCAAAATCTAAATTTGTAGGAACTGCAATCAAAATTAGCTTAGTAAATCAGGATTTTCAAGTCAATATTATGGAGCAAAGTCAGCCACAACCGCGCCGTGTCGCCGATCAAGTGTTTCAAGAATCCCTCGATCAGTTGGAGGATATCTTACAAGAAAGTTCAACTGAGGATGAAGAAATCCCCCAAGCACAACTGCATACTAGTAATCTCAGTGAAGTCGAACTCGATCAAGACTTGACAGATATTGATTTAGCGGCTCTTGAGGACGCAGTTGCTGATATTGAACAATATCTCGAAGAAATAACAAAAACTAAAGAAAAGTTATGAGTTTTAACTCCTAACTCCTAACTCCTACCTCCTAACTCCTAACTCCTACCTCCTAACTCCTAACTCCTAACTCCTAACTCCTAACTCCTAACTCCTAACTCTTGACTTATTTGCCGCCGAGCTTCGTACAACATTAAAGCAGCTGCGATCGCTACATTCAATGATTCCACTCCAGGACTCAAAGGAATTCTTACTTGTTTGTCTGCGATCGCTGCTAATTCTGCTGACAATCCAGCACCCTCATTTCCCAGTAAAATCAGACTGGGTTTGCGCCAGTCCACTTCCCAATAAGTTAAAGTCGCACTGGGTAAGGTTGCCACTACTTGCATTCCTGCCTGCTGACTTTGTTGAACTGTAGCTTTTAAATCTTCGCTTACGGCTGTTGCTAGGCGAAACCATTGCCCTGCTGAAGCCCGGAGAACTTTGGGACTGTCTAAATCTACACTGTCTGCACTTACCCATAATCCTGATGCTCCAGCAGCAGCAGCAGTGCGAATCATTGTACCCAGATTGCCGGGATCTTGCACGGTTTCTAAAGCCAGAATTATACCAGTAAATGGTAGTTGAGTTTGGCGAACACCTCCCGTGGGCGAAGCGCCAACGCTTCGTTTTGCCGTTGCAACTACACCATCCGGTTGGACTGTAGTAGCGATCGCATCCAAAATTTCTTTGCTCACAATTTCGGCGCGATCGCATCGGCTACAAGCTTCTTCCCAGAGTGAAGGGTGGGCTGCTTGCCAATCTGGAGTACAACAAACTGTTTCTAGTGGGTAATTTACCGCACAAGCTTCCTCTAACAGATGTGTCCCTTCTAATAAAAATAACTGCTGCTTGTGCCGCTCCTTGGTGGAGTGGAGTTTGCGGATTTGCTTGACTAAGGAATTTTGTAAGCTGGTCAACATCAAAAAGTTAGGAGTTAGGAATTAGGAGTTAGGAGTTAATTTAGTTTTCTTTCAACTCATAACTCTTAACTTCTAACTCCTAACTTGATAGTATGCGGAACCCGGGACTTGAACCCGGAAGCCTTGCGGCACTAGAACCTGAATCTAGCGCGTCTGCCATTCCGCCAGTTCCGCTCGCACTTGTCTTTATAGACAATTTCCTATTATTGCGTTATGTTTTACCTTTGTCAAGTAAAAATATAACGCCTCCTTTAAGAGGCTCAGACTGGAAACAAGTTTTTCCGGGCATTAGGTCGAATCAAAATATTAACTGAACAGTACAGCATTGATTTTTAGAGAACACTTAAGTTAGTTTACTGAGTATTTAATTTAGCTTAAAACTACTACTTCTTCGTTCATTTTTGTTAAATTCTTTAAAATCTCAAAACGCTTGCGGCGGCTGGTTTTTAACCATTATTCTTCACAAAAAAACAATTGTTTTATGCAATATGCTGTTCTAAGATGTGGACAATTTGAATCTTTACTGTAGAATCAAAACCAACTTCAAACATATAAAATACGTATTACTTTTGGAGGTAGGCTTATCAATCCTTCTACCAGCTTACCAGATGCCAAAATTGCTCCAGAAGCGGACTCCTCAGTCTTGCAAATTTGGGGTGGGCATCCTTTGCGAGGTCATGTGAAAATTAGCGGGGCAAAAAATGCAGCCCTGGTAATCATGGCTGGAGCCTTGCTGTGTCCGGGCGATTGTCGTATCCGCAATGTCCCCTTATTGGCGGATGTAGACCGGATGGGTCAGGTATTATTGGCTTTGGGAGTACGTTTAACCCGGCAAGGCGATATTTTAGACATCAACGCCAGCGAAATTAAAACATCAAAAGCTCCCTACGAACTAGTTACCCAACTGAGGGCGAGTTTCTTCGCCATTGGTGCCATTCTGGCAAGATTGGGAGTAGCACAGATGCCCTTACCAGGCGGTTGTGCTATTGGGGCAAGACCAGTTGACTTGCATGTTCGAGGACTGCAAGCAATGGGAGCGGAAGTACAAATTGAGCATGGTATTTGTAATGCCTATGTCCCCGGCAGCAGCCGGAGATTAAAAGGTGCGAAGATTTACTTAGACATCGCCAGTGTCGGAGCTACGGAAAACTTGATGATGGCGGCTACCCTGGCAGAGGGCGAAACGATCATCGAAAATGCTGCCAGAGAACCGGAAGTAGTTGATTTAGCTAACTTCTGTAACGCGATGGGAGCGAAGATTCAGGGGGCGGGGACTAGCAGAATTATTATCGAAGGAGTCCCCAAGCTGCATTCTGTTGACTACAGTATCATTCCCGATCGCATTGAGGCTGGAACGTTTTTGCTAGCAGCAGCAATTACCCGTTCCGAACTTCTGCTCTCGCCAGTGGCTCCAGAACATCTTATACCAGTGATTGCCAAGCTGCGGGATATTGGGGTGACCATAATTGAGGACAAGCCTGAACACTTACGCATTCTGCCTGCGGAAACTTTCAAAGCAACGGATATTGAAACTCAATATCATCCAGGTTTTCCCACAGATATGCAAGCGCCGTTCATGTCTTTGCTGACATTGGCCGAAGGCGACAGCGTGATTAACGAATCTGTCTTTGAAAATCGCTTGCGTCATGCCTCAGAGTTGAATCGCTTGGGGGCAGACATTCGTGTTAAAGGCAACGCTGCTTTCGTTCGGGGAGTACCGAAACTATCTGGCGCACCAGTATTAGGTACAGACTTACGAGCATCAGCAGCCCTAGTCATAGCAGGACTGGCGGCAGAAGGAAAAACCACAATTCAAGGATTACAGCACCTCGATCGCGGCTATGATCGACTCGATGTGAAGTTGCAGCAATTGGGCGCTAAAATCCTCCGTGTGGGCGAAGCATCAGCAGATGCAGAAATCGCTCCCAGCATCAGTAGTCTGTCAAGTTGAAATTGATAGGTTGAACAAGAGGAATTGCCGCAGGCGGCGGGGGACAAGGGGAAAGACTTGTTGCAAGTTCTCCGCTGCTCCCTGTCCCCTGCCTCTTCGTTGAGACTGAGGCGGGAATGAGGGAGATAAGCAAGGTAAAATTTTCTCCCCCCTGCCCACCCTGGTTAACAAATTTCGCGGAATTCCCCATCCGTCTTACGGTAGGCATGGATAGCGAGTGAGGTGACAATTCTACCCCTGAACAAATTGATATGAGCAGATATCAACCGTCATGGAGTGGATGAGGAAAGGAACTCTCTTCCATTAGAATAGAGATATCTTGACCATCAATGCCATAAGCGAAAACCATTAGCTAATAGGTATATGTTGCAAGGAAAAGTATGGGTCTTGGGAACCAGGACTCCTGACAAGAGGAGGGAATGTAAGACCAATAGAACTACGCAGTCTTGGAGGCAGTTCCCGTTGAATTGGGAAGCCCCATCCGCATAAGCGGTGGGGTAGTTCACATCGTTATACTAACTGTAGGTGACTGGTTTAAATGAACAGCCAGATTCCATAGTTGTGTTTTTTATAGCTTGCTGCACTATGTCTTTCTTCAAAACCCCTCTGATTGGTTTAAAAGCTGACTCATTTCGTCATCCATTAGACCTGGAAGCTACCAAAACGCTCAAGCAAATACCAGGCATAGATATGTTGGTGCGAAATTGGCTTGGGCCAATGGCAGAGCAGGTTTTTTATGTGGAAAATATTGCCTCCAGCATTCTGGTGGGTGAAAAGCAACTGCCCGATTTATACAAGCTGTTGTTAGATGCCTGCAAAATCCTGGATATAGAGCCTCCCCAGTTGTACGTCCGGCAACATCCGGCTCCCAACGCCTATACTTTTGCTGTGCGGGGTAAGCAGCCGTTTGTTGTGCTACACACATCCCTGATTGATATCCTCACACCAGAAGAAATACAGGCAGTAATTGCCCACGAGTTGGGGCATCTCAAGTGTGACCATAGTGTTTATTTGACGCCTGTAAATTTATTAATATTAGCTGCGGCGATTGTGCCCAATGTTGGAACCTTCGTTGCTCAAGCGATACAGGCACAGCTTTTAGAATGGGTACGCTGTGCTGAGTTTACCTGCGATCGCGCCGCATTACTAGCAACCCAAGACCCCAAAGTTGTTATGTCAGTATTGATGAAGTTGGCGGGTGGTTCCCCCACCTTAGCGCCACAACTGAATCTCGATGCCTTTGTTGACCAAGCTCGTGCTTACGATGATATTAGCAAGACCGAACTAGGTGAAATGGTCAAAGCTGCCCGCACAGCCCAATTAACCCATCCAGTGCCAGTGCTACGGGCGCGAGAAATCGACCGTTGGGCAAGCAGTACAGAATATCAATCTTTAATCCAAAGTCATGGACTGAAGTCTACAAGTAATGAAGTTGCACCCAAAGGCGGATGGCGAAACTGGTAAAAGTACTGGTGAAATAGCACTTATTAAAGTTCTTGAGGCGAACTATGAGCGATTCACTGTGATGTAAAATGCTGGTACAGCCCAAAAATCAGCTAATGACCAGGTTTCCTTACGACCAGTTCGCCAAAGACTATCTTAAAGAATTGTTACAACCATTGGGAGAAGTAGAAACAAGTCGGAAAGTTCCAGCCCAAATCCGAGAGATTGATGTTTATTTTCTACCTTCACTCCAATCGACAAATACAATAGAATTAGGGCTGCTAGGAAAATTTGCGGCTGAACCTGCATTAGTTGAACCATTTAGAAATGCAGCTACAATTGCGGAGATACGCAGTTGCATAAATAAATTGTTTGATATCTTTGCTGAAGTAAAACGTCAAGCTAAAGGTGATAAAACTCGGCTTTCAGAATCAGAATTACCACGTTTGTGGATTTTATCACCCACGGCTTCTGAATCTATATTGGATGGTTTTAGAACTAACCTAGATGAAGAAAATTGGGGAATAGGAGTACATTTTTTAGGCGATTATTTTAGAACAGCAATTGTGGTAATTCACCAATTAACCTGTACAGAAGACACACTATGGTTGAGAATTTTAGGTAAGGGAAGAGTTCAGCAACAAGCAATAGACGAACTAGAAGCACTTCCGCAAAATAATCCCTTACGTTCCAAAGCAATTGATTTATTATTAAGTTTAAAAACTACCTTAGAATTCAATCACAATATAGACGACGAGGATAGAGATTTAATTATGCGTTTATCACCTATTTACGAGCAAAAATTAGCAGAAGTTAAACAAGAAGGAATTCAAGAAGGAATTCAAGAAGGAATTCAAGAAGGAATTCAAGCAGAACGTCGTAATGTTATAGAGAATTTGTTGCAAGTTCGCTTTGGTTCTTTAGATGCAGAACTAAGAGGAATTACTGAAGCTTTATTGGCATTATCTCCAGAGGAATTTACTCCTTTATTGCTGCAACTATCCAGGGAAGAATTATAAGGGAAATGCCGAAAACCCCTGAGAGACAGGTGCGTAAGCACCGTATCTCGTACTTCAGACAGGGGATGAAGGCTAGCAGCACCGTTCACGGTGTTCCGACCTAACCTTTTTGGTGTGCAATATACTCTATTACATTTTTTGTAGAAATATTTCCAGCAGTTGAAACGAAATAGCTTGGTGTCCATAGAGTTGGAAGTTTAAGCAATTCTGGAAACTCTTTTCTTAAGTGATGAGAAGCCCGTCCTTTAATTCTATTCATGATTTGGGATGGGTTATCTGTTGGTTTCACGTTCAAAAACAAGTGAACGTGGTCAGGCATGATTTCCATTGCAACAATTTTCCACCTATTTTCAATGCAAACTTCACAAATAATTTGCTGCAACCTTTCTGCTACTCCACCTATCAATACCTTCTTTCTGCGCTTGGGTATAAAAACAAAATGATAGTTGAGTAGTGATATTGCATTACCTTCGTGTCTGTACTCGTCTGGAGAAAAACTTCCCATACTTCCCTAATTAGTGATTGTGTTTTGTCTATATATAGTGTATATTTGACTTAATCAATCAACAAGGGGGTGATAGTATTTGCTGACAAATTACGTTTACAAGCTTCGTCCTAACATTACTCAGTCAACTAAATTGAGTAGTTGGTTGGATATGCTTCGTTCTACTTACAACTGGAGTTTAGCCGATAGAATAGCCCAATACAATCAACAGTTCATCCAGGGTGAATATTGTGACATCAGGACTAGATCGGAGGCGTGTCCACTTACTTGTTTCGTTAGCAAAAATGGTGCAAGCGGAGAGCCTTGGAAGGATGTCAAAGTGGGCAAAGATGGTAAGGATAAAAATCCACGGCGCAGTGCTGGAGATATCCAAATAACAGCGTTGCCAGATTTGAAGAAAGCTAGACCTTGGTTTGCTGAAATCGACTCTACGGTGTTACAGCAAAATGTAAAACGTTTGGACACTGCTTACAAAAACTTCTTTGAGGGTAGGGGATTCCCCAAGTTTAAGAACCGCAGTAACTTTACCTCTTTCACATTCCAGATGGGTGTTAAAGTTCAAAGCAGTAAAATCTATCTTCCTAAGTTAGGATGGATGCGGTTTTTTAATTCCCGCTTAATACCGAATGGATTTACTATCAAAGCTGCGACAGTTAGAAAACGTCAGGATGGTTGGTATGTCTCAATTCGGATTGAGGACAAAGCTATACCTAGCTATGCATCAAAACCATTGGATGAAGTTAATTCTATTCTTGGTTGCGACCTGGGGATAACAAAACTTGTCCATTTGTCAGACAGGCATCAAATCGATAATCCTAAGTTTTCAACCAACAAGAAATCTAAACGGACTTTAAAGATTAGACAAAGGAGAGTTAGCAAAAAAGTTAAAGGCAGTAAAAACCGTAAAAAAGCAGCCAATAATTTAGGACGTTTTCATAAGAAAACTGTAGACAAAAGAACAGCTTACCAGTGGCATGTTGCTAATAAGATAGTTTCTAGAAAGGTTGATGCTATTGCGTTAGAAGACCTCAATGTTTCGGGAATGATGAGGCGATGTAAAATTAAAGTTGACGAAAAAACTGGTAGATTTCTCAAAAACGGACAATCTAGAAAAAAAGGATTAAATCGCGCTATCTCTGATGCAAGCTGGGGTGAGTTGATTTTAAAGATTCAGTATCTCGCTGCAAAGCTTGGAAAGGTCGTAATTAAAATTAACCCCAAACACTCATCCCAAGAATGCAGAAAATGTAAGCATGTTGATAAGTCTAATCGTGATGGTGAGAAGTTCATCTGCACCCAGTGCGGGGATCACGAACACGCTGACATAGGTGCAGCCAAGACAATCAGGGATAGAGGTTTTGAGATAGTACGCGGGGACTCTGCGAAACTTGCTGCTCGACAGCTAAACGCCCAAAAGATATTACCACGCTCCATGAGCAAACGTGGTGAGTTTGGGAACCTGAGCAATCAGGATATTAAGATTGTGAAGTCTTAAGAATCTCCGCACCTTCAGGTCGGAGAGTGTCAATAAATAGGTTCCTTTAGAAGAACTCAGTCGGAGATGCTGGGTTTTCCAGCTTTACAAAGAAATCGATGATTACTTAGTAACGTGAATTAAATAAAATGCAAAACTTCATCAATTATCTAGCTTCCCTCTCCTTATAAAGGAGAGGGATTGAGGGTGAGGTAAACCAAGGACATAAATTGTATGTTATTTAATTCTTAACGTGAGTTCGATGAACCTCTCCCTCCCAGCCTCCCTCTGGGAAACGGAAAAGGAGGAGCAATGAAAAATTCAGCTTTTTGCTCCCCTCTCCGTGTCGGAGAGGGGTTGGGGGAGAGGTCAAATAAGACTTGTCGAAGTCACGTTAATTCTTATTCCTTAAGCTTCTTCAATCGGACAATCGGATTAAAAAACATCCCATTGCTTAACCCACAGCCTCTACCATGACAGTTCTACCCAACGACGATCGCTTTCAACCCATAAATCTGTTTGAGTACGAAAAGCTAGCAAAAGATCATCTCTCTCAAATGACGCTTGATTACTATAGTAGTGGTGCTTGGGACGAAATTACATTACGAGATAATCGTGCTGCTTTTGAGAGAGTCAAGTTGCGACCTCGTGTATTAGTCGATGTAAGCGATGTCTACGACGGGCTACGCCTACGCAATCTCACTACCTCCATATTAGGGCAACCCCTGCAATTACCTTTATTAATTGCGCCGATGGCTTTTCAATGTCTAGCCCATCCAGATGGAGAAATTGCCACAGCATTAGCCGCGGCATCAGCTGGTGTGGGCATGGTGTTAAGTACAATGGCCACAAAGAGCATGGAAGAAGTGGCGAGTGCATGTGATAAATTTCCAGATTCTCTGCGATGGTTCCAGCTTTACATCCATAAAGATCGGGAATTAACTCGTGCTTTGGTAGAAAAAGCCTATAAAGCAGGCTACAAAGCACTTTGTCTAACTGTAGATGCACCTGTTCTCGGACAGCGAGAAAGAGATAGACGTAACGAGTTTGCCCTACCCTCACACTTACATCTGGCTAATCTCGCCACCATCTCAGGGCTAGATATTTCTCATGAAAAAGGCGAATCTGGATTATTTACCTATTTTGCCCAACAGCTAAACCCAGCAGTAACTTGGGACGATTTGGAATGGTTGCAGTCTTTATCTCCACTCCCTTTAGTCATCAAAGGAATTTTACGAGGAGATGATGCTGTTCGGGCTGTAGAATATGGAGCCAAAGCAATTGTTGTTTCCAATCATGGTGGCAGACAACTCGATGGTGCGATCGCTTCTTTAGACGCTCTAGCTGAAATAGTAGCAGCAGTAGATGGTAAAGTAGAAGTCCTGTTGGATGGAGGCATCCGTAGGGGCACAGACATTCTCAAAGCTCTGGCATTAGGAGCAAAAGCGGTACTAATCGGACGGCCCATTTTGTGGGGACTAGCAGTAGCAGGGCAAATTGGTGTATCTCATGTCATCTCACTACTACAAGATGAGTTAAATCTGGGAATGGCACTTAGCGGCTGCGCTAAACTACAGGATATTGACCCTAGTTTATTGACCCTGTCACGCCTGTAAGCCAGAAAATTCTTAGACCTATTATTCCAGGAAAACTTTGAAAATTAATTTTCAGACTTGTTACAAAATCACTTAATTAGAGTATACTAGTTAAGGTTGGATATATGGGCGGGTGGCGGAATTGGTAGACGCACCACACTCAAAATGTGGCGGCCTTGCGGTCATAGGAGTTCGATTCTCCTCCTGCCCACTACCAAATAACTACTAAAGAGGTAAAAAAGTTATGCGCCTGAAAAGATGGGAGTCTCCCCGTAAAGAAGGCAGGAACGACAAAGGTAGAGGCGGTTCTGCAAGGAAGAGGCAACTCAAAAAACAAAGGCAAATGTTACGACAAAGACTCAAAGAAGCTAACAAACCAGACAATGACAAAAACAATAAAGCAGGGGAAGATAAGTTTATCTTCCCCTTGTTTTTTGGGATTTTATTTCAGAAAAAAATAAAATTCAGGGATTTTTCAATATCTAGACTAAATTAAATTTGCAATAAACTTGGAAAGTCATAAGAAAAAACTATACTAATTTAATTTTAATTCTACCTCTTAAGCGCATATTTACGTATCAAAATAGGCAAGTTGAGTGTCTAGTATTTCACTTTACTATGTAATTAAAAAATGTATAAGATACTACAAATTTACATATATTTTATAGGAATATATCGCAATTGTAATGTTTGGATGAACAAATCAAAAAAAAATTATGAAGGAAGTATGAATTTTGCTAGGCAGCGTCTGAAATCTCTAGCTTAAAACAGTAAACTAAGACACAACAGCCAATAATTCTAATATTAAGGGTTAAGTCAAAAGTATACTAAGAAAGCAATTGCATCTCCATGTGTTAACTTCCAACGATGACACAAGGCTACAAAAAGTCAGGAGTCATTTTATCTGAATTCTTGAATATTCGGAATGGTCTAGATAATCTATGGATTTTTTTGTTGGACACAGGAGTTATTGATGGTGGCAAGAATGCTTCTACCTACTAAAAAAGTACTGGATTTTCCTATTACTGCTTTACGCTTTGACGATCAAGTACAAACAATACTGAAGTGGGCGAGGAGGCGTGAGAGTAAAACTGTATATGTAGCCAATGTACACATGCTCATTGAAGCTCATTGGAATCCAGAGTTTGCTAACGTATTACGAAATGCAGACATAGTTACTCCTGATGGTATGCCTCTGGTATGGATGATGCGAAAAATGGGAGCGCTTTATCAAGACCGTGTGGCAGGAATGGATATTTTCCTAGCATTGTGTCAGCTAACTCAAACACAAAATCTTAGTATTTTCTTTGTAGGTTCGCAAACAGAAGTTCTTTCTCGGATGCGAAAAAGGTTAGAGTGGGAATTTCCGCAGGTGAATATTGCGGCGATGGAACCTCTACCCTTTCGCCCCCTGACTGAAACTGAAGACGAAGCTTTGGTTCAAAAAATTAACTCTAGTGGTGCTAGCGCCGTATTAGTATCTCTGGGATGTCCTAAGCAAGAAAATTGGATAGCTCAACATAAAGGTAAGATAGAAGCTGTAATGATTGGACTGGGTGGAGTTTTCCCAGTTTATGCAGGAATTCACAAGCGGGCACCCCGCGTAGTTCGAGACTTAGGACTTGAATGGCTGTATCGATGGATTCAAGAACCACGCAGGCTTTGCGGTCGCTATGCTAAAACTATTCCACTATTTATATGGCTAGCTACGAAGCAACTACTATCATCAAGTCGTATTGCAGCAGTCTTCCTGCACGAGACTGGGGATTAAAGAAAACAAATATGTGTTCTATTGTACATGGCATTGTTGGTATGATACGGCTGTTAACTCTATTAACCAAAAATATTAATTTATGTTGTTGTAACCAATAACTAGCAAAGTTAGATACCAGTTCAAGCCAGAAAATGTAAGTAACAGAGCGTTTTATATAAAAACTCTCAAAATTCATCAGTAAATTTTTAGAGTATTCCATCATTATGGCGCTCTAGTAAACAATTGCTCTGATTAAGTTGTTTAATAGGAGTCTTTATTAAAAAAAATGGTGATTAAAATCAAACATTCTCAGTCGTTTCATGGGTCAATTCTGTAATGGCATCACCTCAAGGTTCATCAAATTTACGACAACAGGCTGTTAAAGGAGTATTGTGGTCTGCCATCGAAAGTTGGGGACGGCAGGTAATTTCATTCGCTGTTTTCTTTATACTTGCGCGTTTGTTAGGTCCAGAAACTTTTGGTTTGATTGCATTAGCTAGTGTATTTCTGGCATTTCTCCAAGTTTTTTTCGATCAGGGATTTACTCAAGCAATTGTTCAACGTCAGGACTTAGAAGTAGAGCATTTAGATACTGCCTTCTGGGCTAATTTGGGAATCAGCGTACTACTAGCAATACTATGTGTTAGCGGTGCTAGTTTCGTTAGTAACTTATTCAAAGAGCCACAGTTAATACCAATCATCCGCTATTTGTCTATTGGATTTTTAATCACTGCTTTCAGTAGCGTTCAGAACGCAATCTTTCAGCGGAAGCTAGCATTTAAAACTCTTGCCACCCGATCGCTAGTGGCAGTAGCCATTGGCGGTGTAGTAGGCATAACTATGGCGTTGATGGGATTTGGAGTTTGGAGTATTGTCGGTCAGCAATTATCTAATAATTTGGCAGGAGTTTTGATAATATGGTGGGTAAGTGATTGGCGACCAAAATTAAGATTTTCGGTAAGACACTTCAAGGAACTATTTTCCTTCGGAGTGAATGTGATGGGGATGAATTTATTTTACTTCTTTAGCCGTCGCTCCGATGACTTTTTAATCGGTTATTTTCTAGGTTCTTCTGCATTAGGCTATTACACCATTGCTTATCGCGTGTTCTCAATATTGACAGAATTGCTAACTAGCACCATAGCAAAAGTTACTTTGCCAACATTTTCAAAGTTACAGCACGAGCCAGAAAGATTAAGAAATGCGCTTTATGAAGCAATCCAACTAACAAGTTTGATTACCTTTCCAGCTTTCTTAGGCACATTGATATTAGCACCTGAAATAGTAGAAGTTGTATTTGGAACAAAATGGTTACCCAGTGTGCCAGTAATGCAAATTTTAAACCTTACTGGTATTGCTTACGCATATTTCTATTTCAATGGATCTGTGCTAATGGCAGTCGGAAAACCTTCATATAAGCTAGCTATGGATTTCATTCAAGCTGTTATCAATGTTATTGGGTTTTCCATAGCAGTCCGATGGGGAATTGTGGCTGTTGCATCTGCTTTTGTGATTAGAATGTACCTGATAGCGCCTATTCTTATTTGGGTAATTTGGAAACAAATCCATATTAATGTGCTGACTTATCTGCGCCAGGGTGCTGCTTCGTTAGCTGGAACGATAGTTATGTTATTTGTAATCTTTGTTATCAAATATTTTTTGAGTAACTTAATAAGTTCCTCGGCAGTATTAGCTATTTCTCTATTTATTGGTATAATTGTATACATTTTGTCTATTTTCTTGATTGCACCAAAATTGTTTTGGCAGATAAGAAATATAGCCCGTTAGCTTAATGCAGTCAAGATAAAATTGATTACGATTTGACAAATAAAATTAAAACAAATACTGTATACTATTAATTGTCTTAAGTAACATTTAAATCTTAGCCGGAGTAATTTTACGTGAAAAATAGTCAAAGAAAGAAAATATTTTTTTTTACTGCCCAGACTCAATACGAAAATCTGGGAGATGTGATGATCATTAAAATCTTATTAGATAACTTAAGAAAATATGGAACTATCATTATCAATGAACGAGGAGTTCCAGAGTGGTTTTGTCAGGAATTAGATATAAAAGATGATGAAAAAGCTAGCAAGTACGGAAATAAATTTAGTATTTTAATGTTAGTACTTGCTTTGAAAGCATTATTTTATTCAAATAACGAAATTTACTATATTCTAACTCCAGGACATCGTTTTAGTATTCCTAATCCTAAGATAGATTATTTTAGGTACTTAATTGAAACAATAAAACAAATAACAAGCTTGGCTTTATTTAAGATTCTTGGTGTTCGTATATGTAGATTTGGAGTTTCCATTGGACCCTTTTCAAAACTAGATCAGCTAGCAGAAAGGTGGAGATCTAAATTTATGTATTTTTATTCAGTTAGAGACACAAAATCAGAAGATTATGCAAAGAAATTAGGGATAAATAAAGTTGAAATTTTTCCTGATTTGGCTTGGTTGATGAAAACTCCATACGCGAGTAATAAATTAGTTAAGTTACACGATGAATACGTAATATTTAGTTTTAGAAACTCTACTAATTCTTTTGACGATCCAGATATATATAAGAACAGTCTTTTTCCGGTTTTAGACAAAATTGTTTCTATGGTTGGTAAAAAATGGCAGAAAAAGTTGCTAATTTCCTATCAAGTTGATCTTGATTATGAAATTTGTAAAGATATTAGTAATAGATATAAAGATGATTGTAACGTAATTTTTATTGAAGAAAAGATAAATACTCAATCTATGTATGATTTGTATTCTCGCGCCTACATGACTTTTAGCAATCGGTTACATGTACTGATGTTTGCAATGCTTTGTGGTTCAATACCAGTTGCGGTAGTAGATACACTAAAGCATGATAAAATAACCAGTATCTTTTCAGATGCAGGTCTAATGCGGATGGTTATAGATATCTCGAAGGGCACGCATATATCTGAAATATTAAATGAAATTGATGCTGATATTAATGTGATAAGAAAAGATGTTGATTTGTGTATTGAGCATAACCAAAATTCTGCGGATGCAATATTTAAGCAGGTAATGACTTAGGGCAAACGCATCTAAATATTGAGGAACTCTAAATATTGAGGAGCCTGTATAGAGTTGGCATAAGTACCTTTATCTCAGGAGCATCCCTCTTTGGCAGATACACTAGTTGTTGGGAGAATGTAGGGGAATACTTAAACCGCCCATCTAAAACATGACACCCGAAAAACAAGCACGTCTAGAAGCCTGCTTAAAAGAACTAGCAACCCTTCTATATGAACAGACGGACAAAACTACACTAACCGATCTTGAAAGCATTGAAAAAACAGTGCGAACTCAGATGTTAGAACGAGTTAGTCCCGAAATCGCCCTTTTTTTATTGAACAGACAACAGGAACCAAAATAGGTAAACTCCGAAGAGTGAAAAGTTGTGTGGGGGTGCTGAAGTTGAAAGCGAAACAAGCACAACGATTAGGATTGAAGCCACGTAGTTAACTCAGTCCTTTATTGGAAAAATGTTGCTTACGACTGTCTGCAAACGAATCATACCAAAATGCCGAAGCCGAGATAGACGCGTTGACGGGGGTAGCCGTGGGTCACTCAACTCAGCGCATACTAGTGCTACGGCAAGATTTGCAATTGCCATTGCCTGTTTGCGTCAACTTAACTTGAACTGTAGGAATTCAAACCAATCAATTTTCTGCTGTAAAAACCCTTTGTCTGAAATTAAATATAAAAGTACTTGACAATAACCCAGGTCTAACTGCTATATTAACTAGAGTAAAGTTGTTGGGGCGTAGCCAAGTGGTAAGGCAGCGGGTTTTGGTCCCGCCATCCCTAGGTTCGAATCCTAGCGCCCCAGTAAATCTAAAGACAGGTATAACAGCCTGTCTTTTAGAGTTTTTAATTACATTTTTAAGATGCTTCTCAATACATCTAAGTCTATAAATGTTACTTGTCAGGCGATTTGAGAGCTTGATCCAGAGTCTGTCGAGCCTGTTCTGCTTTAGATCGCGCTTCTTGGTAACGCACATTAGCTTGGGCAAAATTTTTGAGAACTTTAAAACCTTCCTTGAGTCGAGTAATTTCCTCTTCAGTCACCGACTCATCGGTGAACAGAACATCAACCGCTTTGCGAATTTCCAACGCTTCAGTTCGTGACTCCTGAACTTTCAACTTGAGTGTCGCTAGGTTACTTAGAACCTGGACAGCTTGTGTAATTGTATCCTCACCGCTAGCAGTATCAATAGTTGACTCTTTAACCTCAATTAATTGTTGAGGGCCAAATCCTTCTTCCAGTTCCGTGGGTAGCTTACCTGTATCCATCAGTTCCATTAACTGATCCATTGCTTTATCACGGGCTTTTGCTGAATCTTTTCCAGAAACAGTAAGGATAATTTCTGGGCTTTGAGCGAGAGTATACTGAACCATATTTGAGCAGAAAATTTGCTGGTTAACCAAGCTGAGGCAAATTATTATAACATGTTGTGTGTCAGGTTATTTGTTGGCTGATTCACTTTAGTGTTGATTTACCAAATTTATGTAAAGATTTCGTTAATGAACAGCAACTAGCTACACCAGCATTAGGGACTTCCAAGTAAAAAAATATTCCATTGCTATTGTTCACCGTTGACCGTTGACGGTTCACGAGTTTTCAGTCAACAGTCAACAGTCAACAGTCAACGACTTTAATGTGGAATAATTTATTTTTTGGAGTTCCCTTAGCTACTATTCAAACGTTTTCAAAACCTTTAACGAGTTGCCGAGCATTTTCCCGTAAGGCTTCAACGAAATATCCACCCTCTTGCACAAATAGTGTCGGTAGATTCAAACAGCGAATCATTCTACCGATTTTATAGTAGGAATTAGACTCCAGCGCAAAGCAACCCAGAGGATCAGATTTAAAGGTGTCGAAACCTGTCGCCACTACCAAAGCTTCAGCCTTGAACGATAACACTCTGCTGGCAGATTTTTCTAGAGCTTTTAGATAAAAAGCCTCATTGCTTCCTTTTGGCAGTGGAATGTTCAAGTTATATCCTTCGCCATCGCCTGAGCCACATTCCTTTTCAAAGCCACTATAGAAGGGATAAAAATCTCTTGAATCGCCATGAATCGAGATTGTTAAAATATCGCTACGCTGATAAAAAATCTGCTGCGTACCGTTACCGTGATGCATATCAATATCAATAATTGCCACTCGGTCAAATTGCTTACGAAGCTCAACAGCAGCAATGGCACTGTTATTTAAGAAACACATACCCATTGCCATATCGCGGCAAGCATGATGTCCACTTGGTCTACACAAAGCATAAACAACCAGTTCCCCAGCTTTGATCAGAGATGTCGCTACAATCACCGCAGATACGCTACCTAGTGAGTTTTCCCATGTGAATTGTCCGATTGGTGCGGCACAGTCAGCAATGTACCATCCCGCTAAAGCAACAGGGTTTTCGTTGAAATTGACCATATGGCGGTTTGGAGAAATATTGGGAAATATTTCAGTGCTAGCATTCTGAATTTGTGACCAATGCGACCAAGCAACCTTGAGATAGTCAATATATTTAGTGTCGTGTACTGCAAGGATTGATTCGCTAAGGATTGAGATGCAGAGTTCTGGCGGCGGTGCAAATTCTATTTCGCATCCTCCCTCCAACAACCCCAAAAGAATTTGCCGACCCCTTAGCGCTACATCGGGGTGTTCAACGAAGCGTCCTCTTTGAATAAATTGCGAAGGGCCTTGAGCTTCAAAGTATGGACTGACAATGGCTTTCATATAGATGAAATAGTAAGAATTTCTATTTTTAATGATTTCATGCTTTATTTCTACCCCTACCAAGTCGCTTCAAATAAAACTTTATACTTAAGAAAAGGCAATTAAGTTTCAACAGGAGGGGAGAGCAATGGCTCCTAGTCCCACCATCATGCAAGCTGTGGAAAAACTGGGCTACCGTGTCACTGTTGGTGATGTGGCAACCCAGGCAGGATTGAACGTCGCTGAAGCTAATCAAAGCTTATTAGCCCTGGCATCTGATGCTGGGGGACATTTGCAAGTGGCGGATTCAGGTGATATAGTTTACCTTTTTCCACAAAATTTTCGAGCAATTTTGCGTAATAAATACTTCCAGTTACGATTGCAGGAATGGTGGAAAAAGGTCTGGAGTGTTGTGTTTTATCTGATTCGCATTTCTTTTGGAATTTTCTTAACTGTTTCCATCGCCCTTATAACTGTTACCATCTTCATGATCATTACTGCTGCCAATTCAGATCGTGACGGCGACAATCGGGGCAGTAGTTTTGGGGGTGGGGGGTTCTTCTATTTTCCAAATTTATTCTGGTATTTTAGCCCAAATTATGACACCCACTATCAGGAACGACGGCGTGAAAGGCGAGAAGAAAGCGATCTAAATTTCTTTGAAGCTGTGTTTTCGTTTTTGTTTGGCGATGGTAATCCTAACGCCAACTTAGAAGAACGTCGGTGGCAAGAAATTGCTACGGTGATTCGGAATAACCGTGGTGCAGTAGTAGCAGAACAAATTGCCCCATATTTGGATGACATTGGCGAGGGATATACAAGAGAGTACGAAGATTATATGCTGCCCGTTCTGACGCGATTTAATGGGCAACCGGGGGTAAGTCCAGAAGGGCAAATTGTTTATTACTTCCCAGAGTTGCAGGTGAGTGCAGTTAAAAAGCGCCGTCATGCAATATCAGATCACTTGGAGGAATTTCCTTGGCGTTTTAGTGCTGCAAGTTCAGGGCAAATTATGCTGAGTGCTGGGTTGGGTGTACTAAATTTTGTTCTTGCCTTAGTACTCGGAAGTTTGTTGGGAGATGGCACTATTGCTGCCCAATTAGGTGGACTGGTAGCTTTTGTGCAAGGAATTTCTTGGCTACTATTGGCTTACGGAGCAGGTTTCTTAAGCATACCGTTATTGCGTTATTTCTGGATTCAGTGGCGTAATCGCAAAATAGGCGATCGCAACCGCGATCGCATTTCCAGATCAAGGATATTAGCAAGTCCTGATGCACCTTTGCAACAAAAAATCAACTATGCCCAACAATTTGCAGCAGAAAAAGTCATTGGCAACGAAGATTTAGTGTATTCTAGCGAAACTGACTTACTCGACCAAGAAGTTGAGCGTTCCGCAAAAATGGACGCTGAATGGCAACGGCGCTTGGAACGGGGGAGTGGAGAATAGAGTTAACAGTTAAGAGTGAGGAGTGAATAATTAAGATTTATTTAAACTCCTAACTCCTAACCCTTCTCTACGAGACGCTGCGCGAACGGCAGGCTCAGGGCATCGCTCCTAACTCCTAACTTTCTCTTTACTTCGCCTGAATTGGTGTTAAGGCTACACCTTGATAATAATGTCCCAAAATTTGCAGGTGGTTCACTCCTTGCCGAGCTAGATTGTATGCTCCCCACTGACTCATGCCTAAACCATGACCAAAGCCAAGCCCTTGGAGTACAAAATTGCCATCGGCTCCCTTCGTGACGCTAAAACGGGTACTTTTTAGCTTCAGCGCTGTCCGCACTTGCTCGCGCTGTAGAACTTTTGTGCCCTTGCTACCGACAATTTTCAAGACTTTAACACTGCCAAAAGGCGAGAATGTTTCTGGAATCATTGCCGTCACATTGCCTACCTCAGGGAATTTAGCACTAATATCACTGGGCGAGAAGGTTTTTACCCAATTACACGCGCTGATATTTTGATCGTAGTCTTGAACAGCCCGCAAGTACGGCAACGCATTTCCCCAAACGTCTTCAACGTTTTCGGTGTGTCCCCCAGAACAAGCGTGGAAAACTGAGAGAATAATCCGGTTTTTGTAAGTTAGTACCTGTCCTGCTGTTTCATCAACTGCTTTGTAAGTTGCAGGAGATTCACTGATGACGCCCTTATAAATTTGCCAGCGATCGGGGGTATTGCCTAAATCGTAAACGGGATTATTCCGTTGTTTTTCTCGTTCGTAAAGAGCATAGGTGCGAGCTGCGATCGCCTGGGCTTTTAAAGCTTCTTGGGGCCAGCTAGCATCCATTTCCCCACCAAGAACGCTGTAGAGATACTCTTGGTCATCAACCCAGTTAACAGCCGTTAAGCCTTTGTCTGTGGGAACAACCAGAGTTCTACCCCGATACCAGCGATCGCCAATATAAACGAATCCTTTACCAGTTGGCTCAATCCAAAATAAACCAGACTGCCACTTATCTAAAGCAACTCCGCCCGGAATAGCTTGGGCATAATATGCACTCATCGCTGGCAACTGTCCGAGAGTCCTACCAGTACTATCCTTGACGATCCCAGTGGTGGAACTGCCCACTTTTACCTGATTAACCCCCCTCTCAATTGCAACCCGTAGGATTACAGACGCTTGAGCTGGGGCAACCAAAGCTATCCACAAGAGGACACTTACCCACCAATGACGTACTTTAATCTGGGAAAATAAAGAGCCTAAGTAAAGTTGGAATTTCATGCTGATCATCTAATCACACTAGTATCTAATTGACGCTCTTAACTATGGCGTCTACTACTTTAAGATGAGACACTTCTCCAACGCAGGAGGTTGCCACCTCCTACTAATTATGCATTTTGCTTTAGCTATCAGGTAGAAATCTTCAATCCAAAATTTAAAATTTAAAATCTAAAATTCGGTGAAGGAGTCAGTGATTTTACCCTTGAGCAACTGTTGTCAGCAGTAATGTTACTGGCAACCTAATACGGTTCGGATAAGGTTTTATCATGACAGACCCTACATCACAAAGACGCGATAAATCCCCGTCTCTACAAAGGACTGATTATTGTAAAGACGGCGATTTATCGCGTCTCTTGCCAAAACCTACGCAGTATTGACTGGCAACCTTTAACTTTTTTTCCCGAAATTACACTTTTCAACAAAAAAGGTACACCGGAATTTATAAAATAAATGTGTCATTAGTTATTTTTCCAGTAAAAATACTGTGCCAATAAGCAAGCTGCTACATTTAAACTAGTTATACGAAGGCTAAGTGCTAATAACTTTTTTGGACTACATACCAGACTTTTGAATTGTAATTTAGTATCAAGTATCGCTCCAATTTTGGAAGCTGAGATTTGGGTTTGGAGTTTAGTATTGCTATTCCTAAACTCTTTTAATAATCGTCTAAAATTGATTATTTGCAGCGCTCAATTAGGCATTTAGGAAGGAAGTAATTCATGTCTGAGCAAAATTTTGTTCTCACTTTTGATGGTGTGAATGATCGTGTTGAATTGTCTAAAGGGTTTCCTTCTATTGAAAAGGCAATCACCATCGAATTTTGGGCTAAAGGAGAAAATAGTCTCGCCCAACAAACCAGTATTTTGGAGGCTTATAACGCTCAAAATGTCCGGGTTTTAAATATTCATCTGCCTTGGAAACACATCGCAGATACTCGGATTTTTTGGGATGCAGGTAATCAGAATGGGTTCGATCGCATTGAAAAACCAGTGCAACTTACTGATTACAATGTCTGGACTCATTGGGCTTTTGTCAAAGATGCTGTCACCGGACAAATGTACATTTATCAAAATGGCAAAGTCTGGCATCAAGGTAGTGGACAGAAGAGATTGTTAGGTGGAATTCAAAAATTTGTCATTGGTTCTTTTGCTAGTGCTACTAACTATTGGAAAGGCTCTCTCGCGGAATTTCGCATCTGGAATCAAGCCCGCACTCAATTAGAAATTGAACAGCAGATGAATCGCCGTCTAGTGGGTAGTGAACGAGGATTGGTTGGTTATTTTCCTTTAGATGGAGATGTAAGCGATCGCACTATTGCTGGCAATAATGGCAAACTCTACGAAACAACTTGGACGAAAGCAGAACTCCCTGTAAAGCTGGAAACTCAGCAACAATCTGTTCTCTCCTTTGATGGCAAAGATGACTATATTTCCTGTGGTAAGGGGCAAAGTTCTGACAAAGGACTGAGGTTTCTCAATCTAACTCAAACACTAACCTTGGAAGCCTGGGTCAATTTAGGTTCCTACCAAGGTGGTGCAATTTTTACAAAGCAATATAATCCCGCCGAACCAGACAAACCAGGTCAACCTTCTTTGGATAAGGCGGCGATTTTCTATGGCCTCTTTATTGAAGAAAGTACAAAACTGCCGATGTTTATCTACTCCACAAAGGATAAACGCAATCTGGTTTTCGGAGGAACTACCAAGACAGAGATTGCCCTTGAAAAGTGGTATCACCTAGCTGTGGTTGTCAGTAACCAGCAGGTCGAACTGTTTGTTAATGGACAGTCTCAAGGTGCAGCTAAAATCGAAGGAGCGTTCGCCGACAACTCCGACGCAGACTTATTGATTGGCAAACGTTATGTCGATAATTCCTATTTTGCTGGTCAACTGGCAGAACTCCGCATCTGGAACATCCCTCGCACCGCCGCCGAAATCCAAGCCAATCTCTCTCGCCGTTTAGAAAATATTGAACCAGGATTGGTTGGCTATTGGTTACTGGAAAAGGGTTCAGGGGAAATAGCCTACGATTCTTGTTTTTCTGATAACTTTGGCATGATTGCTGGCGCCACTTGGAGCAAATCTAAGTTGCCGATCGCTATTCTAAATCCCAAAGAAAAATTTAGCTATGCAGGCAAAATTGGTGATATTCGGGCTTTAGATGCCTTTAAACCGCTTCCATCTGAAGTACACCCACCAGCACGCTGGCTGGCTAATTTTTATCAATCAGCCTATGGTTTGGGAGGAGCAACCAAGGATGTCTTGGTACGGCAAGTCTTGATGGAAAATGGCGGCGACCCTACGAAAATTCCCGCCAAACTGCCAGCTAAACAAATTGCGACTGCGCCGGAAAACCTGACACGTTTGCGTCCCGACAAATACAGTGATGAATTTTTTGTAGAACGCCGTCTCAATGGCTTCAACCCTGGTCAACTCAAGCGAGTGCAAAACCAGCCCTGGCAATATGTCATCCGCTATGACATGGGTGGCATTCAAAAAATTGATAACCACGGCATTTTGCCCAAATTGATTGAAGCTCGCTTCTGTTTGGAAGGGCAACAACTAACCCCCCATTCCATCGAATACACCCTCTTTGGTGAAACCCAAGTCCAAACCCAACGCCCCGGCGATCAAGACTGGGAATGGGCGAAAAAACTGTTCCGTTGTACCGAATTTCTCTACCACGAAACGGGAATACATCTGGGTCGTCTCCACCTGAATATAGATCAGTATGCAATGGCGTTTTACCGCAACGTCATCAACAATCCCATTCAAAAGTTACTCGAACCCCATCTGGAAATTGTCCTGAATATGAATACACGGGGTGTATTTGCCATTCTGGGATACAAGGATAAAGATGGCAAGGATGTAGACGGTGCTGTTACCTTCCTCTCCTGTGTGGATGTTGACAATATGTATGTCTTGATTCGCCAGGAATTGAGTAATATGACCTATCGTAATGGGAATCCGCGATCGCAATTTCTCCCCGATTACGTTACCAACAACCACTTTGATCGCAGTGCATCCACGATGTGGCGAATCATTACTGACTATGTGAGTCGTTTCTTTGCCAACAACCGTGCAAGCATTCAAAGTTACTGGTCAGAAATTGTCGGTATGTCTGAAGACCTGAGCGCCAACAGCATTCTGAAAAAAGAATTGGGAACTCTCGATATCAAAACCATGCAAGACCTCCAGGATTTGTGTGTTTATGTGATCTATAACAGCACTTTCTACCACTCCTGGGTCAATAACAAGCAATTTGAAGATGCTGGCGACGTTGATTATGTGACCATGAGTGCGTGGAAAGACACTGACCCCCTGTTAGCGGCCAGACACGCTAAACAGATATTGTCTATGCAAAACCTGACGGCGGTTCGTTGCAACTTAATTATGGATGTGGGGCCTGCTGAACTGAAGGATGCAATCTGGAAACAACGCGCTCAAATTGAACCAGGACTTCCCCTAGAGAAGCTGATGATGAGTATCAGCATTTAGCAGACTTCTGACGTAATTCCAAAAGTCTCACTTTTTTAAGGATTTACGCAAAATATCTCTCAAACTCTAATTTCTCCGCGCCCTCTGCGCCTCTGCGGTTCGTTATTCCATAATTCGTGCGTAAGTCCTAAAGAAGAATTATCGAGGGAGAAACCCCGATTTAGGCGATCGCATTGAACCCATTTTCTATCCAGATTTTAGAGGTATTAAACATGACCGTTTCTGAGCAAAGAAAGGCAAATCAAGAAAAATTCATCTACGCGTCCAACATACCTACCTTTGATGTCACCAAACCCCTTCCCCCCACTGTGCTACCAAGCATTAAATGGCAGTACAACTTTAAGTCTAGCTTGTACGGACTAGGCGGAGTTCGTCAAATTCTAACTGCCCCTAACCTAAAAAGTGGGGGAACTGAGCTTAATACTATTTCCTACCTGATACCTAATCTTACCCGTCTGCGTCCCGATAAATTTAGTGATGAATTTTTTGTCGAGCGTCGTTTGAATGGTTTCAGTCCGGGTAAGCTGAAGCGAGTAGAAAATCAGCCTTGGCAGTATGTTATTCGTTACGATTTTAGTGGCGTGAGCGTTGATCCAAACGGGATTTTACCCCAATTCATTGAAGCCCGTTTCTGTCTGGATGGACAACAACTTCATGTCCATTCCATTGAATTTATCCTACACGGAGAGACGAAGATCCAGAATCTTAGTCCTAGTGATCAAGATTGGGAATGGGCAAAAAAACTTTTCCGTTCTGCCGAGTTTGTGCAGCACGAAACCGTAGCTCATTTAGGTGGTACTCACCTGAACATCGATCAATATGCAATGGCCTACTACCGTAATGTGGTCAATAACCCGATCATTGAATTGTTAGAGCCGCATTTTGAGGGCTTGCTGTCGATTAATCAGCAGGGTTTAAGCGAATTAGTCGGTTCAGAAACTAAAGAGGGTGTTGTTCCCCAATTAACCGCCCTAAATTATCAGGATACTCAAAAAATTCTGGTAGAAGGATTGCAAACCCTTACCTATCGTAATTGGAGTCCTCGATCGCACACACTGCCCGATTATGTCGCTAATAATCACTATGACCGAGCAGCGATCGCCTTCTGGCAAATCATCAATAAGTATGTTAAAGACTTTTTTGATCAAAATCAAGCTGGTATTCAACAATACTGGTCTGAAATTGAAGCAATGTCCAAGGATTTAGCTGCTCACTCCATTCTCAAACCAGAGTTGGGAACATTAGACATTAAAACCCTGCAAGACCTGCGCCAAATGTGCGTTTATGTAATCTATATCAGCACCTTCCAGCATTCTTGGGTGAATCACAAGCAGTATGAAGATGGCGGGGATATTGAGTATGCAACCCTGGGTATGTGGAAGGAGAATGACGCGATGACGGCTGCGAGAAATGGCAGACAGCTATCAACGACCTTGAACCTTACCTCAGTTCGCCATAACCCGATCATGGGTGTGGATCAGCCTGTTGCTAACAAGCTCAAAGAAGCACTCTGGGAAAATCGGGAACAAATCGAACCAGGAATTGCGATCGACACAATTCTGATGAGTATCAGTATTTAGTGTCAGTCTGAAAAGACATTGTTACTGAGCGACTTGCCCTGAGCGTAGTCGAAGGGAGTCGAAGTACTGATTTTGCTTTCATTTATAGGACTTACGCACTCAAAACCTGAAACCTCGATCCCCCCTAACCCAATACGGTTCAGTTAAAGCCAAAAACCTTGATACACGTAGGTTGGGTTGAGGAACGAAACCCAACATTTGGCGGGTTTGTTGGGTTTCGCTGTCGCTCAACCCAACCTACAATTTTCCTTAACTGAACCGTATTGCCCCCTAACCCCCTTTTTTAAGGGGGGGATCTAAAAGAGCCAACTTTTTAAGGGGGTTGGGGGATCTCTTATGCGTAAGTCCTAATTTAGTTCAAAAAAAACACAAATTTTACTGGACAAAGTATCAAACTCATTCTCAAAAAATAGCAGACAATATGGTAGTTAATTTGCAATCCGAGTCTACTGCTACAAAGCTTGGCGATGTGCTGAAGTATGGCGACATCATCTATTTACAGCACATGAACGGCGACTATGTGACTCAATTTAGTAAGGGCAAAACCAGTCGGTATCATTGGCCTAAACTAGGCAAGAATAAAAAGCTAGGCAAGAATAAAAAGCTAGTCGAATCTAACAATATACAGTTGCAGATTCTGGGAGATTCAACCGGTGAGTTAACTGATGGTGCAGTGATCCGACTAAAATCTACAGAATCGCTGCCGAATCAGCAAAATGTCTTGGGTTGCTGGGTAGATAGCCATGATTGTTACTATTGGATCGATAATTTTCACAATAAAAAGCAAAGCTGGCAAATCAACAAACGCGATCGCAGTGGTGACAACAAAATTCGCCAGGGAGACGATGTTTATCTGACTAACCTCCACTACAAAAATCAACGACTGGCTCGATGTACTCGCTACGATGGTTATATTTCTAAGGCTCCCTATGCCAATGAGTGGTGGCAATTAAAATCGGAAGTTGAACAAGAAGACACTAAAATCACTTCCGAAGGTGCTTTTCTAGAAAGCGTGTTTGAGCCAAACACTCGCACCTTTAGTAAGGGAAATTTAGCTTATTTAGCTTATTTTGCCGAAGCAGCTTACAGCACCCCAGAGGAGAGTAAAGCTAAACTAGAAAAACTGGGTTTCCAGATCAATGGTCATGAACATTATCTGGAATTTCCCGACACTGACACCGAAGGTCTTATGGTTGGTGATGATGAAAAAATCATTATTGCTTTTCGGGGGACAGAAAATTTGACGGATTGGATGACCAACATCAAACTGCTGAAAGCCGCCTGGAAAGTGGGAATGGTTCATGCAGGCTTCTATCAATCCCTTGGGTCTCTCTGGCCGGAGGCGAATCGGTCGTCTGGAAAGTCTACGTAACAATAACCAGCCCATCTGGATAACGGGGCATAGCTTAGGTGGAGCATTAGCGACCTTGGCGGGTGCAACTCTCGATCAAGAGATGCCAGAATATGAGATAGCGGGGATTTATACTTTTGGGCAACCAAGAGTAGGCGATCAAATTTTTGCTCAATCCTTGGATAAGGGGATGAAAGAGCGTTTCTTTCGAGCGGTGAACAATAATGATATAGTTCCTCGTATTCCCAGCATGAAGTTTAGTCATGTCGGAAAGCTATTGTATTTCGATTCTGATGGCAATTTGCGTGAGAATATACTACTTTCCTGGTTGAATTGGACAGCCTGGTGCGATCGCTTAAAGGGCTACTATAAGAGTACTGTCAATTTAGAGTTTGAGTCTGACAGTGTCGGCGATCACCGCATGGGTGACTACCGCCGATTAGCTATGCGTCAGCTTGACAAGGTGTAGTTATCGTCCAAAAGAGAACGCGGGGAAATTAGTCCCCGCGTCTTCTTCAGTCTACGATGCCAATACATTTTTAGAATTGCTCACTTCATTAGCGATAATTCCAATTAAATTCAACTGACTCAAAATTTCTGTTGCTTGAGTCAGTTCAGTTCGCGTCACTTTTCCCATGCGCTCTACCATTACAATCCCATTGCAAAAAGCTGCCACGATTCTGGCATCAACTGTACCTAAGATAGGTGGAGCATCTATCAGTACTAGGTCATAACTTTGCTCAAACAACTCAATTAGTTCTTTCATCCGTTGAGAACTAAGCAACTTCACCGTGTCTTCTGCTTCAGGCCCAGCAGTCAAAATATCAATGCAGGGGTGAATAGGCTGGATGTAATCTTGAAAATGAGTTGTCGTCTCATCAACTAATAACAGAGATAGTCCCCAATCATTCGATAGTTCCAGGATTTTGTGCAGGCTAGGATTATGTAAATTAGCATCAATAACTAATACCCGTCGATGCATTCGGGTAGCGCTAGCCACAAGCCCTAATACTAAAGTTGTCTTCCCTTCCCCTGGTAGTGCTGAAGTCAACATCAACGACTTGAAGGGTAAGGGATATTTTAATATTTGAATATTTTGGTAGATCATGTCCAGGGTTTCATGGACAGGTAATCTAGTACTGGCTTCTACTATAGAAGAATCTGAGCTTCGTCGCCCATTCCAAGGTAGGGCCAGCCGCCGCTTTTTGACATTACACGACGGTAGTTTTGGTACTGACCCCAATACACGTAGATTCGTCAGTTTCTTTAAATCTCCGACACAATAAATAGCGTCATTAAACTTTTCCAAAATCAGGGCTGCTAAGATACCTAAAATCGGCCCAATTACCGCCCCTCCCACCAAAAATAATAATCTGTTGCTCCCCATATAAGTACCCAGAGCAGGTTCTGCCAAAACTTGCCAGCTATATCCTTCCTGAGCAATTTTCAATCCCAAAGACTGTTGTGCTTGAAGTAATTGTTCAAGGGTTTTACGACTAGTTTCTACCTTTGGTAACAGACGGTTATACTCTGCTATTAAGCTTGGGTATTTGTTTAGCTCAGAGCGAAGTCGCTGCTCTGACTCGGCTAGATTCTTTTCATTAGCAGTTAGTCCTAAGACAGTTGTCTGTACCAAAATTAACTCGTCTAGTAGCTTTGGCTCAACCCCTACCATTTGCTCTTTGAAGGGCGTTTCACCTTTACTGCTAGTAGTAATAGCTTTCACCTCTTCTCGTAATAGCAACAGTTGACTTTGGCGTTGCTGCTTTAGTTTTTGTACCGATGGGTAATCGTCTGTATAGCGCAGCCGCTCCTTAGCCAAAGCTAGTTCAGTTTTTTGAATTTCACTCAATAGTGTTTGGTAACGACTTGACTGATTTAAACGAGAAGAAAATAGTGCATTTTGCTGAGATGATGACGCTATTTGTTGCTCTAGATTATCGTAACGAGCGTTTACATCTTGAAGGTGGGCACGAGTGCTTTGTAGCTGTTTTTGAATATCAGCTAGAGATTCTAAAATAATTTTACTTTGGACTTCGGGATCGAGTAATTTATGTTTATTGCGAAACTGTTCCAAATTTTTCTCAGCTTTAGTTACCTCTTTTTTTATTTCAGGTAGGCGAACATTTACAAAACCCAGCCCTTGATTGAGACGTTCTTTTTGTTGCTCTTTATTGTAGTTTTGATAGACTTTTTGTAGAGCTTGAAGTACCCTTTGTGTTTTGAGTGGATCGTCATCATTGAAGGAAACCTTAAATACTTGACTAAAAACTTTATTAGCTCCTATACCTCCCTCTTCTGGAGTCACTTCTAGAGGTGCTTTTTTGTTCTGTTCTGTTTGACCATTGATATACTCTAAGGTAATATCAGGATAATCAGAATGAAGTAAATCTACGGTTTTCTGAAGCAACTTAGAACTCAGCATGAGTTTCATCTGAGTAGTGGAATCAACAACTTGAGAATTGCGTAGGCGTAGCCCGTCGTAGACATCGGTAACGTTGGTGTCTTCTCTTGGTGGGATATTATTTGACTGTGTGCCTTCAGATAAATTGGAATTCACCAATATCTGCATATTGCTCTGGTAAGTAGGTTTCGCAATGAAAGCTAGGAGGCTAGCAGCTGACATAACTACACAGGAAACCCCCAATATCAGCAAGCGTCGCCGAAGCAAAATAGTAGATAGTTGTCTGATGTCAACTGCGCCTTGTGCTGAAGTAGTAATCTGTTGCTCTTTATTCAGACTAGTCTTAGCCACTATCAAACTCCTCTAATATCGAAACACTATATTTATTTGGAAGATTTATAAGAAATGTTAAATGTTTTTTTACACCTATAGCAGCAATAGCATACTTAACTATTCTTCCAACAATGACAAGCTCACTTGGCACAATATTATGCCAACTGGCGCTTTCATGTTCATCAATTCATGCATATAAATTCTTAATCAGTGTTGGAAGAATAAATTTTTAATAAATATTTTATTTAAGGAGGAAAATTTTTGACGAAAAATTAATTATTTTTGCTAAGTACTTAAGTATAAAATTCTCTGATTTACAACATTAATATACTATTAAAGTTATTTGAATAACTTGTAATACAAGAAAAACATTGATAAGTATATCTAAACCATAGTATTTGGAGATTATTAATACACTTAGTGAACCGTAAATTACTGGGTAACTAGTTGATTTACTCCTCAAACTAAACTGCTATCTATTTGCT